>NZ_JBBPHJ010000018.1:0-69114 GCF_038039665.1 Myroides sp. C4067
GTTTTGTTATAAACTCTTTGTTCTCTACAAGTTTTGTTACAAACTCACTGTTCTCTGTAAGGTTAGTAACAAATACGCTGTTCTTAGCGATATCCTTAATCTCTAGTTCAACTTTATTATTTTCAGTATCTGTAATAACTAATCTTTCTTGATCCTCACTAATTGTAAAAGATTTATTAGTGGTATCTGTAAAAGTAGCTCCTGACAATAATGGAGTCCACTTATTTTGAAACCAATAATAAAAACCAGCTTTTAAATTACTCGACCCTATGTTATAAACAAGCAAACTTTCTATTAGTTTTCCTTTTACAGTAGTATTATCTGTCTGACTTAATAAATTTACCCTAGGTAATAAAACCCCTTTATCAGTAGCAGTTACATCTAACATTGTTGCATCTGCAGGTTTTTTTGTTCCAACCCCAACTTGAGCAGTAACATAACCACTGAAGAAAAGTGCTGTTAATGGAATAATTTTCTTAATCATAATTTTACTTTTTTCTTATGAATTACTTCTTCATAACTAACTTTTGTAAAATTACAAATAATACACTATTATTAACAATAAGTATATTTTTTAGCAGAAAAAACAAAATAACAACACAAACACAAAATTAATATCAAAAAATAAATACTAATTAATAAATTAACTCTATTTATAAAAATTATAAATAACTCTGTTTGGTAAGTCTTCTAAAAAACAAAAATCACATATTGTCAAACACAAACTAATATTCTTTTTGCCATACTGCCTATAATCACACAAGGTGATTTATTGCACTTTGTAGGGATTTTACATTTTCTACAATAGATTTTTTGTTGTTTTTACAGTCAAAAACTACTCTGGGTCTATTTTTTCGTCGTATTAGCATGATTATATACTTTTTTTAACACAAAAAAAACAGCCATTTTGGATTATGTTTTTTTGATAATCATACATTCTCATATTAAGAATAATAACATAATAACTTAGTGCTAAAAGAGAAAAAAAGTAAAATAAACCTATTTTTATTTGAGTCTATATTACTTACTGATTGTTAAGAATAATCTAATATATCTTATTAATACTTCTGTATTTAATTTAAATAAGCTTTTAGTATAACTCTAATTTTCCTTGTTTTTAAAAAGGAAGAGTCTAATACTTGAGTGCTATAAACTACTGCTTTTTTATTGAATTGTAGGCCTAATACTTTTTCTATAAATTAGAGTTGCTCTTTTATATAGGTATCGCTATTTGTTTACTCCTGCGTAAGATTTAACGGTTATCTGTATATCTAATTTCCCTTACTTAGCGCATAAAAAAAGAGTCTGCCCCATATAGAGCAGACTCCTTAATCTCTAATCACAATCATCGTGTCTATGCTTGTGATTATACTTTTTATTGTGTTTATTTTTATACTTATTACTTTTTCTGTAGTGATGCTCTCTCTTGTGATCATAAGGGTGATAATGTTTATAATGGTAGTCACCTGTATTCCATTTCTCACGTTGTTCTACAGTTAAGATATCACCTATCTGTATTCTGATTTCTTTGTATAACTCTTCTCTTTTGCGATCTAGTTCATATTCTCTATAATGCTTAGCACTAGCCCAATCACTATATCTTCTTTCATAATCACTCTGATACTCTCTGATCTTTCTCCACTGATTATCTTTTAAGCCTAAGGTAGACACATCATCATACACTAGAGATACTAATCCCCCCAGATTAATACCGATACTAGTACTACTCACTTTAGTCTGAGCACTAGCGAAAGAGGCCATCAGTATAAAAGCCCCTAAAATTACTTTCTTTTTCATATTGCTAACTGTTTTACTTTCAAACTATTATTTTGTTAGTAAGGCAAAATACCACTTGATAGCAAGGCAATATTCAAACTATATCCTCTATTTATAAAAAGTACACAACAAATGAAATCAAATACCACAATATTTCAAAAAATATTCACTAAACATTAACTATTCTATTCTTATACGATTTATACTAAAAACAACTGAAATATCTCTAAAGAATACCGACTTAAGAAAAGAATACTCCTACCAAAACAGATATAAACAAAACAATATTACAAAAACACAAACTATTAACTATAAAACATTTAATTATAAATATTTTTTAACACAAAAATATCTTAAAACACTAAATTTACATCAAATGATATTCTAATCATTAAAACTAATTTTCATAATTGTTCTTATACTCTTTACTTTACCTATTACAAAGCGTTAGAATATTGAAATAAAGATGGAATGCATGCCTTTAGTAATTTTGATAACACTCAACCCAGTTGAGTTTCCATACGATTTTATATTCAGAATTACCAAAAGGCAGACATCCATTACTTGACAAAAAGAAATACTTCTTTGACCTACTAATACTTGTTTTTACGATAAGTGAAGTAAAAACAAAAAAGCACGAAGGTTCGCCTTCGTGCTTTTACTATATATTACTATCTTCTTATCTTTTAGCGATTCGAACAGTCTTAGAGAGGTTGTCTGCTTTTACCTCTACTACATAGATATTAGAATTAAGACTTGCCATATTGATACTCACTTTTTCTTGTTGTACAGTCTCAGAACTACTTAGTACTAAACGTCCATTTATATCATACACCTTCATATCGACCACCTTGCCATTGTATGTCTTATCTAAAGATACATATAGATGATCCACCACAGGATTAGGCCATAACCTCACCACTTGCTTTGTCTCTACTTTACTTTCTTGTAAATCGTCAAACTCCCCTACAGTACTAATTAGAGAATATTCTTGTTTACCTGTATCTAATTTTCCTTTATGAGTGACCTCGATTACATAGGTTCCAGGCTGCACATCGTATAATTCTATCTTTTCAATATTATCTACATCATTGACTCCTTGGATCGCTCTAAGGTCATTAAAATCCTTATTTAGCTTCCACGGATAATAAGTATCCTTCCCTTTTCTAACCACTACATCTAAATCATTGACCAGGTCACCATTATTTATTTTATAGTTCTCATCTGAGTTTTGATACGTTACAACACCAGGCGGATCTGTCCAGGCCAAGGTTACCACCATCTTACTTGTCTTTTCACCTACTTGGATTTCGTGAGTATATTTTTGTTGCTCTCTTAGTTCATTCTCCAGGATATAGGTACTACGCTTATCTTTTGCCGCTAGCATGACATCCACACCAGCCTTAGCATTAATCACTCCCCAACCAAATAAATGATCAGGCCCCGCAGCACGACCTGCCTCATCAGCTGTATGTGCCATCAGCGCGCGCAAGGTAGCTGATTTAAAAGGCATATTAGTACTAGAGGCATAAATAGCCCATTCTTGCCATAGGGTAAACACTCCACTAACAGCAGGAGCAGCCATTGATGTACCATCACTATAAGCATATAGACTCGTCTCAGCCGCTCCATATAAAGGACTTGGATTGCGATAAGCAGCTGATAATACATCTACCCCTTTAGCCGAGATATCAGGCTTTATCCTAAAGTCATTAGTAGGCCCTTGACTACTAAAGCTAGCCAGCACTACATCAGAAGGCCCAGTATACTGAGCGACCTGTTCTACAGCAGCTACTACCACAGCATTTTTAGATACAGAAGAATCATTTAACAAATCACAATTACAGTTTTCCTTTTGACTCCCACCATAGACATTATAGTGAAACTCCCCATCATTGCCTGCTGCTATGACAGGCTGATAATAAGCAAATAAATAAGCTACCCGGTCAAATTCTCTACTGTGCTCAGAATAAGCCCCAAAATTCTTCACTAAACTAGGCTCATTTAAATACCCATAATCATCAAAGTAGTTATACCCATAAGAATGATTACTAACTAACATCCCACCAGAGGCCATTTGTCCCATCTTGCGATAATCGTTATTCCATGAATAACTCACTAGTTTTGCTTTAGGAGCGATTCCTTGAGCTTTGTTATTATATCCTAGCCCAACCATCGTTGCTCCAACATGAGTAGCGTGAAAACGGCTTTTTTGATGCCCTTTAGCATTATATGTAGTCAGAGTAGGTACAGACTCTCCTAAGGTTACTCTCGAGGTTGTATTAGAAGTTGTTGTATAAAACTCTTGATGAGTATCTAATAAAGGTAGTCCGTCGATAATCCCCACAGTCATCCCCTCTCCCTCTAAGTATTGATTAACGCCAACCTCCTTTTGAATAGCATTCACCCTAGCTGTTAATCTAGAACCATAGTTCAGAGTAGACTTATAAAGCAAAATCCCATTTTTATCTATACCACTAAGCTCAAAATAATTTCCTCTGGCATTTATCCCACTTGTTGGTAGATTTCTTTTCTCAGCCTCCAGAAAAGCCTCTTGTTTATTTAGAGCAGCTTTTGTTGTATATGTATTAATTTCTCTAGTTGCCTTATCTAGATCATAGGTTGACCTTACTGCACTACGCGTAGAGATTGTCTGCCCATAATGATCATAAACCCCTAAACACAACAATGCAAAACCTGTTACTATTATTTTTTTCATACTTTCTATACCTAATACGGGCTAAAATTAACAATTTATTCTTATCTAAGAGGCTGATTCAAGCTTTTTATTTATATCTATTCTAAACTAATAAAGGGATTCAAATATTTATTAAAGGATATTTCCTTAATGATATTATAAAAAGTAAAAAACCACCATTAAAAATGGTGGCTTTGTTTTTCAGATTAGCCCCAAAGGGGCATTACGATTGATTATCGTTATGTTCTTGATACTTGACATATCGTTTTATCATATCTTCGTCCAATCCTACTGTACTAACAAAATATCCACGAGACCAAAAATGATTACCCCAATATGGCTTCTGTTTTAATGTTGGATATGTTTTGAAGAGTTTTATAGCTAGTTTACCTTTAAGAATTCCCATAAATTCACTGATAGATACTTTGGGGGGAATCGAACATACTAAATGAATATGATCTTTCTGAATATTCATTTCTTGTATTTGAACACCTTTCCAACTACTAATCAATTGAATATCATATTCTATCAAACTTTTTACCATTCCTTCCAAAATTTGGAAGCGATACTTGGGTGTAAAAACTATGTGATAATCACATTTGTAATATACATGCGTTAATTTTCTATATTTACTCACTGTTTAAATGTTTTATAGTACAAGCCTATAAAACATCACCACCGCCAAAGGCGGTGGTTTTCTATACTTAAATAAAAACCTCTCTTATAAAAGAAAGGTTTTTTATTAGGGTAAGGTAAAAGGTTATTTATTTTTTGGGAAAATATAAATAAGAGTGAGTAATAAGGATAGCTCCTCTTGTACCTTACTGCTGACAAAAGTAACAATAGAAAACATTCATTCTTTACGGAAAACCGTAAAAGCTTATTTTTTATTATCACGGACCTAAGTACGCGACAAAAAACACATATAAAACATTCTTATTTTTAACCAAAACAATTTATATATTACAAAAAATCGCTAGCAAAGATTTACACCTAAACTCCACGCGAACTAGTAAGTAGACACACAAAAAGGGATTAAAAAAGAAAACCCACCAAAAGGTGGGCTCTTATAAAAAAAGCAATAGAGTTTTTATAAGCGATAGTAAAAGGACGAATTGTTATAAATTGTTTTTACTTCTCTATTGCTGTATTAATATTATTCTATTTTGTTAAAGTTAAGTTTTATACTTCACGCGAATTACATCCAGGCAAACTGACTAACGATTACGCACCTTCTGTTCCCATTTCCAAGCGCTCTCTAGCGCCTCTTCTAATGACAACTCTGTCTTCCATCCTAGCACTTCATTTGCTTTGGTAGTAGAAGCATAAGCCTGGGTAATATCACCATCTCTTCTAGCTACAATCTTGTAGGGAAGCTTAACTCCTGATACTTTTTCAAAAGCCTGAATAATTTCCATTACAGAAGATCCTTTCCCAGTCCCTACATTAAATACCTCTACCTTATCTACATTCTCTTCTTTTATCAATCTATCTAGTGCTGCCACGTGCGCTTTGGCCAAGTCCACCACATGGATATAGTCTCGTATACAAGTACCATCAGGCGTATCATAATCATCTCCAAATACAGACAACTCCTGACGCAACCCAATAGCGGTTTGTGTAATAAACGGAATCAAATTCTGAGGAACTCCATTAGGAAGTTCACCAATCAAAGTTGAAGCATGCGCCCCAATCGGATTAAAATAACGCAATAATACTGCGCTTATATTACTTACACGAGTCACATCTGTGATAATATCCTCCCCGATTTGCTTAGTATTTCCATAAGGAGATAACGCCTTTTGTACTGGAGCCTGTTCTGTAATTGGCATTACAGCCGCTTGTCCATAGACTGTACATGAAGAACTAAAGATAAAATGACTCTTCTCTTTCTTATCTAATTCTTTTAATAGATTCAGTAGAGGAACGATATTATTCTCATAATACATTAAAGGCTTTTCTACACTCTCCCCCACAGCCTTTGAAGCTGCAAAGTGAATCACTTCTGTAATATCCTTATAATCTGCAAAAAGTTTACTTACTCCAGCTCCATCTCTTAGATCCAACTCCACAAACAAAGGGCGTACTTTAGTAATCCCCTCGATACCATCTAGTACCTCGATAGAAGAATTAGACAAATCATCTACGATAACTACCTCATATCCTTTTTGCTGTAATTCTACTACGGTATGAGATCCTATAAATCCCAATCCTCCAGTAACTAATATTTTCATTTATTTTTACAGTTTATCTTTTTCTTTAACCATCAAAGATAGTCTTTTTATCTTTTTTAACAATATCAAAATGTCGAAACTATCTTTTTTTTGAGTCAACACCTATTTTGAGAAAACTGGGAACTTCCAATTAAGAGTGAGGAATTAACAATGTGTGCCTTGGCATTAAATTACATATAGCCTTTTTTCTCTTAAGTTGTTCTAAATACGCACTATCGCTTAATAAAATGAAAAAAGCCATTGTCTTAAGACAACAGCTTCTCTATAATCTTTGTTATCGCAGATTTATAATCCGTGATAAATATACCCTATACTTGCAAGACAACAATTCCTAATTTTTAATTCCTCAAAAGATACTCCCATTCTCTAATATCACCTACTCAGTTCTAGATAAAAGCGATGCCGCTTCATTATCCAATATATACTCTACATTAGACAATCTTTGTAAGAAAGTAGCAGGTATATCAGCCGAGATTTCTCCTTCTAATGCTTTTTTTATAATCTCTGCCTTGCGTTGGCTTAACGCCATTAAGATTACCTCCTTAGCCTGAGTGATGGTTTGTACCCCCATTGTGATGGCCTGTGTAGGTACTTTATCCTTCCCTCCAAAGTCGTCCTTTGCATCCTCACGCGTAATATCATTCAGGGTTACCAGACGTGTTCTAGACTCTAGTATAGCACCAGGTTCATTAAATCCAATATGACCTGTACGACCAATACCTAATAATTGCAAGTCAAGTCCTCCAAAGTCTACAATCTTCTTTTCATATAAATCACAGTATGCCTGTATTCCCTCTAGAGATAAAGTCCCATCAGGGATATGTACATGCTTTGGATCAATATCGATATGATTAAATAGGTTATGCTTCATAAACGACACATAACTCTGATCATCTATTGGCAAGATTGGATAATACTCATCCAGGTTAAAGGTAGTCACATTTTTAAAGCTTAGTCCCTCATCTTTGTGAAGGCGTATTAACTCTTTATACACCCCTTTTGGAGTAGATCCTGTTGCCAATCCTATAATCGCACGGTCTCCCTTATTTTGTTTTTCTTTTATAATTTTAGCTATACGCTGTGCTACATAAGCCGAAGCAATATCTTTGTCCTTGTATACTTTGATAGCCTCCCCTCTGCTATATGTAATTTCTTGCGTTTTAAATAATTCGCTCATCTATCTTTTTCCTTAACAACAATAAACAATTTTATTCCCTCCAATTCCTATATCTTTTCCTAAACTATAGCAACAACAAAAACACCTATATAGAGGTGTTTCTTGCTTTTGGAGTAATTTTGATTTTGTAAATATAATCATTTATCCCTTGTAATGTCCATCACAATGGGTGAATATCTTGTTTTTTTGAGTAAAACAACTACACAGAAAGTATGCCCTAATAAAGTGGAACAAGAAACCCCCTTAGAAAAATAAGAGATTAAGAATTTTCTACTTACAGCATGAGGTATGCATGTCAAGTCTATTCAGTACACAACACATTCTCCACTAGAGAAGGCTACCCACAGAGCGAGGTGGTTTATCACTTCACTCAACCAACTCCTACTAAACGAAGCAAACAACTTCCTAGCCAAAGGCGACTTTTACAAAAAAAGCTATTGTCTAAAGACAACAGCTTTTCTATATACTTTCAGTTTTATTCTTCTGCAACTTTCAAAATCACAAAAAAACAAAACTGTGACTTCACAAAATCACCTATTTAAAAAACGCTTTCACTGCCACAGCGATACGCTCTCTTTCTTCCTCTGTTAGATTACTTCCAGAAGGTAAACACAACCCACAATCAAATAAATGCTCTGCTACTTGACCTCCATAATATGGCGCATTCTCAAAGATAGGTTGCATATGCATAGGTTTCCACAATGGACGAGTCTCAATATTCTCTTCTAATAACTCCAAACGCAATTGCTCTCTATTCTTACCTGCTACAGCCTCATCGATCGTGATACAGCTCAACCAATGGTTAGAGAAGAAATCAGCCGTAGGCTCTACAAATACAGTAACTCCCGCAATATCTTTAAACAACTCTTGGTAGAACTTATTATTCGCACGACGAGCTGCGATGCGGTCATTTAATACCTCCATCTGTCCACGTCCAATCCCCGCTACGATATTACTCATACGGTAGTTATACCCGATATGTGAATGTTGATAGTGAGGTGCATTATCACGTGCTTGCGTAGATAAGAACACAGTGTGTTCTTTGTGCTCTTTAGTTTGAGATACCAGAGCTCCTCCACCCGAAGTGGTGATAATCTTATTTCCGTTGAAGCTCAATGCTGCTAACTCACCGAATGTACCACACTGACGCCCCTTATATGTACTTCCTAGTCCTTCTGCAGCATCTTCTAGTACAGGTACTTCATATTTCTTAGCCACAGCCATAATCTCATCCATTTTAGCAGGCATTCCGTATAAATGTACTGGAACGATTGCCTTTGGTTTTTTACCTGTTGCTATTGTACGTGCCTTTATTGCTTCTTCTAGCGCTACCGGACACATATTCCAAGTATCTGCCTCACTATCCACAAATACTGGTTTTGCACCTAAATATGCGATTGGGTTAGCCGATGCAGAGAACGTCATCGTTTGACAGATTACTTCGTCTCCTGCCTCTACTCCAAGGTTAATTAATCCCATGTGTAGAGCTGCTGTACCAGCGCTTAAAGCCGCTACCTGCACTCCTTCTCCTAAGAAAGATTCTAAGTCTTCTTCGAATCCGTTTACATTAGGTCCTAATGGAGCAACCCAGTTCGTATCAAAAGCCTCATGTATATATTTCAGCTCTTGTCCTCCCATATGAGGTGAAGATAACCAAATTTTTGATTTCATTATGTTGTAGTTTTTTATTCTGTTTTGAACGGTTAAAGGTAACAAGTTTTATGTAATTACATTAGAAGTTTTTTTATAAATAATAACTACTATTATAAGACACTAATAGTATATTACCTATTCATTCTCCAGTTTCCTAAATTATACATTAATTACAAAGCAATAACTTATTTCCTTATACTGAACAAAGATACTCTTAAGTAAATAACGAATTATAATTAATGGGTGACTATATCATTATTTTGAGTAAGCACTATCCTTGTTTTTGTGCGAGAAACAATCCTTATTATTAAATTTAAAAGCTAATTTTGCTATTCATACATCAAAACAACAATATGAAAGTAGGAATAACATTTTTAGCCTTTAAATTTTTACACTCAGGATATATTCAAATGTTAGAGGAAGCCAAAAAGCAATGTGATTATCTCATCGTTGGGCTTAATACTAATCCTAAAATAGAAACTGAATTACCCCTTTCTAAAGACTACACTTTGATAGAAAGATATATCTCTTTAAAAGCTTGTAAATATGTAGATGAAATTATTCCTTATCAATCCGAACAAGATTTAGAAGACATTATACGTTCTTTTAAAATAGATATTCGTTTTTTAGGCCCTGAATACAAAAAGAAAAACTATACCGCAAAAGAATATTGTCAAAACAAAGGAGTTGAAATATACTTCAATAAAAGAGACTTAAGACCTAAAAAAGTGTGGTTATAAAACAAAAGCAATGAAGAAAAAAAGAACAAACCTCTTGGTTATTTTTGCAATCTATTTAGTATCATTAAGTACTAGTTTTGCAAAAGAAAAAGTGCTATTTGCAGGAGTTACAAAAACCAATATTACCCCAACAAATAAAGACCTCCTGCAAAATAAAACAGTACACGATTCTCTATATGCAAAAACAATTATATTAGATAACCAATCAAATAAAATCGCTTTCATAATAGTTGACTCTCAAGGCATTGCTCAGTTTGTAATTAATGAAGCAAAAAAGCAAATACACAAATTAACTGACTTCCCTATTGAAAATATAGTTATTGCTTCCACACATACACATTCTGGTATCATAGCTAATGTTTCTGCTGAAAACTTTAACAATGACAAACTTACTGATTACCAAAATTTTTTAATTAGTAAACTTACTGAGAGCATAATCACTGCTACTGAAAACTTACAACCTGGAAAAATAGCTTGGGGAAAAATTAATAAACCTGAACATGTTTTTAACCGAAGATGGTATACCAAGGAACTTAATGTAAACCCTTTAGGTGGAGTAGATTCTGTAAAAATGAACCCTGGTAATGCTCTAAGAAGTCAATTAATAAAACCCGCAGGCCCGACAGATCCACAAATAAACTTTATAGCGATTCAAAAAACAGATGATACGCCATTAGCAATTCTAGCAAATTACTCTTTACATTATATTGGAGGTATAAAACCTAACGAATTGTCTGCTGATTATTATGGGGCTTTTGATATTGCTATTAATAAATTATTAAATAACAACACACTCAACCCTAATTTTGTAGGTATTATGTCTAACGGTACATCAGGGGATATCAATAACCATGATTACAGTAAAGTCTTACCTTCATATCCATACTATCAGAAAATGGAAAGCGTAGCACAAGATATAGCAGAAGATATTAGCAAAGAGTATAAACAACTCGAATTTAAATCATGGATACCTATTGAAATAGACTATCAAGATATAACAGTATATCCAAGAAAAATGGATACTCAACTAGACTCCAATATAAAAAGTATAGCAGCTAATAAATCTACATCTACAGTATTCCATCCTGAAGAAAAATATTTCTCTACTAGAGTAGGTTATTATAAAAAAAATTATTCTAAACCTTTTGTAGTCCCATTACAAGCAATACGCTTAGGCGATTTAGCCATTAGCACTATTCCTTTTGAAGTTTTTGTGGAAACAGGATTAGAATTAAAACAAAGAAACCCTTTTAAAAATTCATTCACTATAGGCTTAGCTAATGGTCATTGGGGATACTTACCTACCCCTGAACAACATAAAAAAGGAGGATATGAAACTTGGATTACCGTAAATAGAGTAGAAAAAAACACTTCTAGAATTTTTACAGAACAATTACTAGAAATGTTTAACAAACTAAAAAGTAAATAAAAAAAGAGGGAACAATTGTTCCCTCTTTTTTTATTCTAATTATTTCCTCTAAAAGGTTCCATCGTTGTATTATCACCTGCATTCACTCCACTTCTCATAAATACTTTTTTTACTGTAAGTAAAAGAATTTTAATATCTAACATCATACTTAAATGATCTACATAATATACATCTAATTCAAACTTTGCTGTCCACGAAATAGAATTTCTTCCATTTACCTGTGCCCACCCTGTAATACCTGGTCTAACCTCATGCCTTCTATCTTGAGATTCATTATACAAGGGTAAGTATTTCACTAATAAAGGTCTTGGCCCTACTAAAGCCATATCTCCTTTAATAACATTAATCAATTGTGGTAATTCATCTAAAGAAGTTGCTCTAACGAATTTACCTACTTTTGTAATACGTTGCACATCTGGAAGTAACTTACCTTCACTATTTTTCTTATCATTCATCGTTTTGAATTTAATTACCTTAAATACCTTGCGATGAATACCTGGCCTTTCTTGAAAGAAAAATACCCCTGCCCCTTGATTAGCTACAGCTAAAAATATAACTAATACAATAAACAATGGACTAAAAACCAAAAAAGCAATTAGAGCAATACAAAAGTCTAATAACCTTTTAACAAACCCTCTATACATTACTTTAATTGTTTAATGATATCCACAATAGTATATTTAGCAGACCAACCTAAATCTTTAATTAGATTACCATTCACTAATGAAGAAGCTTTTATCTCTTTACTATCATTTAAAATAAACTCTCCTGTTCCTACCACATTTTCCTTTACCAAACTAATATACTCTCTTAAATTGATGTCTTTACCACTCAAATTAACTGCCTGAGGAAACTGTTGCTCATCCATTTTACCTATCACAAAGTACAATGCATTTAATACATCATCTACGTGAATTAGATTTGTATTATTCTCAGGATACTCTATTTTTACAGTTTTACCTTCTAAATAATCTTGAATCATCTTCCCAAAGAAGCCTGCCTGACCAACAATGCTAGGAATAATAACTCGTGGTAAACGAAGAGAAACTATATTTGATAACGGAGAAAATTCTTTAATAGAACTAAACAGATTCTCAATGATTACTTTTTGAAAAGCATAACTATTATTATACGCTATTGGATAACCTTCTGTTTTACTCTCATTGACATACTGAGGATAAACAGATTGAGAAGATATATTAATCACTTTATTAATACGTGCTTTCGCTATTTTTACAGTCATTTTCTGCAAGAATAATACAGCATCGTATTTTAATTTATCTTCTTCATAAGCTAATGCACTAACAAAGTTTATCAGCACATCTGTTTGACAAAGTACTTGTTCTAAATTAATATCATCCTGAACGATTAAACGCACATTACTAATATTGCCAAACAAAAGTCTATACTTAGATAAAGAACTTTCTCTGACAACTAGATTAACTCGTTTATACAACTCATGAGAATTTAACACAAACATTTGCCCAATATTACTTCCTCCTCCTAGAATAGTAATTGTTTCTTTCTCTTGTCTAATCCCTTGTCTTGGAATAGTGGTACATGCTACCTGTCTAACTCCTACTTTATTATATGCATAGTTATCTAATTCACATTTCATTCCTAAGAAATCGCGAACTAAATAATCAACCTCATTAAATCCTAATAAAGCGCGATTACCTGTTATACCTGTAAAACGCATATTCATTTCGAAGAAAAACAACCCTTTTGGAGTTACCCTACCTTGAATATTCACAGGTCCTTTCACTCCATGCTCTTCTAAGATAGGCACGAATTTCATAATTTCGTCTGTATAGGCAAAATCATCCGGATTAATCGGATCTACATATACAGGAACACCATTTTTTAAAGAATTCTTAGAAATAAAAATTCCAGAGAACTTAGATTGTTTATTAAAAATCAACTGAATCGAAATCTCTGACATCTGTAAGAACTTTCCTTTCCTTACAGCATCTGTAATCTGTTTGTAATTCTTATCAGTCTCTTCAGGGAACAAGTAAGGCTGAATAATATCGTCTCCGTTCAATCCTTCTAACTCAGATAAATCATTTATAATCGAAATTCCCTGAGAAGCAGAACCTCCACATGGTTTTACAATAGCAGGTAAAATACTCTCATCTGGATTTGCTAAAAACTCAGTAACAGAAACTGTAGGCACTATTTTACATCCTAATGGAGCAAAAAAGTTATACCAATCTTGTTTATCACGACTAATAGCGATTACTTTTGGCTCTGAAACAACAACTTCAATACCTGCAGATTTAAACAAGTCATACTCTTTAGCAAACAACACTAGCTCATGATCGTGACCAGGAACTAAAATATCTACTTTATTCTCAATACACAACTGTAAGATATGTTGCGTATAACCTTCTGAATATAAACCTGGCACAATGATAAACTCATCACAGTAGCTATGAGCATAAACATTAGGATTACCATCACATCCGATTATCTTACATTCTCTCTTTAGGTTTAACGAATCAATCACAGATTGACCTACACCTGAACCTACACAAGTTACTAGTACCGTAATCATAACTATATTTTTTTTATTTCTTTATATATTTTACTTAGTTGTCCACCAATCGCCTCAGGTGAATACTTCTTCTTTATATTCCTAGAAATCTCCTCCTGATTATATTGATCAATATTTTGATACATATAATTCATTGCTTTAGCCATCTCTTCCACATTTCCCACTTCTACCATCACAGCATTTGTATCATCCACAAAGTCTTCTGGTCCTCCACATTTAGTCATAATAGCAGGTACACCAGCAGATAATGCTTCCATACATGCTGTAGCAAAATTTTCTGACAATGAAGATAAGACATATACTGATGATTTTGCCATAAAATCCATTATTTCAGCACGCGTTTTCCTACCTTCTAAAAACACTTGATTCTCTACCCCTAAAGACTGTATCAGCTGCTGTAAAGTCCCTTCCATTCCTCCATTACCTATAATATGAAAGTGAACATTAGCTGGTAGTTTAGCTTTAGCAAATGCTTTTATAGCTGTATCAAAACCTTTTATCTTAAATAGAGAGCCTACTGCTATAAAACGAAATATTTCATCTTTCTTTTCTGGCACATAACTAAAAACACTGTCTATCACACAACCAACAAACTCAGACTCTACATTAAATTCTCGTTTTACAATGCGTTCTAAGGGCGCAGATACTGTTATTAATCTATCCACAGCAGGATATGCCTCTTTAGCATCAGCATATACACTACTTTTAATTTTTTTTCTTTTTAATTCACTCCAGTGTTCTGTACCAACAACAGGGATATTAAACAAACTTTTCAGATAAGTCCCTATTCTAATATTTGGTAAATAATGTCCATGTATCACATCTACTTTTCCTTCTACTTTTTCTATATGTTGATACAGCTTCTTAGCAAAACGATTTACAAAATAATTATGAATAAAACGAGGCAATACACGATATGGCAATGGAAAAAAATAATTATACATTTTTACTCCGTCTATTGTGGTTGAAGTAATACCAATAGTACGCCAATACAATCGAATTCTTCGATCTACAGACATAGAAATAACCTCATGACCTTGTCCTAGAATAGCTTTTGCCTGATCTAACTCAAAGTTTCCCCACATCGGATCCTTTTTTGAAGGAATACCTCTTGATATCAATAATACTTTCATCTACTACTATTGTAAAAGTTCTTTAATTTTACCTATATTCTCAAAAGAAAACAAATCATTCCCTATTTCAAAACAACGTTGAGCATTATACTGATAGCTTTCTTTATTCAATAATTCCCCTACCTTAGCCTCTAAAGCATCTCCATTTCCATATACACAACTCCCTAATTCAGGATGTTTATCAAATACCTTATCTGGATCAGAATTTAATGACAATACAGGTATACCTCTTAACCAGCTCTGAATAAACACATTTGAAAAGCCCTCACTTACACTTGTATTAACTACAAGACTACCCTCTTTTAACAAAAACTCATTAACAAATTCATTATTTTTTCCTTGATAATGAGTAATATTAGACAAACCTTTTATACGTTCTATGATAGGATTAGCATATATTGCATCCTGAATACTCCCTATAATATCAAAATGTACTTTGGGATTACCACTATACTTCTCTGCTAACTCTACAAACACTTCTAATTGCTTTATTGGTTTTATATTCGCTACCCATACAATATGAGCTACCTTTGACTTTACTTTCTTCTCTATATATTGCAACACTGTATTATCTAACGTTGGATGCATATTGTAAACTTGAAGTACAGGCGTTACTCCTAAAGTAGCTAAAGCTTCCCGTTGTTCTCCTGTCTGTACAATAAATCTACTCTTATTCTCAACAGTTTTTTGAAAAAAGTGATAATTAAATTTACCTCTTAACGTATCAGTATTAAACTGTAACGTAAACAAGTCTGCAACATGTATAAAGTGCTTATACCCTAGCTCATTTTGATATTTAGAAATATAATAAGACATAAACTTTAATACACGCTGATACACAAAAGCTGGTTTCTCCTTTTGAAGTATTTCATAGATTCTTCGTCCATAAGTATACTTTAGCGTCAATGTGTCTAGTTTTGTACAACTTTTAATAAAGTATACCTTATACCCATCTACTATTTGACTAGTTGTCTTTTCTACACGCTGACCAGGCACATCACCTAAGTACAGAAATACAATTTCATATTCCTCCTTTAAGCGATCCGCTATTAAACGCATCTGATATTCTGCACCTCCTTTAAACAACGGATAAAGTCCTGTTACTAATACTATTTTTTCTTTTTCTTTCATTTAATAAAAATCACGTTGTGTATATGTTGATTCCAGAATAGAGACAAGTAATAACTTACCTAAACTAAGAAAACCTCTAAAACTTTCTCTATATATAATATAAAATGTATAAAAATAATACATCCCATACAAAAATGTTGCTACTAAAGCTATCTTTCTCAAAAGTAATATTTCTTTCCTTCTTTTAATACCTGGGCTATAACAAGTTGCCATTAGTGTTAGAGCAAAAACAGGTTTAAAAACTTGAATATAACGATCATAAATAATCATATTTGTAGGGATACAAACTAAAGCAACTAAAAATACTGCCAAGAAAATCTGCAATAAATCTGATGATATAGCACGATAAAATTTCATATAAAAAAACAAAGAAATAAAAACAGGCAATATCAGCATACTAGATAATATTTTAATATTTGTATCTTCATATATAGTCAAATATGTTTGTGCCTTAGTTGCCAAGAAAGGTATATATTGAAGAAAAATCATCAAACTACCACTTACACTAAAAAAAATCACTATCACCCCGATAGTAATTAGCATCGTATTAATCTTAACTCTATTTGTAAAAAAATAGAAAAGAATAATAAATGGAAGGTACACTGAAAAAGCAAAATGAGTAAAACAACTCAAAGTAAAAAAGAAGTAAGAAACTTTATTATTTTTTTTTAAATGGTTATAAATAAACAGCATAAAAAAAAGAAAACCTAACGAAAATCTCGTAACAGAAATCATTGATAAAATAGGTAAACTCAAAACAAAACTTATCATTAAGACAAAATATGATTGTCTTGAAGGATTTAATCTTCTAATCACAAAGTCACCTATTCTAAAGCATGAATAAAATGAAATTACAGAAATTATCAATAAAAAAGTTTGGAATCCAATACCTAATCGAGAAAAACAAAAATAAATAAAGAAAAAAACATAATCATTTTGACTCTCTAATATAGTCTTAAATCCACTATAGTCAACATTCAATATCTCTTGGTATAGAATATAATACCTAGAGATATCTAATTCCCAAGTTGGAATTAAATAATATGTTAACACACCAAAAAATAAGGCTAATACAAATAAAGAAAAACGTTCTCTGTTATAAATAGAAAATAAAACAAATGGTAAACAAAAAATCGGTGATATTAAAAAAAACACGAAAGCTAACAATGAATATTTATATTCATTTGTTTGTAAACTTTTATTAGAACTACTTGTTAAAATCATACTTAATACTTTCTTCCAACTTTATCAATATAAATAAACCAATACTTGGTGAATATTTAAAAAATTTCTTTTTCAATTAACTCTTTTAAAGTCAATTCCTGAATCCAATACTTTCCTTTTACAAAATCATAATTAGAGTCTGAATTTCTCTTATAATAACCTGGTATACCATCTATCTCTAGTTGATTTGGCGTATCTACTCCAATAAAAATAGAGCTTTCTATAATATAGTATTTCTTATCTTTATCACTATACAGTAAGTCTGTTGCTAAAAAATTAGCACCATAGAGCTCTTTCACTTTAAAAGCCAAATCTAACGCCTCTTTAGGAATTTCTTTCTTTGCATAATTACCCGCTCCAGAAGCTCTAAAATCTCCTTCATTTGGAAATCTATAATACCCTAGAGCTTTATCTCCCACTGTTATTACACGCAAATCATAGGTAGCATCGTCTATAAACTGTTGAAAATAAACATAATTCTTTTGTCGTTCAAAAGGGAAATAAGTCTTTACCCCCTTATCACTAAACACCTTATCAACAAACTTCATTGCCACATTCTTATTACTAATCTTTTCAACTCCAAAAGAAGCTGACCCCGTAGTTAACTTTGAAATAATAGGGTACTTTGTTTTCTCTAGAAAATTAATGATTTCATTTTTATCATGAGAAACAAAAGTTGGTATTTCTGGCAAATCATGAGCCTTGTAAAAGTAATGAGCATTCACTTTATCCTCGTACCCCCATATTTCATCATAAGAAGGCAAACACTTCTTATTCAATATTTTATCTAAAACATAGATTTTACTCTTGGCTATTTTTTGCGTGCATGGATCAGAAGCAGTATGCCAGATAATTAAATCATACTTTTTAGCTTCTTCCAACCAATCAGAACTTAAAATATTATAAAACTCATACTTAATCTGATTGTTTCTTAAAAAACGCTCATACTTAGGAAAATAAGATCTAGGGGAAATAAAATTTTCATCTCCTTTAAACAAAGCATCCTTAACTAAAGCTACTTGATAATTCCCTAAATCAAGATTCTCTTGTAATAAAACTTTATTAGCTATTTCTATATCCTCTAAATGTTTATTATAAGAAACAATATTTCCACTTTTAAGCATCTTCTCTCTATATTTAGAATAAAGAAAAGGTGTTACTAACACAATCTTTTTTAATACACTACGCAACATAATTATCTCTTTTGAAATGCAGCAATTCTTTGATCAATAATCTCCCCATTTTTCATAATCAAAGCCTCCTTTAATACAGTATTAGTATTTTCTTCAATCAAGTAGTCTATTGTCTTAGAAACCTCCTCACTTAAACTTTTCGAAATAGTTTTATAAAAAATTGAAGGAGTATGATCTACAGCATAATGAACAACATCATCTACAACATAAATAGGATTATCCATAGAAGTAGGAATACAAGTTTCTACCCCACCATTACGATCACAACTAACATCAATAATCAATGCACCTTTTTTCATACGTTTCAAATCTTCTTTATAAATAATGTGATCTGTACGTGAAGTATCCCATAGAATACAGTTAACCACAACATCAAATAAATGCAATTCTTTTTGAAATAATTTTTCTGTTTTGCGATCATACATTGTAACATCTGCCCCCATAAAAGTCAAAATCTTTAATGCTCCTTTACCTATATTTCCACGTCCTATAATTGCAACTTTTGTATCATAAGGAAATAATCCATGTAAAGTATAAGCGTGCATAATAGCTGCTTCTCCAGCAATTTCATTATTTCGCCAAAAAGTATGTCTACCATCTTCAAACATATCTTCCCAAGCATAAGCAGTTAACTTATTATTAATTAAAATATCTGTAATATCTCTATTCTGCACAGCATGTACCCAGCCATATATAGTCTGTCCATTTAATTTATCCAAATATGCAGCATCTCCAATTTTACCATCACAAATAATATCTTTACTCAATACTTCTTCTCTTGATACTATATGTACACCAGCCTTTAAGTAATCTTCATTAGTATAACCAAGTACATCACCATACCCTTCCTCTACATAGATATATTCTTTATTTTTAATATATTTAATATCATTAGGAATTAAACATCTTCTTTTTTCATTCTTTTTTTGACTAATTGGAAATCCTACTGTTTTCATAATATAATATTTTAGTTTACTTTAAAAATCTACAACTTAACCATTATTGGTTTATATTATTTTTCATCTTAATATACTTAAGAAATAATCCACCACCCATCATCCATCGTCCAAAGCTTAAATTAATAGCCGCTCCAATAATACCGAAATAAGTTATCAGAGGAAAAGCTAACACAAAACCTAATAAAGACGCTCTTACTGTATTCTTCATCACTAACTTATCCATTCTCTTAATTAAAAAATAATTCAATCCAAATATATTAGAGAATGTATACCCATTTAATCCTATTACCAATAATAGTAATACAACAAAAGCATATTCATAATCAATATCTAAATACCAAAAAATCAATTGATATCCAGCTAAAATACAGATACTCATTAAGACACTAACACTAAGCAACATCTTTTTGTACTTAGGAAACATGCCTTTTTTTCGATTTAAATAAGGGAAGAAAACCCTAGAGAATACATCAATAATAGTAATACCTAAGTTAACAACTGTTAAAATAGCTTGATAAATACCAACTAACGACTTTGTTCCTAATATACCTAATAAAAAAGTACTAGTATTATTATACAAAGTAGGTACAAACTGGTTAATAAATAAAGGAAAATTACTTTTAATCGTATCTTTAATAATTCTTTTAGGAAGCCAAATCAACTGTAACTTATACTTTCTAACTAATAAGTATTGTCCTATAATTCCTGCCCCAATAAATCCTAACCCTTGCAATAACGGGTAAATCCAATAATCTCGCTCTTCTCGGATAAACACAAAAATGCAAATAGTAAAAAAAAACTTAATCCCTAAGTTTAAATAAGTAATATAACGCATTTTTTCAATTCCTTGAAAGAACCATTCTGGAAACAAAGCATATCCTACTAACAGTAATGAACTTAAAGCATAAATCTCTTTGAATTCATAAAAAGAAGTAGTTAGTAATACAATTAAAGCAATAATTAAAAGTGATAAAGCTAGAAATATCCCTTTAATAAGTATTACTTTACTATAAATCAAATTTAGTTTTTGTGGACTATTTTTAAAAACAGCGACATCGCGTACTGCTGTAATACGAAAGCTAAAATCTGTTAGCGACTGGAAATATGCAATTAACGAAGCAGCAAAAACGATGATACCATATTTCTCAAACCCTAACACCCTTAAGACATAAGGCAAAGTAATTAAGGGTAAAATCATCCCCACCAATTGCAAAGCTGATAATGATACAAAATTCTCTAAAAGAGCTCTTGCATCCTTACTACTAAATTTTTGCTTTATTTTATTGATTAAACTCACTGCTACAATCTACTATCTATTTCACCTTCTAATACACCTTTTACATCATAGACAACAGATATTTCTTTTCTCAAACTAGTAATATCCAATGCCAATAACTCTTTATGAGCAACCCCTAATACAATAGCATCATAACGTTTTACATCTGCTGGATAGCGGTGATCTGTAGCCTGGTTTTCTCTTGGTTGAATAGCTTCTATTTTATTATAGCTCACTACTCCATACTCATGCATTACTTCTGCAGGATTAGCCCATGGGTCATATGTTGTTACTTTCACTCCGTAATCTTCTAAGGCTCCAATTACATCTACAATCTTCGTATTACGTACATCCGGACAGTTTTCTTTAAATGTCACCCCTAACATTAATACTTCTGCTTTACTGACATTGATTCCTTTCTTAATCATTGTTTTTACCACTTGAGAAGCGACATACTCTCCCATAGAGTCATTTAAACGACGACCTGCTAAGATAATCTCTGGATGGTATCCTTTTTCCATTGCTTTTTGTGCTAGATAGTATGGATCAACACCTATACAGTGACCACCTACTAATCCTGGTTTAAATGGCAAGAAATTCCACTTCGTACCAGCTGCTTCTAATACTGCATGTGTATCAATATCTAATAGGTTGAAAATCTTCGCTAGCTCATTTACAAAAGCAATATTGATATCTCGCTGTGAGTTTTCAATCACTTTAGCAGCTTCAGCCACCTTAATTGTAGGTGCTAAATGTGTCCCTGCTGTAATCACAGCTTTATAAATATCATTTACCACTACTCCTATCTCAGGTGTACTTCCTGAAGTTACTTTTAATATTTTTTCAACAGTATGTTGTTTATCCCCAGGATTAATACGCTCTGGAGAATATCCGCAGAAGAAATCTTCATTGAATTTTAATCCTGAAACTCTTTCTAATACAGGTACACATTCCTCTTCTGTTACCCCTGGGTATACAGTAGACTCATAAATCACAATATCTCCTTTTTTCAACACCTTACCTACTGTCTCAGAAGACTTATATAGAGGCGTTAAATCAGGACGATTGTGCTTATCTACAGGAGTTGGTACAGTTACCACATATACATTACAATCTGTAATATCTCCCATATCATAAGAACAATATAACCCCTTATCTCCATGATGTAATACTGGATTTTTATCCACTAATACAGACTGTAAAATCTCATTCTCTACCTCTAACGTACTGTCTTTTCCTTCACTTAACTCTCCAATACGTCCTTTGTTAATATCAAATCCTACTGTAGGAAATTTCGTTCCAAACAATCTTGCTAAAGGCAATCCTACATATCCTAATCCAATAACTGCAATTTTATGTTGTGTACTCATATCTATTTTTTTTAGTTAATTGACTTTTTTATTTAAGTTTTAAATTTTTCTTAAATCAATTATCCTCTTATTATTTTGTTTTACTTTTTGATTTAAACAGTGCGGTTTACATATCCTTCTGATCCTTTCATAGACAATACTTTTGCAGGGATACCTCCTACTATACAATTATCTTCAACATCTTTCACTACTACTGCATTTGCTCCAATAGCTACATTATTTCCAATCTTAATAGCTCCTATTATTTTAGCTCCTGGTCCTATATAAACATTATTCCCTATAATTGGTGCACCTTCTTTATCACCTACATTTACTTGCCCAATAGTCACACCATGAGAAATGTTAACATTATCTCCTATAATAGCCCCTTGATTAACCACGATACAATTATAATGTCCAATATAAAATCCCCTACCTATTTTAGTTCCTATAGGAATCTGTATTCCAAACTTATAACTTAGCTTTCTATGTATTAATTTATAAAAAATATTCTTAGGGTTCTTACTCGCAAGACGAAACCAATACATATATCTAAATCCAGGAATAAAAAAATAAGTTTTCAAACACTTACTTACACTATATCCCCCTACATATCGATACAGATCTTCTTTTATACTTTTATCCATCATTAAAATTGTATTTTATTAACACAAGCTATTTTTAAAATCAAATATACTTTATGCAAACATAAATAATTCATCTACTTCAAATTCTCCCAATACCATTGAACAGCCTCAGCTAATCCTTTATCTATGGTATGTGTTGGTTCATATCCCAATAACGTTTTTGCTTTATCTACAGAAGCCAAAGAGTGAGGAATATCTCCTACACGATTAGGGCCATGTACCGCCTCTACATTAGCTATCTCAGCATCACACTTTGCTAAGTTGTCTTTTAAATAACCAATCAATGAATTTAAGGTAGTTCTATCTCCTACTGCTGTATTATACACAGTATTAATCGCATCAGGATTCGTCGTTAACATTGCACGTTCATTCATCTGAATCACATTATCAATATAGGTAAAGTCACGAGAATAGTCACCTGTACCATTAATGGTAGGACTCTCGTGTTTAATTAATTGCTTAACAAATAAAGGAATAACAGCAGCATAAGCTCCGTTTGGATCTTGGCGGCGACCAAATACGTTGAAGTAACGTAACCCTATTGTCTCTATACCATATGTTCTTGCAAATACATCAGCATATAATTCGTTTACATACTTCGTCACTGCATAAGGAGAAAGTGGTTTTCCGATAATGTCTTCCACTTTAGGTAAGTTTTCTGAATCTCCATAAGTTGATGAACTAGCTGCATACACCATACGCTTCACTCCTCCATCTCTCATGGCTACTAGCATATTTAAGAATCCTGACACATTTACATCATTAGAAGTAATAGGATCTTTTACAGAACGAGGAACCGAACCTAATGCTGCCTGATGTAAAACATAGTCCATCCCTTTTACTGCGCGATGACAAGTTTCTAAATCACGGATATCTCCTTCGATTAATTCATAATTTTCATTTAACAAAAAAGGCTCGATATTATGTCTATGCCCTGTTGCGAAATTGTCTAAACAACGTACAAAATATCCTTTGCTTAAAAAATATTCTGTCAAATTAGATCCAATGAATCCTGCTCCACCTGTGATCAGTACTTTAGTCATGTTTTAATGTGTAATTATTTTATATTCAGTGATACTTTATGCTATCAAATAATTAAAATTGTCAATTATTGTCTTCTTTTTCTAACAGCAAGTTACAAATGTACACTTTTAAAATATTGGTGCGAATAAAAACTTCACTTTTTGTGTGGAGTGGTGTTTTTTGTTAGTAAAGACTACGTCTATCCATTTTTACTAGTTACGAATTTAGCCATCTTAGGTATGTGATACATTAATACACTTCTATAGTTTTTTAAGTTGAATTCACACTTTCTAAGATGTTACTATATTTTTTTTTAATAATTGCAATGCTTTAACTTGTAATATCACACTTAATATCTTAAGTCTCTACATGTTTTAATTCACCAAGTAAACTCACCTTTTCTCTACAAAGACAAACTTCTATTTACTTTTTAAATTAATCACTGAAGTTTCGCACCCTAAATTCAGGGTATATAGAAGTGAAAAGAGTAGCATGTAGACCAAGTTAATCCCTTGGTTTTATTGTATCTTTAAGTTGTGGACACACAAAGTACAAAACATGCTACAATACGAAGATATTACTAAAGTTCAAGAAATAAAAGCGAAATTTAAAAAGGTTTGGTTGAGTTGTGAATATTTAAATTCACATTTAAACATATTAGGTTTTAATAAGATTTCAAAACAGTTTGATTGGTGTAAAAAATCGGGTTATACATTTAAGAACTTAATTTCCATACTTTTAATACTTCCCATTATCGGTATTAGTTCTGTGTTTTCTTTATCTAAGAATAAAGACGCTGATATAAATAACTGTGGTAAAGATTCTTACTACCGTCTATTGTCGAATCAAAACATTGACTGGAGATCATTCTTATTTTAGTTTGTCATGCAATATTTACTTAAAGAAGAACTTTTTACACCTGAAAAAGATGCTACAAAATGCTTGATTTTTGATGATTCTGACCTTGCTAAAACAGGTAAAACAATTGAAGGTGTTTCAAAAATATACAATCATGTATCAAAGAGTTTCTACTTGGGATACATGATTTTAGTAGCAGGATATTGGAATGGTAGCGTATTTATTCCAGTAGATTTTAGTTTACACCGTGAAAGCAAAAAGTCAAAACTGAAATATGGTTTAACTGCAAAACAACGGCAAGCTCAAAAAAAGACTCCTCGATGCTCAAAAGCCATTGCTAAAAAAAGATATTTAGAACTCAACAAAAAGAAGACAGATGTATTAGTAAAAATGTTTTCAAGAGCAATAAAGCGCAAAATACCAGTAGATTATATTTTAATCGATACTTGGTTTACAAGTATTAGTTTACTTAAAAAACTACGTAGTATCTGTGGGAAAACTCATATTATTGGTATGTATAAATACAATAGTAAAATTGAAGCTCAGTCGGAGATTAAAACGATTTCACAGCTTAAAAAAACAAGACAAAAAACCTAAAAGATGTCGTAAATTCAACTATTATTATCACTCTTATACAGCTAGTATTGATGGGCTTGATGTGGCTGTATTTGTTTCAAAACGTGGCGTTAATGGTAAATGGCATACATTAATAACTACAGATACATCATTAAAATTCGTCAAAACAATAGAAATATATAGCATCCGATGGTCGATAGAGGTATTCTTCAAAGAAACTAAACAGCTTTTTGGACTTGATAAATCTCAATCGACAAACTTTGATGTTCAGATAGCGCAAACAACTATTGTGTTTGTACAGTATTTACTCATAAGTATCCGTTATAGAATGGAGGCTTATGAAACTATTGGAGGTCTATTTAAAGACCTCAAACAAGATTATATTGAAAACAAATTAAACGTTAGGTTATTAGCTGTAGTAGCCTTAATAATTGATTTTTTGGAAAAACTAGTAGAGTCTATTGATATTCATGATATTACAACCAGAATAATTGATAATATTGAATCCTTTGGGCTTTTATCCAATAATTACAACTTTAAATATCAACCTACTACGTGAAAGTAAATTGGTGCGAAACTTGAGTTAATCATAAAAAAAGCAGTCTTTTAAAGACAAACAAAACCTATCATTACCAGTAATATATAAAAAAGAAGCAACAACCTATATTTTTAAAGATATAAAACTATGCAAAGCGAAGATGATTTAAGAGTCCTTTCAAAGATTTTATCTTTTTTAAGAGCCATTAGTATTATTATACTACTTCTACACATTTACTGGTTCTGTTAATCTTTATTTATACGCCTTGGGTTAACCCACCCTGTGATTGATAAAATCCTTTTAGGATTTAACGCTAAATCAAGTTTATTTGTCTATCCTATCTACACGAAGCTTTTTTCTATCCTA
This sequence comes from Myroides sp. C4067, assembly GCF_038039665.1. NCBI lineage: Bacteria > Pseudomonadati > Bacteroidota > Flavobacteriia > Flavobacteriales > Flavobacteriaceae > Myroides > Myroides sp. C4067. The sequence goes on from NZ_JBBPHJ010000018.1 coordinate 26,538, forward strand.
CTTCTAGGTTTAAGTCTTTTGGGAAACAGGGAAGTTAAACATCAAAAAATCACCTTAAAGAAAATTATTATTCTATTTTGTATTGGAGCATCACTTTTCTTTCTAAACTCATCTCTAGTAGCTAGTCTATACATTAGTAGTTTATTTATAGGATACATACTGCTATAAGTAGGTTTATTAAAGAAAACAACAGTACAACGAAGCTTAAACTGCGCAAGCTAAAGTTTTTTAATAGAAAGCATAAGAGGAAGTTCAAGTTGATAACTAATCTTTTCTAAATAAAAGCGGATATGATAGCTGTCTTATACAAACTGAGATGACAAATAGAACTTATCTTTAAACAGCTTAAACAAAATTTTCCTTTAAAGTACTTTTTAGGAGATAATTAAAATACAGATATACTGTGTTTTGATAGTAAATTTACTCATATCTGTGATTAAGAAGAAGTTTAAAAGAAGTTGGGCTTTCTCAAACTTTGTGAGTTTTTGTAAGATTCATCTGTTTAACTACATTAAACTATTATATCTCTTAGAAAATCCTAAGCAAGATTGGATTATTGAAGATAAAGAGATAAAACAACTCTCTTTGTTTTGACAGCCTATTTTTAGGCTGACCATAAGCTAAAAAAAATATAAAGCTTACTATCAAGATATTACAACGAAATAACCCCTTGATAATAAGTTTTATCGGACACTAATGGGTTAGTATATACTTTTCTAAATATCTTTACGTTTAATTTAAATAAATCATTCAATCTTTATATATGCCTATAGACAAATCTTATTCAAAAATTTAATTAATGAAAAAAGCCATTATTTTATCTGCCACCTTACTAACATTTACCTTATCAAGCTACTCACAAAGCGATACAAATACAATAGAACACCAATTTAACACACTAATTAGCCAATCAAATAATTGGCAAAATTACAAGGTAGTAGAGAAAAATAAATTACAACAAGTACAACAAAATGTAAAGGATTCGATAAACAACCTACAAACTACTATACGAGAGAATAAGAATTCTCTTATAGAACAAAAAAAATCCATAGATTCTTTATCCAGTCAATTACAAGTTCTTCAAGAAAACCTAACAATTGCAATTGATAAAGAAAACAATCTTGACTTTATAGGTATCAGTACCCATAAAAGTACTTTTAAAACAATAGTTTGGTCTATTATTTTAATACTCCTATTGGTTTTAGGTATCTTATTTATCCAATTCAAGAAAAGTTTTACCAACACAAAGGATGCCTGTAGAAAACAAATCGAAGCAGAAAGTGAACTTGAAGAATATAAAAAATCATCCTTAGAGCGAGAACAAAAAATCAGAAGACAGCTTCAAGATGAAATCAATAAAAACAAACGAGTTTAACCCATAGGATAAAGCATATAAAAGACTGAGATTTATTTTATAATTCATTAAGAGTTAGCTTTGAGTTAACTCTTAATGATTATATCATTTTTCTCTTACAACTCTCCTGGTGTATATTCAATCAAAAAACACTCCTATTCTATCTATTTTTCTATTTAAAAATAGCTTAGTACACGGCAAAAATAGCATTATGTCAATAAACGGAGATACATTAAACAGATTCACTATCACTTAAATGGCCCGATTTTCGCTTTAATCTACTATCATTAAAGACTTTTCTAATCTTAATATAAAACCCCACTTATAATTTTATCACAAGAATCAAATTCTAATTCCGAATCATAGATTTGATCATTAAAGAAAATAGAAAAAGAGTCATACAGTTCACTTAAATCTTCACGACTTCCCCAAAGCTGAAAACCTATAGCACTTTTAGTTGGTTTAATATAAAATATAGTCTTGTCTTTTAAGGACAAACAAACCCTTTAAGAGTCAATAAGATAAAAAAGAAGCAATAACCTATATTTTTAATATTCTAATTTTTAAAGATATAAAACTATGCAAAGCGAAGATGATTTAAGAGCCCTTTCAAAGATTTTATCTTTTTTAAGAGCCGTTAGTATTATTATACTACTTCTGCACATATACTGGTTCTGTTACTCCTTATTTATACGTCTTGGGTTAACCCACCCTGTGATTGATAAAATCCTTTTAGGATTTAACGCTAAAGCAAGTTTATTTGTCTATCCTATCTACACAAAGCTATTTTCTATTTTACTTCTAGCTTTAAGTCTTTTGGGAAACAAAGGGGTAAAAAATCAAAAAATCACTTTAAAGAAAGTAGCTATTTTATTTTTAATGGGAGCTGGACTTTTCTTTTTAAACTTTTTTCTTTTAAAAATAAACTTACTTATTGCAAATATCCTATACATCACAACTTTATCAATCGGGTATATACTACTTCTTGTATCGGGAGCATATTTAAGTAGACTTATAAATCAAGAGCTTTTAGAAGATGTTTTTAATTTAGAGAATGAAAGTTTTTATCAAGAGACTCGACTTTTGCAAAACCCGTATTCGGTTAATCTTCCAACTAAATTTTACTACCAAAAAAAATGGCATAATGGATGGATTAATGTAGTTAATCCCTTTAGGGCAACAATTGTTCTAGGGACTCCAGGTTCGGGTAAGACCTATGCGGTTATAAACAGTTTTATCAAGCAGCAAATAGAAAAAGGCTTTGCCATGTATATCTATGATTTTAAATACGATGATCTTTCAACTATTGCCTATAACCATCTTCTTTTAAATGCCCATAAATACAAAATAACGCCTAAGTTTTATGTTATAAACTTTGATAATCCAAGAAAAAGCCACAGATGTAACCCAATAAACCCTAAGTTTATAACAGATATCTCCGACGCATATGAATCTGCTTACACCATTATGCTTAATCTTAACCGATCTTGGATACAAAAACAAGGTGATTTTTTTGTAGAATCACCAATTATCCTTCTAGCGGCTATTATATGGTTTTTAAAGATTTACAAAAACGGTAAACACTGCACCTTTCCTCATGCAATTGAGCTACTTAACAAACCCTACAAAGATGTTTTTACTATTTTAACCTCGTACGACTCCTTAGAGAACTATCTCTCTCCTTTTATGGACGCCTGGCAAGGAGGAGCTCAAGATCAGCTTCAAGGACAGATCGCATCGGCAAAAATTCCGCTATCTCGTATGATTTCTCCCTCTCTATATTGGGTTATGAGTGGAGATGATTTCTCCCTTGATATTAACAATCCCAGAGAGCCCAAGATTCTCTGTGTGGGAAATAATCCAGATCGCCAGAGCATTTACTCCGCCGCCCTTGGCCTTTACAACTCTCGTATTGTAAAGCTGATAAACAAAAAAGACCAGCTAAAAAGTAGCGTTATAATAGATGAGCTTCCAACTATTTACTTCAGAGGCCTTGATAATTTAATTGCAACGGCTAGAAGTAATAAAGTAGCGGTGTGCTTAGGTTTTCAGGATTTCTCTCAACTAGTAAGAGACTATGGAGACAAAGAGAGCAAAGTCATTCAAAACACGGTGGGTAACATCTTCTCTGGTCAAGTAGTTGGAGATACAGCCAAGAGCTTATCTGAGCGTTTTGGAAAAATACTTCAAAAACGCCAAAGCATATCTATTACTAGGCAAGATAGATCCACCTCTTTTTCCACTCAGCTCGATATGCTTATCCCCGCTTCTAAAATATCCTCTTTAAGTCAAGGGATGTTTGTTGGGGCTGTATCTGATGATTTTTCCCAAAAAATAAAGCAAAAGTTTTTCCACGCACAAATACTAATAGATTCTGATAGGATAAAAAATCAAGAAATGAATTATAAAAAAATACCAACTCTTACCTCTTTTACAGACTACAAAGGCAATGATCACCTAGATAGAGCTATTACAGATAATTACAATCAAATAAAAAAAGACGTTGAGCTGTTGGTTAAAAATGAAATTAAACGCATTGAAAACGATCCAGATTTAGTACACTTACTTAATAACAACAAGTAAATTAAACAAAGATAGAGATAGGTGTTTTAAAACAAACTATCTCTATCTTTTAGCTAAAATATTATTTAACTGTATCAAACATAAGCCTTGCGTTTTTATCTAAAAACAAATACGCTTTAAAACAAATGTTATCTCGCGCTTTAAAGATAAATACTTTACTTGTTTTTCTTAGTTCTAGTAATTCCTCAAGTTCTTGCTTAGATAGGTGTACTTCAAAGACTAATCTAGGTATAGTCCAACTACAAGTTTTATTTAAACAAACAAGCCTTTGATAGCTGAGCTCAAATTTACTACCTAAACACATAGGACAAGATCCTTTTAAAGGCTCTTTTGACTCTTTTAAATAAGAGATGCTTTGGCTTAACTCCTTAAGCTTTTCACAACTGATTTTACAAAACATCTGCTTGTCTATCTCTGCTTGATTTGCCTTGAAAAATAAAACCTCAAAATCAAATAAATAAGCAAAGCTAGAAACAGGTAAATCTTTTGTTTTAAAATAATAATCAAGAGCCTTGTTTGTACAAACAAGCTTTTTATTGTCTATATACAAATACTCTTGTTTTATTAACTGATCAAGGGTTAAACTAAGACCAAGAAAAAGATCTGTAAAATAACAAAAATGCATATGCGCAATTGCGTTTTCGTGTAAGGTTTTAATAAAATCTTTTTTTAGTTTTTTAAACAAACCCTCTATACTAAACAAAGCATTCTGCTTTTTTGTGTGTGTTGTAATATTTACAGATTCTATTTTAAAGACTTTCATACCATTAAGCTGCTCTAGAGTATCAACTCGGTTTACCAAATTATCCTTTAAGAACTCTCCCTTGTAAATCTCTAAGGGTAAATCAAGACCTGCATCATCTACAAAGAGATTTAAACTAACTTTTTTTACATCTTCTTTAGGGGTAAAACAATCTATTGTTCTTTTTACTATCAACTGATAGATTACTTTTTCACACGTATTTAAACAAGTTGGAATCTTTAAAGTAGGTATAATGCCGTGAGTTTTTAAATCGCTATCTACTATTACGTCCTTATAATTAAGCCTAGCTAATTTTAAAGTTAACAGCTCTTTTTTAAACAAGGGATAATCTCTTAAGGCGTTTAATAATCTTGGTATACTTGATTTATACCAACTAGGCAGATAATTATTTAAAGTAAGGGGATAACTAATAAATCTTTGTCTGTAAAGACTAAGCAAGGCCTGTTTTGTTTTACTAAAAGAAAATCCATATAACTTATTAACGCATATTATAAGACTTATAAAATCATATAAAAGTAACTGCTTTTGCCTTAGAGTTTGTATGTTTTTTTCGCTTATCTCTACTTTTGAATCTTTATTAAGTAAACCAGATAAGTTCTTTGTTTGTTTTAGTTTTTTATACTTTTTTTCAAAAAAGCAAAAAAATAGTTTCTCCTTAAAACTAAGCTCGACACTTACTCTATAGAGAGTTTTAGGTTTACTAGCCTCACTCTTTAGATGTTTTTTAGACAACAAAGCGATAAGAGCAGTTTTAATAAGACCTAGCTTAATTTTTGTTCCTGTTTGATTGTAATAATACCTACTTAACCTATTTTGAACAATCTTAAAGACAAGATCCCTGTTATAATAAGTTTTAAAACAAGAAGTAGTATTATCTAAACATAAGTGATTTTTTAAAAAGGATTTCTCTAAACTATAAAGCCATAGGGTTTTACAAGGCAAGGTGATATTAAAGAATTCTTTGAAATACTCAAACTTTCTTCTTTGGGCCTTACTTGGCTCTGTGGCAATAACAATAGATTTAGATTTAAGGATGAGACGCTTTATTAACTGCACTTTTTTACTTTGAACAACACAAGGAATGTTTTTATTAGTCCTTTTTACAAGCTTTAATTTATAATCAAAGAAGTTTTTAGCTCCAAAAGAGTCATTATCTTGTTTAAAGTTTAAAGGCTTTAAATCTACCATGCAATCATCTATCCAAATAACTAAATGAGTCTGCGAGCTATAATAATCAAAATGCCTATTGTTCGCATTAAAAAACGTGGCTAGAATTCTAGCCACGCTTGCTGATTGTGTTATAATAAGTTCCATATTAAATTTTTAAGCCTTTTTTTCTGTTTTGAGTCTCTTTATTATTCTGCGTTTGACTCTCTATGGTCTTAGGGTTACTTGGATCAGTGAAAGAAAAATTAGTTCTATTGTTTATTTTATCATAGTTTATAAAACCCTTATAAGGCTTGCCTCTTTTATCAATAAGTCCATCAATAGCCACAGTCTTACCTTCTAAGAGCTCTTTATACTGATTTTCATCCAAGGTCTTTCCTCTAAAGATCTTTAAGTCTTCAGGATTTAAGATCTTCTTATTTTTATTTGTCTTATCAAACAAAAACTCAATATGCTCTTTAGAGGCATTGTACTGAATATGAGCATCAAAAGGATTTCCTTTACTTGAACTCATAGCCTTAACTAGAACTGCTTTTCCTTGTCTAAGCTCATTTAATTGATTCTCAGAAAGATCAACTCCTTTTATATGTGTTGGAATTTGCATTTTCTCAACACTAGTAACCATTATATTATTGGTTAATCTATCCACACTTACAACCGATGGGATATAAGAGTTAGTCTCAGGATCTAAAAGCTCCACTACCCTTCCCATATTACCTGTCTTTAAAAGATTGTGTTTATCCTGCCTGGTAAACTCATGTCCTTGAAAAGGTACATTTAAATTTGGGTACTTTTTTACTCCCTCAAGAGTCATTAAAACCTCTCCGTTAGGTGCATGTTTAAGTCCAAGACGCGCATCTAATGAAAACTCAGCAGATCCCAAATTAAGATTAACCTGAACTAAATCTTTTGTTTTATATCCTTTTAATAAAGGTTCTAAAAGATCCATCTCTTCGAGTTTCTCTTTTGAGAGTCCTATCTGACTAAGTGATTCCCAGTTTATATGATCAATATTGTATTTATATGGATTATATTCTTTACAAGAGGTTATATCCTTATTCGTACTATTTTCAATACTTTGAATCATTTGCTTCGGATCTACTTGATGCGATAGATAAAGCTGATGATTTAAAGAATTTTTTAAGTCTAACTCGCCTTGCATTTGCTTTGACAGACCAATGGCTAAATTCTCCGGAACCCTAAAAAAACTAAACCTAGTGGGGTCTTTTAATTGAGAAAAGAAATTGGTGAAAAAATTAGAAAAGAAATCCCCGTTTTTATCTAATCTTAAAAATGAGTTTAAATTATTCTTATTAATTGGTGCACTTTTAAGATTACCGTTTTCACTTAAGCCCTGTACGGCTTTAATTTTGTTATCCTTTGAATCACTAACAAGTAAGATATCATGTTTTGATTCACTGCTTTTTTTTACTTCCATAATTAATAGGTTAATTGATTAATACCTAAAAGTATCTCCTAGATCATTTTGTACTTATTTTTGGCACAAAAAGGTATGTGTTTGACCTTTAGAGTCGTTTTATTACTCTCTTACCGGAACAGCAAAGCTGTCTCGTATGAACTGCTGCACATCAGAAAGCTTATAATATATCTTACCTTTTAATCTGTAATAAGGAAGCTTTTTATCAGATCTATATCTTTGAAGCGAGCGAGAACTTATCTTTAAAATCTGTAAAACATCTTGATTATCTAAAAGTTCTTCTCCATCGATATTTAAAGTTTGGAGCTGAACCTTGGCAATATGCTCACTTAAAGCATCAAGTTTTGTAGAGAGTCGTTCCATCCAGGAGATGAATTCTAAACGGGTAACATTCATGATTTAAATTTTTAATGGTTAATAGTCTTGTTAGCTAACCATACAAAATTCAAAAGCTTAAAAAAGGTGTAAAGCCAATTGGCATGAAAAAAACAGAAATTCTTATAAAACTGATAAGAATTTTAAAACTAACTAGCCACAAGACTAGATACAATAAGACTTTAAAGGATAAAAGTAAAAAGACAGATAACGACTTCTTATATACGAATTTTTTCTGAATTATAAAGCCAATTGGCATCTGATTTACAGATAATTAAAAAGCGTACTATTTATCTCTATACTTTTTAAAAATAAACTAGCATATAACCTGTAAAGCTATAAAAAGAGCAAAAAAAAATTAAAAAGTGCTAATCTTCAAGTAATTCTAAGCTAAATAAAAATACAATTCAACTAAAAAAACTTACAAACACTATTTAAAGATAAATTACAACAATAAAGCACATAATTTATAAAAAACAATAACTTAAAGTTATTAATTTAAATTAAAAACATACTTTTGTATAGTAAAATTACATAATACCAATGTATTATAACCTTGATACATAAAACACATAATTATAACACATTAATGAAGTTTGTCTATTTAAAGACATGTTAATTAATACAATACGAAAAAGAAAATGAAGAAAAAACTACGCTTTATAAGTTACCTACTTATAACTGTATCACTGTTTATATTAACTAATCTAGTGTATCGCTATAATACTATAAATGAACCCTTTGATGAGTTAAACAAAGAAATATTTATCAGTTTACTTAATCTAATTATTGGATTAATCTTTTTTTTCAAATCAAGAAACACACAAAACGAGAAATAACAACGATAAGAAACACTTGTTTTTATAATTGGGTAAAAACACAGTTATTCTTTTTTTGTTTAAAACAAAGCCTAAACACAAACCATACTATTTGAGTCTTTTTGCTATTTCTTTAAAAGAGTCACCCTGTTTTTTTTCTAGTAAATCCGTTAGGCTCTCTGAGGATCTTCTAATTTTATTTAGCTTTTTGTAGTTTATTTTAGTTGTGCTTTTACCAATAATATCAGTAGTTAATACAGTATACCCCTCTTTAGACTTACTGCCTAAAAGAAAAGAAACAAAACTTTTAATTGAAAAGTAAACAAAAAAATAAAGACCTAAGAACATACTTATCATACCTTTTTATTTTAAATAAACACTCCTATTTTTTAAATACTTCCCTTACATATATCTATTATGCCCATATAAAGTATTTCACTCTTTTAAAGAGTATGTCTTTTCTTTTTGCGTTTTTTCTTTTTAAGATTCATAAACTGTTTCTGATCTAAATCATCTACTGGGCCAGTAAATAGAAAATTAAAAAAACTAACAAACTCTGCTTTATTATAAGAGTTGTAATAATTATCCACAAACTCAAAACAAGGATGAACCTTTAAGCTATCAAACTCTTTATTTAACTCAATAAATCTATGTTTTACAAGTCTCTCAATAGGATCTTGTTTCTTTTTAGAGTTGTTTAAAAGGGTATTAAAAAAAGGATTGTTATCTAATTTATTAGACAGCTGAATATCAATATGAGAAAAAGAAAAAACTCGTCTATATTTATGACTAACAAAATAGAACTTGCTTTTATCTTTATTATCAGTAACTAGATTAATTCCTTGGTTAGTGAGTAGTTTTTTAAAGTGCTTGTAATCTTTACTTTGAGAAAGATATGATCGTATTTGATCACTAACCTTGTTTTCAATATTTAAGTCTTTAGTTTTAATGGACTTTTTAAAGTGTTTTTCTAAAAAGCCTATATCTACTTTTAAAGAAAGTTTACTTGAGCTTACTATATTACTAACTGTTTTATTGTTATGATCCAAAGCGCAATACATAACAGGCTCAGACTTATCATCAGATAAGTCCTTTCCTCGTAAAGCTTTTACTTTAAAGAGTTGTAAAATCGCGTTATAACTCTTTAAATCCTCAAAACTATAGTACTTAGGTAAACTACTAACAACGCTATCTATTTGCTGGGTTAGATTTGACTCTCTATGATCTACCACCTTAAGATCTAAATCATTCTTTTTTTTATATCTTTTATCATAATCTGTTAATTGAAACTCTTTAATTATTTCCTTACACGCATTTTGAGCAACTAAAAAATCAAAATCACAATTAATTAGATATCCATTTCTATTTACCGATATAGATACAATATGAAGGTGTATTCTTTTAAGATCAAAGTGTTTATAAATAATATAGGGCTGCTCGCTATAGCCTATTTTTGTCATATAAGCCTTGGCTATTTTTAAAAGCATTAGATCATCTAATTTATCCACTGGGTTGGGATTAAGTGATGTATGTCTAATAGGAGTGACAGTTTTAATATTATTGAGTAAATAGGGTTCAAAATAACTATAAAAATACCTGCTAGGATTCTGAATTTCATATAAAGGAAGTGCTATTTTATTAACTCCTAATATACAAGCACACATATTATCTAGTTTATTTTGATTATAAACCAAAGCCTTTATAATATCTTTACTCTTTACTATTCTAACTACCATAATCCCTAATTTTCTGTAAGACCTTACTCTCAAATTCTAAAGTAAGTTTTATAATCTCTTGGCAAACTTTTGAAAACTCTAAAGTTGTCTTTTCAATATCTTTTAAAATTGGTTGTGAATCTAAAGGTAAGTCAGGTCTATTTACAAGGGTATTATAATTTATACCAAAAGCTTTAAAATGATTAATTAAACCTGTAAGACTTGCATGATATTCAAATGAGGCCTGATCCACTAATACAACTTTAGTAGACTCATTTAAAATACAAGAAGCAATAAATTTAGTTTTATTACTAATATTGTATTTTAAAAGCAATCTACTAAACTCTTTTTGTTGCTGATTAGTTAAATAAAAAGTATGTCTGTGCCATACCGTCTTTTTCTTCTCTATTATTTTATTATTAGTATTTTTTTCCATGACCATAAATATTAGATATGGGCAAACTAATAATAAAAACTAACAGTTAAAGCATTATGGTATTTATGGGCGTAATTAGGCTTAGATTGACGATTGTTTGTATTTTAGGTCATTAGAATTTTTAAAAGTTAAGCAAACATATAAAAGAAAAAACAGGGATAAGACCAGTATTTAAACAGCTTTACAATTACAAGGCACTAGGCTAGTAAAAAAACAAAAACACAGAAGTTAAATACTACTGTGTTTTTTATTTTTTATTACAGATACTCTAAAGCTATTTTAACTCCTTAGCCATTACATTAAAATAATCACAATTACCCCATAGATTTTTATTACCAACTACATAAAACCTTTTCTTTGCTCTTGTTAAGGCTACATTTAGCATATTGGGTTTCTGACTAACCCAGTTTCTTACTCCTTGTGATCTAGGATCACCACCTAAAACTAAAAACACAACATCTGCCTCCTTTCCTTGGAATCTGTGTATGGTTCCACATTCTATCTTTTTGTCATATAAAAATTCATTGTGACAATAACGAGCTATTGATTTAAAAGGAGAGATTACATAAATCTGCTTATTAAACCCTGAGCTTCTTAATTGAAAAATCTTTTCTTTTAATAGCCTTATCTCATCAATAACAACATGTCTGTCTTGAAGTATTACTTGATCACTGACATTATACCACTGTGATACTGCTAATGATTGCGTCTCAGGAGTTAGATTAGTGGCCTTAACCATTTGCCCGTTATAGGCAATATCATTGGCAATTCTAAACATTGGATCATCACAACGCCTGTGTGTGCGAAGTGGAAAACCAGTCCATATTTTCTTATCAGTTCCACTTACATCCATATAAGTTCCATATCTTGAGATTCTATCGGCTAATTGTTGTACTGATGTTTTAGAATAAGACCAGTCAATATCAACCCTGTACTCCTGTCTTAGTCTTTTTACAAGCTCTACAGGCATTGTAACTACAGGTTCTACCTGTAATGGATCTCCTACCACTACGCATCTTTTAGATCTTTGAATCACCCCTACAACGGATTGAGCTGTAGCCTGACCTGCCTCATCGAGTAACAACCAACCTATTTGCTGCTTACTATAACTAGAGAATAACCTCCCCACAGAGGCTAGTGTGGTTGATACAACAGGAACGCAGAGAAAAAATGTATCCCAAAGATTCTGATAGATTTTATCATCTGTCTTTATCGTGTTTTGTATTAGCTGAAAGTATGCATTTAGATTATTTCTAATTTTCTTTGCATTAACTAAAATCGCATTTTCATGCAATTTTAAAGCTGTTAAAAATATCTCACTTCTTAAATGCGCTATCTTCTTTGAGTGATATGGGTTTAAAAGATGTATCTGCTTGATTGATTTGTCTAAAAATTTAAAATCACAAATATCATTAGTATCAATGCCATATTTGTGGTTTAATTCTCTTTTAATATTATTATAATAGATAAAAAACTCATCGAGTTTTTCAATCTCAAGACCTAGTGCTTTTTTTTCTAATTGATAATCCTTTATGCTTTTTAAACAGCTGTCTATCTGATTTTTTAAATCAGATATTTGTTTATTTATTTTATTAAAATCTTGTAGTATTTCACTAGCTTGAGCATCCCAACTTGTAAAATCACTGGTTTTAAAAAGTTTATGAAAAAACAAAAAAGAAGGTTTTCTAAGTGATAAAACCCCTAGAGTAGATTCCATTTTACTAAAATCATTTTCTAATTCCTGTTTTTGATTTAATAACATCTTTTCTTTATCTACACAATCCTTAATTTTTGTATCAATTAACGCTATCGCAGACAGGTGTTTATCTTTTTGATTCTGATTTTCAATACACTGAGGCAGTAAATCATGAAACTCACTAGAAAGGCTCTGAAACTGAGTAAACTCGCTTATCAAGGATTTGAATTTTTGATTTTGCTTTTCAAATTCTCTAGCGTAAAGATTAGTATTATCTGTCTTTTTATAAACACTATAAAGCAAAGCTTCAAAGCCAAAATGGCTTTCTTTTTCATTAGATTCCCAAAAGGCTTGTTTAAAAAGTGTTCTATTTTCACTATTTCCAAGTGCTGCTGCTAAAACTCCCCAACTAGGCTGATGTATAAGTCTTTGGGAATAGTTTGAAAAATAACTAGCCTTTGAAAATGTTTCATTATCTATTTTTGATTTACAAGGTAGCTCTTTAGTTATATTCTCAACCGCTGCATTGTTGTTACTTGCCACAACAATTCCAAAATCTCTTTGAAGTTTTGGATTAAGAGGGTAAGTATATAAATCAAAGCTGTTTTCTTTAGGTATAACATTATGTCCTTGATTAAAAATATAATCACAACCTAGATCTGATATCACAAGAGCTCTTTTTACAACTACCTCAGCAATAACATCTAACAATAGCGTAGTTTTACCCGTACCAGGAGGTCCGTTTACTCCTTGAATCCCCTCAGAGTCTTTAAGGTCTTTAAAGATTGTGTTTACCGCCGCGCTTTGAGCCGAGTAAAGTCCATATTCAATTTTAGAAGGCCATCTTCCCATTGTAAGATAGCAAGGATTAAGAGCCTTAAATAAATGCTGTTTGTCTTTTATTAAGTCTCTTCTTTTATCAATACTAGGTTTAAGGGTAAGATATTGTTTTAAACTAGGGCTGAATTCACTAGTTTTTATACTAGTTAAATAGTTAAGATCATCAAGGAAAAAACTATTTAAAAAACTAATTACAGCCTCACTATCTTTATATACTTGCTCTTTTAAAACAAACACTTTAATATCAGAATTAAGCCAAGGAGCTAGCCAAGAAAGATATGCAATCTCGTTTTGGATTTGTGTTAAACAAAAAGGCTTATCACCTTTTTGATGTGAGTCACTAGAGTTATCAAGTATATTATGTCTTTCTATAAAATCCTGCTTAACCTTTTCTAGTTCTTCAGATATAGTAGATAAGTCTTTACCACTTTTAAGAGCTTTAATTCCAAGTATATAACTAGCCAGTATATAACTATCTTGCTCTATTGATCCATTCTCATTAAGTATTAAGGCAGATAAACAGCTAAAACCAGTTACTGGTTCTTGCCAATCTTGAATCTGTTCTGATTTAAGTAATGTATTTAAATAGTTAATAATATTACTATTGCCAATTTTACCAAAATAAAGTGTGTATCTCCACTTATAATTATCTTTAGTCTTTGTTTGGTCAAGCATCCAAGGTAGGATCTGATTTAAATCTAATAAAACAGCATCTTTATTAAAACCAGGTAAATTAAATACCTCAATGTCTCTCCAATACTTTAGTATGTTGTGTTGTTGTGTCAATTTTCTTTTTCTTTAATTACTATAATAAACTACATCAAAAAACACTTTAAATAAGCTACTATAGACAAATAGGAAGCTAGGGGAATTATTTGGCTTATTATGGCTTTTGAGATAGTGTTATAATTAATCTATTTCACTATAAAACAAAACCTTTAGGCAAGGTTGATATGTCTAGATTTCTAGGATCTGCTCCACCAATAAGAGCTGATATCACCTCTTCTTTTTTAAACTCTTCAAACTTATCATAACTAAGGTCAAACATAATTTGAAGGTTTACTTGAGTTATAGCCTCCTTGTTATCTATAAACTTATCAGAATACATTCTAATGAATTGTTGTTTTAAAATCTCTTGTATTTCAAACTCTTTATACCTTATGAAATTTCCTTGTTTAATTGAAAATATTTTCTTTAAAGCAATAAAATCATTCAACTCCTCTACTGTTATACAATCATCCTTTAAGGTATCATAAGCATACAGTAACAAATAATCTAGAGCTGAATTTCTTATACGTTCTAAAACACCATCATGTTCCACTAAATATTTTTTTAGCTTATCAATTGTAGCATCTTTTGATACAACAATAGAGATAATTTCATTTACAGAATTATTCTCTGATTTTTGACTCTGAATGAACTCTTTAAAGTTCTTTGATAGTACATACATAATTAGATTTATTGGTTTTGAAAATAATTCATAAAAAGCTCCCCTGGTTCTTTATCTATTGCTTTTTCAATTAAAAGCAATTCTAAAGCGTCAAGACTCCCCTTTCTAAAGAACAAATCCGAAATTCTTGCTTCAGAAATCCCAGTCTTTATCGATATAATTTTAGGTGTGTTTTTTACATTCTCAAATTTTAACATAAAAGCTCCGAATTGATTCCTTTTCTTCTCTGGTACTCTCTTAAGCTTTACTTTTTGAAAATTTGGAAAAACAATTCTTATCGCTTCATTAAAATCACCACCTAAAGCAATAACAGCTTTATAAAAAGTAAAAGCACTTAATTTAGATACTTTTCCATTTCTCAATTTATTAATCTTGCTTTGAGACATATCCATCTTCGTAGCTACAACTTCTTCTGTAAAGCCTAACTTATTCATTCTTATATCAATATAATCACCTATTTTATGCATACCGAATATTCTTTATTTAATATTTTTTGGAATTAGGAATATTATTCATATCTTTACCTTAAATCTTAAACAGAGCTCTACTATGTAAACTCTGCTTATAAAAAATATTTATAAGTCTCGAATCTTGAGTAACGACCACTTCGAGCACAGTAAGAATAGCCCTTTCAAGAAAAAGTAATATATTTGCTTTCTCATTTAAGGGAGGGCTCCTTACTGGAAAATTGTAACAGTGGTCGTTTTATCAAGTGTTATGATTAGTACAGTTAGGGGCTCTCCCTTTTCTTTTGCATCATAAGACCTATAAATTATAATCTATGTGAGCGATTTTTTGTTTTAACCACTCACTGTTGTGATTCTTAAAAAGAAAAAAAACAGTACAAGGTTTAAACTCTAAATTGTTCTCATACAAATAGTGTGATAAAAAAAGGCCGTGATTCCTTGATTTATTTACACTACATCTTTACTTAAAAACACTAGTTTTTTAAGCAAGATTGGTTTTTCTTTAAATGATTCGCACTCTAAAAGTAAACCCTTTCTTAATGTTTTCCAAAAAGAAAACTTACTCTAACTAGTAATTTTTAAATAAAAGATGACAAAATGCGATAGTCTAACATCTAGGTGTTAGACTATCCAAGAGAATTAAGGTATTAGAAACAAGTGTTCTATACCTCAACATACTGCATAAACCTTTAATTTTTAGCCGTCTCCCAATTAGGCTATAAAGGTTTAAAACAAACAAGGTGAACTTGTTTAGTATTCTTTACTTTGAATACTTTAACAATACCTTATCCTTAATGGACTTATCGAATGATTCAATTCGAAATTTTTTCAATTATTTATTACAACAAACAACAATTAGTAGTAACCAAATTCACATTTAGCCTATGATTAGACTCTTGTGTAACTACCCTTAGAGTTATGTTTTTTTAAGACTTTGATTTCATAAACAACTTAGCCCTAACTCTAAGGGATTCACATATAGTTTACCAAGTAAAATTACATTTTACGCTAGATCCAAGAACAGTTCTTGGATGCGTACAGGACCTCTATTGCCTATTAGTTACAATATGCCTTGTATACTAGTAGACATAATAATGATTAGTTAGTAAGAAAATGTCGCTATGACAGACTTTCCACTGTTCTATTTATTAACCAAATAAAACACTATCACATTATGGAAAAAACGTCTACAGGCTACTGCTTAATTAGTTGGGTTTGTTTGAAATTAACTAGTAAGAAGGTTTTAAAAGTAGCTAAGTCTGTAGGCACAAAACACAAACAACACATTGTATGGCTTAAAGGGATTTTAAGTCATACTAAAAGTCCATGACTATTCTCCCTGAGCTCTTGTTATGCATTTTGGGAGACATGTTAAAGAGCAAAGGGAGATAGTTCTATTAAAACAAAATATAAAAACCAATTAACTAACCTTTGATACAAAGGCCTATTTAAGTACTACGGCAATAAAAATCTTAAGGATTTAAAGTCTTCTTGTATCATTTTCAACTATAACAATTATGAAAACTCAATTTTTAACCAATACCAGTTACGGGATTGTACTGCTTTTAACTAGCCTTACCTTTACCTGTGGCTATGCCGTACCTAAAGATAGTCTATTTAATGTAGATTATCAAAAAAAGTCTATTCACGGAGTAGTTAAAGACAATACTACAGTGCTTATAGGAGCAGTTATACAGATAAAAGGAACAGATATAGCCACAAGTACAGATCTTCAGGGAAAATACTCTCTACAGGTCTCTAAAGGAGATACTCTACTTGT
Source organism: Myroides sp. C4067 (assembly GCF_038039665.1). Taxonomy (NCBI): domain Bacteria; kingdom Pseudomonadati; phylum Bacteroidota; class Flavobacteriia; order Flavobacteriales; family Flavobacteriaceae; genus Myroides; species Myroides sp. C4067. Next base: position 43,420 of record NZ_JBBPHJ010000018.1, read on the forward strand.
TTCTTATATCGGATACAAACCTAAAGAAATCACAATAACTAGTGAGTCTGTTTATAACATTACCCTTTTACAGGATCAAGACATGCTTGATGAAGTAGTTATAAACGCAGGATACTACTCGGTTAAAGACCGCGAGCGTACAGGAAGTATCGCTCGAGTTACTGCCAAGGATATCGAACTTCAACCTGTTATCAATCCTTTACAAGCTATTCAGGGAAGAATGGCTGGTGTAAACATAACTCAAAACACAGGTGTCCCTGGTGGAGGTTTTGATATACAAATCCGTGGTAGAAATAGTTTACGTCCTTATCAAAACAATGCTATAAATGGAAATGCTCCATTATATGTAATAGATGGAGTTGTAATTCCTAATAGTAACTTAGTTAACTCTACATTATCTACCTCTATACTGCCTATGAGTGACACCAACGTTTTAAATTCTATCAATCCTTCTGATATACAGAGCATAGAGATTTTAAAAGACGCTGATGCAACAGCTATATACGGTTCTCGAGGGGCTAATGGGGTAGTTCTTATAACAACAAAGAAAAATAAATCAGATAAACTCTCTTTCTCTCTTTCCTCTTCTACTTCATTTAGTAAAGTAGCTAGTAAAATGAAATTATTAAATACACAGGAGTTTAATAAAATGCGTGATCAAGCATTTTTAAATGATGGCATTACAGTCTATCCTGATGATGCACTAGACATAAACGGTACTTGGGATAGAAATAGATATACTGATTGGCAAAAAGAGCTTATTGGTGGAACAGCCAGAAATCAAAGTATACAATTAGGAGTAAGCTCAGGAAGTGAAACAACGCATTTTTCAGCATCTGCTAGTCAAAGCACGCAAACAACTGTATTTCCAACAGATAAAGGCTATAAACGAAATACCTTTTTAATCAATATTAATCACAACAGTAAAGATGGAAGATTTCAACTAAACTCATCAACCAACTATTCTTTACAGAACAACAATTTAATAGCTACAGATTTAACTAAAAATGCTCTTACTCTACCTCCAAATGCTCCAAGTCTTTACAATCCAGATGGAAGTTTAAACTGGGGGTTTGCAGGTGATACAAATCCAGTATCATCTATGCATGAGACCTATGAAAACGATAATAATAATCTTGTTTTAAATATTAACTTAAACTATGAGTTATTTAAAAATACACACATAAAACTAAACGCAGGATATAATAAATCTAACACAGAAGAAAAAAGATTAACTCCACATACAATCTATAGCCCTAGTAAGAATTATACTTCTGAACAATCTAAAGCAGAAAATACTATTAGAGATAATAAATCTTACATTCTAGAACCTCAACTTACCAATATTGTTAATATAGATAAACTATCTATAAATACTTTAATTGGTATGACTTATCAAGAAAATAATACTAAGGCTTTACATCTATCTGGGTCTGGTTTTCAAACCAATGATTTTATTTCTAATATTTCAGCAGCCAAAACAACAGCTATAATTCAATCAGCTAATTTAGAATATAAATATATAGCACTTTTTGGAAGGTTAAACTTAAATTACAACAGTAAATACTTATTTAACCTTACCGCTAGACGTGATGGATCATCTAGATTTGGAGATAATAATAAATTTGGAAATTTCGGAGCTATTGGAGCAGCATGGATATTTTCTAAAGAAGATTTTTTAAAAACCTTGTCATGGCTTAGTTTTGGAAAACTTCGGGCTAGTTATGGAACTTCAGGTAATGATAATATTGGCGACTACCAGTATTTAGATACTTATACTCTTAATCCTAATAGATATGATGAATTAACAGGACTAAGCCCATCAAGACTTTACAATCCTAATTTTAGTTGGGAGAAAACTAAAAAGCTAGAGGCTGCTCTAGAAGTTGCCTTATTTAATGACAAATTGCAGTTTGATCTTGCTTATTATAGAAATACTTCTTCTAATCAACTTGTAGGAATACCACTTCCTGGAACTACTGGTTTTTCTTCTATCCAAGATAATTTACCAGCTACAGTTGAAAATAAAGGTTGGGAGTTTAGTTTAAATTCAGAAAATATAAAAACTAGTGACTTTAGTTGGACAACTAGTTTTAATATATCATTCCCTAAAAACACTCTACTTTCCTTTCCAAATCTAGAAGGATCTACTTATTCAGGGAGATTATTTATAGGTAAAAGTACTAATATATTAAAACTTTACAATTTTAAGGGAATTGACCCATTAACAGGGAATTATACTTTTACAGATTATAATGAAGATGGTAAAATTAGTTCTCCAGCAGATAGACAACATTTAAAAGAAATAAAAGTAAACTATCATGGTGGTATACAAAATACAATTGCTTATAAGAGTCTTAGACTCGACTTTTTATTTCAATTTGTAAAGCAAGTAAATTACAATCACAACCTTAATTTAATCCTGCCAGGGAGTATGTTTAACCAACCTATTGAAATACTCAATAGCTGGTCTCCTACTAACCCTAACAGTGATTATGGAAATTTAAGCAGTGGATTAGATCCTATCATTACTAATAACTTAACAACTTATAAAAACAGTAATATGATAGTTGGGGATGCATCGTATATAAGGCTTAAAAATGTATCCTTATCCTATTTACTTAAATTACCTAAAACTAAAATTGAATCATTAAACCTTTACTTTCAAGGTCAAAATTTATGGACACTAACTAACTATTTTGGTTTAGACCCTGAATTTACAACAATTGGTTACTTACCTCCTCTTAAAACATACGCTTTTGGCGTTCAACTAATTTTTTAAAACTATTTATTATGAAAAAAATAAGTTTATTATTGGCATTTATGCTAATGTTTCAATCATGTGAGCATATGATTGAAATAGATTTACCAACAGATCAAATAAATTCTGAGAAAGTATTCAAAGACAAAAAAAGTGCTTCATCAGTATTAACTAACCTATACATTAACCTTAGAGAAAATTCTTTTTTAACTGCTAAAAATCAAGGAATAGGAACATTATTAAGTCTTTACACTGATGAACTAGAGCCAATATCTTCTTCTGTAACATCAGACAATTTTCTACTTTTTAACAACACATTAGATCCTACTAAAAATGTACTTCTATCCCTTTGGAATACCTCTTATGCTCATATATATGGAATTAATGATTTTATAAATAGAGTATCAAACTCTAATGGTATAGATTCCAATGATAAAGATCAATTATTAGCTGATGCTTATATATTAAGAGCAATATACTATCAAATACTTACTCAAATATTTGGAGATATTCCTTATACAGTTACAACAAATTATAAAGAAAATACATCAATTAAAAAAACGCGTTATAAAGAAGTTTTAGATCATATTGAACAGGATTTACTACATGCAAATGAAATCACTTCATATAGTTATAGATCATCAAACAAATACTACCCAAACAAGGCGGTTGTAGAACTTATACTAGCTAAAAACTATTTACTTCAAAAAAAATATGATCAAACAGAATCTCTAGCCAAAACTATACTAAGTAATCCATTATATAGTATAGAAACTGATTTATCAAAAACCTTCAAAAGCACATCAAAAAGTACACTTTGGCAACTAAGTAATAGTTCGTCAATAGCCGCTACTTACGAAGCAAGAAATTACGTAATGCTTTCAAATAACGCACCTTATAAACTTAGTAAAGCTCTACTTAATTCTTTTGACAATCATGATTTAAGAAAAAAAAATTGGACGAAAGAATACTTGAATTCAAATAGATTCTATGCCTTTAAATATAAAAACCATCTTAATAATACTGACGAATGTTCTATTCTTTTTAGAATAGAAGAAGCTTATTTTGTATTATGCGAAGCTCTAATTTATCAAAACAAAGAAAAAGAAGCTATTCCATATTTAAACATTATACGACAAAAAGCGGGTCTATCACCTTTAACTAATACTTTAACTAAAGAACAAATTCTAATTGTCATGCTTGAAGAAAGTCAAAAAGAATTTTTCCTTGAACATGGAAGACGCTTTTTGGATTTAAAAAGAAATAATAAGTTATCTCTATTAAAAGCCACTAAACCTAATTGGCAAGACAAACACGCACTTCTTCCCTATCCTGAAAAAGAAATCCTTATTAACCCTAATCTAAATCCTCAAAATGAATACTAATATTAAAGCATTATACTCTTTTTTACTTCTTCTATTAGGTATTATATCTCTTTCTGCACAAACAATTAATGATAGTTTAAAATATAGTGAACTTAGAAATAGTATGCTTTCTAGAAATGGTCAAATAGCTGTTATACATAAATACTATAAATTTGACTCTGCAAGAGATAGCGTATTTATATTTAACAAGGGGGAGTTAATAAAAAGTAAACAATCAAATTCTATTTACAAACAATTCAATAACAATTCAATAATTTCTTATAATAACAATAAAAAAGAAATAGAAATACTTGATGGACATACATTACAGAGTCAAATTATTTCTAATATAACTGAACCAATTATCATAGATGATTATGGGCTTTTATTTTACTTAAATTCAAGCACTAAAACCTATAACCTTATTAAAATACTTCAAAATAAAAGTAAAGTAATTTGGACAAGCCCAAAAGATCAAGTTTCTTTTACAAGTGTAAGTGATGACAAACAAAATCTTCTTATCCAATATACTAATCGAGAAAAAGGGGTTGAAATTATTAATTTATCAGATTTAAAAAGAACTATAAACACAGAGATAATATACTCTATTAAACAAGCTAGATGGAGTAATAAATACCCTATTGTTTTTCTTTTACCAACCTCAAAAAATGATAATAAATATCCTTTTATAACATTTTACAACTACAAAAGCAATCATGCTAAAAAGCAACTACTAAATAAAAATTTTTATTATAACAATTTAGAAGCAATTAGTAATAATAGCTTTAAATTAATACAAACATCTAAATCAAACTATCTTCCTTATAGTTCAAAAGAAATTGAAATGTGGAGTACTAATGATCTTTATTTAAGAGATGCTTTGAATAAATCCAATGCTACTACTCAAAAAAAAAGAACAAATTCACATGTTATTTTTAATTACACTAATAAAAAAATTTCCCAACCCCAAAAACTAAATAATCATGAGTCTATTTCTTTAAAGCAAAGCGATTTACTTGTATTTAATTCAAACCAATATCTAGATTATACTTTTTCATGGTCAGCAAGACCACGAGATATTAGCCTTTACAATATTAAAGATGATAAACTTACAATAATTACAAAACAACAAACATCACCTTTTACCACAACTAGTTTATCATCTAAAGGAAATTTTTTCATATACATTAAAGCAAATACGTTAAATTTCTATAATATTAATCGTAAGGAGATTGAAAGTACTTATAAACTAAAAAATAACAATCTTGAATTTAGAAAGACACAAATTAGAATTTGGTCTAAAGATGAAAGGTATTTCTATTTTACTGCTGATTCAAATCTTATCAGATATGACACTAAAAATAAAATCTTTAAAATACTTATAAATAGTAACAACATAGATACTCACTATAGTATAGTTAATTCTTCAAACAACCCTAGTTTTAAAAAAAACAGTGAATTGCATTATAACATTATTACAAATAATGACAAATTAATTCTTGTTCAAAAATGGAATATTAAAGAAAATACTCAATCACTTTTAGTTTTGGACAACGAAACTCTAAATATAGTGGTTGATAATACGAAAAATCGCATATCAAATATAAAGTACAGTGATGACTTTAAATCCATTACTTATTCTTTAGAAAACTTTGATATGCCTAAGTCTATTTATATGTATCAAAATGGCAAGACTAAACTAGTTCTTAAAAATACTATGCCTAAAGAACTTTTCTCTTGGCAAAAACAAAAGATTGTTTCTTATAAGGACAAATATGGCAATGATTTAAAAGGTGTCCTATTTTATCCAAAAAACTTCAATCCAAACGAAAAATACCCAATGATTACTCGTATTTATGAAATTCAAAGTCAATTAGCTAATTTTTTCACTTATCCTACTTATTTAAATAGTGATGGTTTTAATATTACATTACTACAAGAAAACGACTATTTTATTTTCTTACCAGATATTTTAGATACTAAGCAAGGTACTGGATTATCTGCTCTTCACTGTGTAGAAGAAGGAATAAAAGCAGTGCTTCATAAGGAAAAAACAATTGATAAAAACAACCTAGGATTATTTGGTTTCTCTCATGGAGGATATGAAACTAATTTTATTATAACTCAAACAGATCTATTTAAATGTGCTGTAAGTGGATCAGGAAATTCTGATATTATCCGTTCTTATTTTTCTTATAATGAGAATTTTATATCCCCCTTCTACTTTCAATTTGAAAATGGGCAATACAAGATGCCTAAAACTTTTAAAGAAGACAAAGAATTATATTTAAAAAACTCCCCTATATTATTTGTCGATCAAATTAAAACTCCTATACTTACTTTCACAGGTAAAAAAGATGAAAATATTCACTGGGAACAACAAAGAGAGTTTTTCATAGCCTTATTACGCTATAATGTACCCCATGTGGCATTATTCTATAAAAATGAAGGTCATGGATTATCTAAAAAAGAAAATCAAATAGATATTACTAAAAAATTAATTAATTGGTTTGATTATTTTTTAAAAAACAAAGAAATCTATTGGATCAAATACAACACTACATTTGAAAAAGAAAAAATGACTTATAACTAAACAAAGTGCTCACTTCACAATACTATAATGTTTTTAAAAAATTAGTACTATCAATCTTTTATTTTACAAAAATCTTAAATAAACAAGGGACTGTCTCATAAAGACAGTCCCTTTTACTATAATTAAAACTTAATTATTATGGCTCTATTATTTGATACAATGGTAATGTACATACTGTAGTATTTAACTCCTCATCAAATTTCTCAGCATATAACTCATAAGTATTTGAACCATCTATCCATGTACAAGTAACTGTTCCATTGATATCACAGGTCGCTTCACGTAACTCACAAACAAGTCCATCATTATCCATTTTCTGATATGCAGGCACAATTGTTTGGGCGTTTTTCACTGCGTTTGTTGCAAACGCACTTCCGATAGCAAGAGCAAATACACCGATTGGCAATCCTGCTGATTTTAAAAACTTTTTCATCTTAATAAAATTTAAATTGGTTAGTAGCTTGTTTTTAAAGATCAAGCTAAACTTTAATCAAACTTGTCTGTCAGGGATTTGGCCAGTCTATAACGCACAAGTTTTTGATCAAATAGACCATATATGTAATGATCTGTAACAATTAAATCAGATAGCTTCTCTTGCCCTAGGTGATAGATATAAAAGCTTGCGATATAACTGTCTTTTACAAAGTCGTAGATGTCAACAATACTAGCTTGTCTCCAGATTGCCTTAGACTCATTTTGTCCAAGAGAGTTTGATACAATAAACAGCAGATTGTTTTTAACTACTACTTTTTTATTTATAGGGCTAACAGGAGTTGTCATCTTGTTTTCTCCTGAGGCTAATTTTGCTGCGGTTATATGAAGTGATTTTGTAGTATCTATTGTGTTTTGCCTTTTTAATAATTCTAAAGCAGAACTTGTCAGTACGTACTGGTTTTTATAAAAGTAAGTATAGATTAAAGTTTTGTTTTGTTTACTTAGGCTAAAACTCCCATCACTGTCAAAGACTCCATCGGAATCACTCTCCAATATACTAGCATCAATAAACGCTCTTGGGGTGTTTTCAGAATTAATAATTCCTAATACATTTTTGTAGTCCTGACTACTTTGACTTTTGATTGCAATAGATGTGGAATCAATTGCAATAAAATCGTTAAAGTAAGCTTCTTTAAAACTAAATATTTCTGTTTGTTTTATTTTCTCATTAGAGTTTAACTCTCCTTTATAAACAATTGGAATTGATCCATCTGCTAAGAAAAAATAAGGATAGACTGTTTTTAATCTTAAGTACCTATAAGGAAAATGTGTTGAATCTATTTTAATGAAGTAGTCTTGTCTTTGCAAAAGAGAATCCACACTAATAAATACAAGTGGAGATTTAGTATTACCTAAGTAAAGTTTGTCTTTGTAATATCCTGAGAAATAAAAAGTATTTACTTTTAAATCTAAAGTATCATCATGTACTACCCCATGAGGCAGGTATCTTCTTATAAAAGGATTTTCTTTTTTTATGATATGTTCTGAGGATAAAAAAACAAGTATAATAACACTACTACTTACAAGTGTGGTTGCGATAGATAAAAAATAGAATCGTTTTGGTTTATCTTCTTCAAAGAAAAGGGCAAGTAGAATTACAACACTTATTATTATATTAAACCATAAATGTTCATTCCAGCTTAACCTCTCAAGTACTCCTCCACATGAGCAGGGAATAAAATCACTGTAGTTTAGAATTAAGTAGATGTAAATGGAAAATGCAACCATTAAACCATAGCTTAGATAAAGAGCCGATAACTTTGTCTTTTCTAAGACAAGTAGCAAAGAGATACTTATCTCAACAATTATAACCATGTAGGCTATAGTGTTTGCATAAACGCTTAGAAGTGGGGACTGAGTGAGTTGTACTTTAAACTCTTCAAAGACAACAAGCTTACTTATTGCTGCGTAGACAAAAAGTAAAACAAGAAAATAACGAACAAATAAAATAAACTTAGTTTTCATAATGATTGCATTTTGGGAAAAACAAAGCTACAAATCACTATTTTTCAATTCAATACGTATTTCTACGTAGTGTGTCCTATTTTGGAACAGAATGTCTATATAAGCGGTTTTGTTTTATTGAAGTATTCGCATTGCACCTTTAGCTTAAGCTTGTTTAAAATAAACATCTTTCACTAAAACATTTTAAAAACACTAAATTCTGCAATAAAGTCAAAAATCATTAAAAACAGATTATTTTTTTATTTTTTTACTTTTTTAGCCATAAACAGCTAAATACAATATTAAAAATTTGAACATAACTTATCTTTTTCTATAATAAAACAACAATCACTCTGTTTTTTACTTTATTACAAGCACATATCTAACTCAAAACAAGTAAACTAAAGCTTTTAATATAAAAAATAATGGTTGAGTATCAAAGGTTGGTGAAATAAAAAGCCCTTAAACAGAGGCTATTTTGCTTTTGGATACTACATGTATATTCTGATGAAAGTACACTACTTATTACAGTAAATCAATGTTAAACTGATAAAATAAAAAAAGCCTGACTCAACCTTTTTATGCTTAGTACACACTTCTAATGAGAACTCCACTGATAATTAAAATTTACTTTGTAATACTTTATTGAGTTTTCTTTATTCAATTTTATATATAGGTTACTATATCTGAAATTTCTTTTATAAGAAAACATATTTTTCCAAAGTTCTTCTTGGTAATTTTCTTTATGAATTTGTCTATATTGTTCTTCAATATCAAGATTAAACTGATTTAAAGATATTACTTTATGATTTTTCGGTATTTCATCTAAGTTAACTTCTTGGATTAAGTCAAAATAGAAATTATCTGAACTATTTTTATATTGCCATTTTTCTTTATTTTTATTGAAAGAAAACCACTCGGTAGAACTATTTAGTAACTCTTTATCAGTATCTAAAACAAGATCCTCTCTTACTGTTATTTTTTGGCCATATAAAGGTTTGAAAGCAATTAGTATTAATAGCAGTAGTATAAATTTAAAGTAGTGTTTATTTACAAGTGGTTTTGTTTTTTGCATTTTTATATTCTTTTAAGTTGTATTCTAATGCTTTTTTAAAACAAGTAAAAGATTTACAGTAGTTTAGGATTCCAAAACTGTATTATAAGAGATAAGTCTATAAAATTAGGGTTATATTAATATGAGACGGATATGTAGTTAAATCTAACCTTGTATAGTTTCTCTGCGTTATCTGATTTTACTCTAACAAAAAGATTTGTAAAATTATAATTACCAAAATACATTCTGCCAAGATCTAAAAATTTTTTATTATAGATATTATTATAGTAGTAGTCTAACATAAACTTATCAAAATCATTTATAGAGTATTCTTTTGTAAAAGCATGAGTAGGTACTTCTTCAAGAAATGTAAATTCATAAGTGTCTAAACGAGCTCCTCCATCATTTGAAGGCAAAAAAATACTTGAGATTTTATTTTCTTCTTCTACTAGTATGTAGCTTTTGTCTTTAGTTATGCTTACAACAATTGTATCAGTAATATTAACTTGGGCTAATGAAAGATTAGCAATAAGACATAGGGTAATTGATAAAATATAGTTTCTCATATTATTGACATTCAATTGTTTTGTCATTCGTTCTATATATTCAGGTGGATGTTGTACAATAATAGGGGTTTTAATAATAATTAATTATATTAAGTACTAATCAAAACGCTTATTTAAATAGCCTTGAATATTATTATTTATTGTTCTATACAATTTAATATTGTTTTTATCTCTACTGTCTTTAATAATTACATTATCAAATGTAAATGCCCCTTGTAATATAGGAGGCAGGTTGTTGTTCTTTTGATATTCCATTAATTCTTGATATTTACAATCACTATAACTAATAAAAAGAAGAATATCCATTTCTTTATATTTTATATCAGTATCTAATGAACTTAGTTTTTCTACAATTTTAAAATCATATTGTATTCTAGTACTGTAATTAAAATGGTTTAAAGTTACTTTTGAAATCAGACTATTTTCCTCTTCTATAATTATTCTGACATAATTATAATTATTATTTTTATCGACATTAAGTCTAGTATTATTGTCTATATTCAGAATTATTGGATCTTTAATTTGAGCTATACTGCCTTGAAGTGTAAATAATAAAAGTATAATGTATTTGATATTTATTTGCATTCTATCTTGTTATTTAGTGATTTCTTTATAGTTGTCATTTAATTCTTTTGTGAAGCAAGTAAAAGAGTTCTTACAGTAAAGGTTTCACAACCATGCTATAAAAGATAAACTCCAATTAAAAGGCATATTTTTAATTACGCAATCTTCCACTCATATCGTATCGACACCTTATAATATCGTTCTTCAGTATCTTTAACCTTTAAATATAAGTTTTTATAAATCATAGTCTCTATATGCGTTCCTCCAAAATATGGAGGTTCTGGTTTTTTCCCATTAAGTTTCTCATATCTAGATATAGAATCATCAATAAAAGAATCAAGAGCAATAATTTTATAATCAGATGGAATATCTTCTAATTTTATTTCTTTAATTACTTTAAAAATAAATACATCATGCTGGTTTAGCTCTATGATCCATTCATTTGCCTTCTTATTAAACAGAACAGGCTGTGCAATTTTATCTTTATTTTTAAGCTGTGTCGCATCCACTAAAATAACATCTTTAATCTGGTTGTTTTGACCAAAAGCCAGCAGACAAGTAAGCAAAGTAAAAACTAAGAGTGTTATCTTTTTAAAGCTTTTACTTACAAGTGGTTTTGTTGTTTTCATCTGTGTAATGTTTATTTCTAATTGTTGATTTTCTCCTTACTCATTTAGAAATTCAATATACTGACCTTCAAAAGAAAAATGCTCTATCTCTCCATTACTTTTCTTGACAATACACTTATTTGAGTTCTCCATTTTTATAATACTATCCCCCACTACAGCATAGCTTCCAATGATAGTAGTGGGATATACATTGATTAATTTATCATCTTGAATTCTAATTTTTAAAAAGGTATGAGGTAGTTTTTCACGAGGATTAAATTTCTCTACAACTACTCCATTAAACCCTGTAGTGTAATTGCTTAGTACTTTTTCTTCTTGTTGCAAATTAGTATAATAACCAATAACAAAAAGATTCAACGCTATTATAAGCCCTATTATAATTTTATTTTTCATCAAGTGTCTTCTATGATCTATGATTCTACTAAAGAATGCATTATCGTAAGCAAAATAACGCTTTTGATTTTAAAAATAATTGGTTTTAGAAAAGTACTTTTCCAAAACCAATTATAACGTTCTTATTGTTTATAGGTAAAGTATATTTAGGTAAAATAATGAAAATTATTTTTTTATTACAAATAATATACTTACATTTGCCGATGTAAATATGAATAGGCGAAATTTTTAATCAAAATAATAGCTTATTATGTATTTTAGTAGTTCTACACTATATTAAGAATTTATTACTCTTTAAACTTCAGTATAAAATAAATTCTATTATTTAATAGCACTTTTAAAAAAATCATTTTTTTATTTTTTAAAGCAAAATTTCATGTACTCAAAACATGGTTATCTTTTATACAACACCTCTACTGTATTAAAGTAAATAAAAAAATAGACATTGTATGATTTTAAATATTTATCCTCTTTTAATAAAAGTAATTGATGATTTAAATAAGTTGTTCTTTTTCAATTTAATCAACATCTTTTAAAGTATCTAAAAAATACTCCTTCTATATAATAGGAATAAAAAAACAACCATTTATTAGGTGTTTTTATGTCTTACAACTTATAAAAGACTTAAATCTAACCACTAATATTATTTTTAACAAACATATTAAAAAGTTAGATAGTTAATACTTTATTTATAATATTGAGTTTAGATTACACAACGCATTTAAGAAGATTATATCTAACTAAAGTAAGTAATACAAATCCAGTTAATAGAATAAATATTTACACAAAAAGATTCATTTAGTTATACTAAATAGCCAAAGTATCTTATTATAAAAAACAAATAGGTTATGAATTTCACAAAGAATTTCAAGCCAATAACAATATATATGAATAGAATAGAAATACAACACCAAGATCATAGAAATGATCTTACCTTAGAAGAAATGATTATATCAAAAAGTATGAATGGATGGATATTACAACTATACCTTCAACTATTTAAAAAAAAGCCTTCTAGTTTATAAATTAAGAGGGCTATAAAATAAATTATCTAAGATAAAATCCCTAGGTAAATACTTTATTAGGGGACAATTAAAATATTAAATTAATAATTAAGATTATGCAAGAAGGTACAGTAAAATTTTTCAATGAAACAAAAGGATTCGGATTTATAACAAATGGAAATGAAGATATTTTTGTTCACGCTACAGGTTTAGAAGATGACATTAGACAAGGTGATAATGTAACATATAACGTAGAGAAAGGACAAAAAGGTTTCAATGCCGTAAATGTAAAAAGAGCATAGTATTAGAAGTAATTTTCACATCTAAGTTCGCTTTAAATTTGCAAATATTAGTGTTTTTAAACACATCATTAGTAATAATTGATGTGTTTTTTGTTTTTAAAAAATAATTGGTTTTAGAAAAACACTTTTTCCAAAACCAATTATAACAATCTTATAACAATCTTATAACAATCTTATAACAATCTTATAATAATAAAAATTAATACCTAAAACCACCTCTCCAATCTAAAAAGGTAAATACCTTAGAATATCAACATTGAGTTTACCTTAAAATAATCTTCTTTTTTAAAGGCTACATTGTAGCTTACTTAATAAAGCTTTATAGTAATGATATAATAACCATACTCTGTGTTTTTATCACCAACAGGACAAATAAACAAGTAACTATCTCTTGATACTTGATAATAAGTAACCAAAGATTGCAAGGGTATATTAATAGGGGTAGCTGTTTTTAAAAATGTTTCCAGGTTATCTACCACTAAGGTTTTATTTTGAAACTCTTTATCATGAAGTTTGAAGAACTTTTCAATGCCTTCTAACAATCTACCTACTATAAAAATCCCAGGTACTATAGGGTAATTATCAAAGTGACCTTTACAATGCTCTATGGTAAATGCTGGAATATCAATACTAAAATGCGCTGGCTTACCTAAATCAATTTCCACTTCTTGATATACTAGGTCATTTTTAACAGGGATCCTCTGGGTATAAAAACCACTGAAAACTTGCTGAAAAGCATTCTGATTAAAAATTACATATTCCAGCTCAGAGGTATAAACCAATTGTGACTGATTATCAAAAATATCTAATAATACTTTGCCTTTTCGCTCTGAAAAACAAACAGTTCTAGCGCAGTATCTTAACTCTTGATCCATTGTTGTATTACTAATCTTTCTTATTCGAATTTTTTCAGCTAAAAAAAAGGTTTTCTCACAGACCCTCATATCCTGTAGCAATGATATACTGGCTAATGTTGCGGCAGTTTGTCCTATCTTTTTAAACTCCTTAAACTGATTTTCAGAGCTAGTTGTAGTATATTCTACACTAGATTGGTTTATAATTAATTTATCTAATTCAAACAGATACGGATACCCCTCTCCTATAGATTCATATATATGCTCCATACTATAAACTATTTTGTTTAAATATATAGGTACATGTTATATTTGAATGCTGATCATAAGAGCACTGAGGTACGTGAATTTCAATATGATTTAATCCAAGATAATCTTTAATTCCTTCCATAAAAGCAATTAAAGTAGGGAAGCTTAGATACTGATCGATTTTATAGAGTTTAGCCGCCCTGTGATAACGATCTGCTCCCTTTAGCTCAATAACTGCATAATCCGGGGTATAATCTTTAACTTGAAACTTAAACTCTGGGCTAGAGGTATAAATGGCAGAAATAGCCACTAAGATTAATGATCTACAATCACGAATCATATTAGGGTCCTTGTCTAGGGCTTGTTGTGCTTTTACTCTTCCTAGATCATAGAACAATGCCTCAGAATGTACCCTTATTTGATCTACCCCATGTCTTTGCCCAATTAATTGCAATTGCAAGGCATAGAACTGTGAGGTAATATTAGATAAATTAATGGCTAAATCTGATACAGATCCTGGAAGATACAAATCCACTAGTCTTTCTTTGATTTCTTGTGAAGGATACTGATCACTCCCTCTTAATAAGTTCAATTCTGAAAATAAGGTGTTTTGTTGTTTCATAATACAATTAAATTTAAAAAATATTTAGTTTTAAATTTAATAATAAATATTGTAAAAATCATAACTAATTAAAAAAACATTTATTATTAAAACAAAAACAAATTTCAAGAAAAAACACACACTTATAATCTAAAAAACCAAATAACATCAAAAAAACAAAGCAATTAAAAATAAAATAACTTATATCCAACCCTTATACAAAAAAGTAAAAAACTGTGTTTTTTATATATTTAAAACAAAAAACACTAAATATTGAGATTTTACGCTATTTAAACAAACTCACCTACCTTAGGCTAAATTTTAAAAAACAGCTAACTTTTTTAAGAAGATATGATAGTTTTAAAACCTATCCCCCTTAGACCTTAAAATAAGAGAACTAGAAAAGAACATCTCTTTTATTACCAACAGACTCAAGCTTGTTTTTTTTATTATAATGTGATTTAAAAGCAATCAATTACAGCTTTTTTACATAGACTAGTTAGTTTTTTTTTATAATTCATTTTCTTTTAGAGGTTTTATAACTGTTTATAAAATCCTGTTTTTTAATATAATGCATTGAAATTGCATATAAAACAACACCTGTAAAATTATAAGATCCTGTTTTTTCAAGTAAACCTTCTTTGTGTTTTTCAACTGTCCTACAACTAATATGTAAGCTATCAGCTATTTCAGAGGAGCTAAGCTGTCTAGCGCTAAGAGTTATAATTTCTAATTCTCTTTGGGAGAAAACACATGTGGTGTTTTCTATATCAAAGCTAAGTTTTATTAGAACCTTTCTAACCCTTTTACCAAAATACTCTAATGATTTGTTAACTGTTAAAATAGCTTTTTCAATATCCTTAGATTTGGCTTTTTTACTTAAGTATCCTGAGATATTAAACTTAAGCATTCTAGCGATACTATGATGATCATAAAAGCTAGAAAGTATAATTACCTTTAAAGAAGGATAAGTTTTATTTAACTCTGCCACTGTTTGATAACCATCCATTTTAGGCATCTGAATATCTAAAAACACAATATCAACCTCTATTGTCTTTAAGCCTTGTAATAATTTTAACCCATTAGAACTTTTTAAGACCACCTCTACAGAGCTAATCCTAGATATGATCAATTCAAAACCATCTCGAAAGACTGTGTGATCATCCACTATTGCTACTTTTATTATTTTGCTTTGCATAATAAATACCTATTGCATTTGAATTCTCTTCTCTTATATGCCTAAAATCAGCATTAATTTGTTTTAATCTAGCATGTATATTACTAAGACCTATACCTTTTTGGGCGTTATCACTTTTTATATCAGAATCATAGCCTATTCCATTATCACTAATTAATAAGATAAGTTTACCCTTATCCCAAAGAAGTCTTAAACTTACCTTACTAGCCCCGCTGTGCTTTATGATGTTTTGTATCAGCTCTTGAACTACTCTATAAAAAGTTAGTTTTACATTTTGATCTAACTCAAAACTAACTGGCTCATAGTGATAACTAAACTCAATACTACTTGTCTTGTTAATTCGGCCTATATAATCAGATAAAATACACTCTAAAGGATTATCCTCAATATAAGGTGGAGATAAATGATAACTCAGCTCTTGAAGCTGCTTATAAGTGTTTAAAGTTATTTTCTTTATCTGTTTTAAGGCATCTTTTTTTGTCTTTTTATCTTGATAGAGTTTTATTATCTGTAGATAACTTAACACACATGCCAACTCGTTACACACCCCATCGTGAAGTTCTCTTGAGATGCGAGCTCTTTCCTTGTGCTCAGCTTCTAAAATAATACTAAGTCGGTTGTTTAAAAGTTTGATTTGATACTCCTTAAGATTTTTCTGATATAATATCACAATAGCTATAACCACACCACACAAAGCAGTGGCCGAGATTGTGGCCAGCCAAAAGATAAGCGTTATTTTATTTTCCATATTCCAATAGATATTACAATTCTAAGGGTTAAGCTCCCTAGAATATTAATTAACCAATAATCTAAAAAATATAATTTGTTATCCACTCTATAACTACACAACACAAACAAAGGTATAGTCACACTATAATAAACAAAAAGGCCTATTACCATATAAAAATCAGCCCTTTTAAAGAGTCTTAGACTTGTTTTTTGAATAAAATTCTGATTAATTACAATAAAACTAGAAACAATCACAAAAATCATCACAAAGACCTTATTTATAGTTTTTGATACCAGAAAATGATGGTTTGTTAAAAAGCGGAATGAAAACAGATAAACTATTACAAAAAGACCTAAAGACAGGTAAAAGTAAGCCTTTGGTTTTCTATTTAATAAGTTTATAAAAAGGTAAAACAGAGCTATAAACTCTAAAAGGGAATAAACTTGGAACCATGCAAGAACATTAATCTTTAAAATAAGACTTGCTATTGTCTCGTACAAAGAAGCAATAAAAAACAATAAAACAATTCCCAAATAAGCTTTATCACAATTAATACCCTTTCGCCTTTTATACAAGTAAAGACAAAAGGGTATAATTCCAAACAATAAAGTTAATACTATTACCCCCATTGATACATAAAGCTTGCTTTTATCCCAAAGTATTATCATACGAACAAGCAGGAGGACAAGTGATTAATTCCTCTAGGATAATTCCATCGCTAATATCCTGCCCTTTTTGATCTACTCCTACTAAAACCATATTGGTTAAAGCGGTTTGTTTATTGAGCCCTGGATAGATACGCATACCTATACAATTGGTTTGACTCAAAAGCGCTTGTAGTTTATCTATCCCTACATAATAGCTATTTATCGCATCTGGATACTGAGCTTTAAACTCAGTGATATACTCAATAGCTTTTTGTTTTGTAATCACTTGACCACTTTGATTTGAAATTTTCATAAAAATACTGATTTATAATTAATCCATAAAGTTTAATACTTTAAACTATAAAGTCAATACGTATTTTTACGTAATTATACGTATAAATACGTATTGATTAAGATTAATATTTTTACTTATTTAGCACAGTTATCCAAAAACCAACATTTATGATAAATCTAAAAACAAAACCAACCTTAATAAAAATTACAACTCATGAATCAAACAACAACAACAAAAAATGCCCTTAGTCAGATTATCAAAAAAGAAGCTGAACTAGGGGCATTAGAATCTGTTTCTATTTCAAGTACATTAGAAATGATCGAGTTTTTAAAAGCTGTTTTAAAACAAATCAAAAAACAAGTTCTTCTTTATGGTTTTACCAGTCAAGAGCAAGAAATTGATTTTTTTAAAAACATTAAACCTTTAATTCTTGGAAAGCTTATCTTCTACAATAAATTATACGGTTTTAAGTGCGAGTCTCCAAGTGATATAGTATCTGCTAAGATATACTTTCAAGAAAAACTAAAACAACTCCACAGTGAATATAAAAAATACCACCTATATAGTGATATCTATAAATATTATAAAACAAAGGCTTCACATAGAGATATAGAATACTTTACAACAGGGCACATAAATAAAACACATCTGGTAAATAGTTTTAGTTTTGAAATAAACCCTAAATTCTCAACCTTTTATGATTATAAAATAGCACGTATTATAACCTATGAACTTCTAAGTGCGTATTTAAACAATAAAACAACCTCTTACAATTCCCTTATAGGTACAGCCACCCAAAACGCTATAACCTGGTCTGAATCAAATAGCGCATTAATAGAACTAATATATGCCTTGTATGTGACAAAATCTGTAAATCATGGTAAGGTTAAAATAAAAAAACTATCAAAAGCTTTAGGGCAAGTTTTCCAAATTAATATCTCAGATAATATTCACCACACCTTTCACCGCATGAAAACAAGAAGTTATTCAAGGACTATGTTTCTAGATAAACTAAAACAGTCTCTTGAGGATTACATGGATCAAGATCAGCCATACAAAGGTTAAAAAAAGCAAAGTGGGGCTAGTCTTTATAAGATAGCCCCACTTTAAATTCTGTTAATATCTAATAAAATATTAGATGTTTTTATTGTAGCATACAATCATACCTAACTATAGGTAATATCTGCAAATACTGAGTTAGTGTTATAAACTTGTTTTAATCTTTGTTTCTCTTGCTCTATAGAGATTAATGACTCGCAACCGGTTTGTTCATAAACCAACTCTGAAGCTTTCCAAACCTTTTTTGTATATTTAAAGGTTCTTTGACTTATACTAACTTCTTGCTTATTTTTATGATCAATAAAGTAACTATTGTAAAGCATTACAAAGCAAGTGCATTAAAACAAGCAAAAAATGTAAAAATGTAGGAATTAAGTCAGCAACATTTAGTTATTGGGTAATTAAGTATAAAACAGAATCAACACAATCCTAATATAATAATTTTATAAGTCTAACAAAGAATCAGTTAACTAGCATTCAAGGATATGAAATGCTCTATCCTAGTGATTTAAGCTACAAGTATATACAGATAATCTAAGTGAAATCGATTTCTCAGTAAACCTTGTTTGATATTTAACCTTAGTAGTTTGCATCAATTTAATTTATCTTAATCACCCTGCGATATAGATAAAAGTTTTTATTCTCTATTTGGCATTATTTAAAACAAGCTTAATCAAACGTTAATGGGCGTGTACTTGTTTTTATCAACCAGAGTAATCAAATAAAGCTTTTACATTGAAAAAAAGGGATTTATGCTGTATTTATTACAAGCTATTATAATTTATATTTTTTGCAAACTGAAAAAAAACATTTCGGATCTACATACTTATAACTACAAAAAGTTAATCTCAAACACTGTACAATAATATTTAGATCTCACAAAAAACTCTTACTCAGGGGTAGATAGGTATATTTAAAGACTCTATCTCAAATTACTCTTTTATTTGTGGGGATATACATATTACTTTCGTTAAAATATAAGATTGTATAGCTAATTTTCTTTTCTTTTGTACAAAGAAAATAATGACTAATATTACTCATTATTGAGATTACTCTAAAACAAACACTACTGTTTTTACTTATGAATAAGTTACCTTTGGAACCTTTTCTTCACCGATTTAATAATAGATTATACATCAACTGCAAAGATGTTAATAAATTAGTACAAATTAGGGATCAACACTTGTTTTATCCTCATAAATTAACTTTTTTTTGTATTCATCTGTTTTTGGAAGGACAAGGAACATATTATTTAGATTCTGTTTCAATTGATGTCGCTCCTAAACGAGTTTTAATAGTCTCAAAGAATCAGGTAGAGCAATATTGTCAGCCTATAAATTATAAGTCTGAGATTTTGATGTTTACTGAAGAATTCTTTTGTATTGATGAGCTACATTTTCAGTTTTTCTATAATACAAAACTTTTTGATTTAACTGATCATTTACAGTCAATTGATATAAGTGGGCAGTATGAAGAATTAACTTTATTATTTACACTTATCAAAAAAGAGTTAAACAAAAGTTTTTACCCTAAACAGCAATATATTTTAAATAATTACCTTTTCAATACATTACTAATTTTAGAAAATGCTATTGATAAATCTACTACTCAACAGCTAAATATTTCACACGATAAGTTAATTGTATCTAATTTCAAACATTTAGTTAATAATAAGATAGATAAAAGTATGACTGTAAAAATGTATGCCTCTGAATTAAAACTAAGTGTTCGATCAATTGAATATGCATTTAAAAAAACTGATAATATCACTCCTTATGCCTGGGTATCAGAAAGAATGATTATGGAAATTAAGAGATTGTTATTATATAAAGATTTACACATAAATGAAATATCATTTAAACTAAAATTTAAAGAAGCTAATCATCTAACAGTATTTTTTAAAAGAAAAACAGGTCTAACTCCTTTGCAATTCAGAAATAAATATAAAGAGAATGGTGATTAACGCAGTTTTTATTCGTTTTTATATAAGCTTGAATAAGAGTTCAAGAATTAGCTTTGCATTGTTGTTAAAGCAGTAAATGCAGGAAGCGATAAAGTTATTATTTTTAATTTACATGTTTTAATGAAGAGAATAAGCCATTATTAATTCTCAATTTAATCTTTGTTACTAGATTTAAAAAAGTAACAACAAAACTCACACTTTAATTAATCTTTGTTGCTAGATTTAAAAGAAGTATCAAAACTCACACTTTTTTCAAGTAGCTCATAAATGAGCTAATAAACAACAATTGATTTTAGAGGCTTCTAAATAGGAGCCTCTTTTTTGAATCAAGCTCAAGAGTTGTGGATATGTATTTTTCCTATAATACAGTGTTTACTTTTGTTTTAAAGCCTAAAAGTGATCTCCCATATTGATTGATTTTCTTAAATACCTGAGTTCGATTATAACAAGGCTAATTGATTAGTTTTTACTTTCTCATATCTTATGGCAAGTTTCTTAGGCAAGAAATGATATGTAATAATTCCAGCGATAAGGTTAGTAAAGAAATTAATAGGCGATCTATGTCTAGAGTGTTCTACCTGACATACATTTTTTAATTCATCGTTAACAGTTTCAATTACTGATCTTTTTATCATCTGGACACTAAACTTTCGAGCAAAACAAAATAATACTCTTTAAAGAGCTCATAGGATCTTTTTTATTCTAATAACTTACCGCTGATTTAGATTCTGCTATACTTAAACCTAAATAATTTAAGTTTCCAATAGCAGAGCGAAGTCCATTACTAATATCAAGAACATATTTACTTCGAGCAAAATAGCAAAATAACATAGAGATTAAATGACTCCAACTATCAAAGCCCTTGTTATATTTATCTGTTTACTTTTCCTTTACGATTTTCTTAAACTTTGAAGGATTTAGTTTTTGGATTATTTGAGAAAATAAAGTTACATTTGTCATAGAGAGTGTTTTTTGGTGTGCAACTCAAATATAATTTGAGATTCTTAATTCACTCTTTTTTTTTGCTTTTTTTTTAACGTTTAGGACACTATTGGTGATAGAACTAAAAAATCAAGATGACTTCAATATAAAAAAATAAGCTTGAATTAATCAAGCTTATTTTTTTCAATTATTATTCATTGCATTCGCTATGGAACTATATAATCTACATTTGTATTTTCTTGTACATATTGGATAGCCCAAGTCATAATATTAGCGTATAAAATACTATTATAAACCAAAGTACCTCCATTATATGCTTTTGAGATTGGCAATCCTCCTGCTGTCATAGCAGCTGGCCAAATAGTTGTTGAATTATTATTAGCATCACCAGAGGTCCATCCAGAATCACCAACATAAATATATCCTAATGTATTGTGCTTAATCACCCAAGAACGAGAAGTATTACCTTGTTGATGAGCAAAACTAGTATATTCATTCGAAAAACCTGTCACGTAATAAGAATTATTTACATCACTTCCACCTGCTTTACCTCGGATGTCTCCAAAAGGTCCATTTAGCAATATATTATCTATATTTAAAATTGGATTGATATAAGTAGTTCCAGTACCTGATACATTAGTAGTTGCAGAGTTTGCTATTGCATTAATTAAATCCCTAGCCCCTGTAGCATCATTCTCTTGAGAGTGAATCAATACCCCTTTCTTATTTTTAACAAAGTCTTCTAAAATGGCAATTGATGCTGCAGATGGTTGGTAATTATAACCAATAACAATTACGTCAATTTTATTATTATTGATGTTATTTCTCAATGTAGCTCCTTGTCCTGTACCTCCATTAAAAATCGTAATACCATCTACTTGAACTTTTCCTGTAGGTCCAAAATTCGCAGGTGATTGTAATATAGCCCTTGTACTTTGCGTATTACTAGCCGTTCCAGGTTGATAGGTACCACCTCCTAATCCAAGGACATTTATTTTGCGATAAACAAACTCTACATTTTTGTTACATGTATTACTTCCTAAACTACTATTTGAACTAATTGTAAATCGATGAGTACCTCCTGTTAGACCTGTACCTGAAGCTTGTAGTGTTACATCTTGTGTACCGGTCAAAGTAAATGTACCGCTTGCCGCGAATGTCACACCATTTACTGTATTAGTAGATATAGTATAAGCACCTGGATATTGAACGTTTACACTTAATGTCATTGTATTCGTAGCATTCATTGCTATATTAGGAGCATACGTTCCATTTACCACTATAGTAGAACAAGTTAAACTATAAGCTACAGGTTGTCTTGTTACTGTAATATCAAATCCACAAGTAGCAACCATACCTGGGGATGCATCTAAAGTAAAGGTATTTACACCTGGGGTTGTCGGTGTTCCAACAGCTGTTAATACAACATCCCTGTCACCTAGTGTATCAAAAGAAAGTGGTCCAGAAGTGAAGTAAATACCACCTACAGTATTTGTACGAATTGTGGTTTCACCAGTAGCTTGTACATTAGCCTTTATCGTTACTGTATTAGAAGCTGTCATAGCTTCATCTTGTTTATACACCCCAGCAACAATTGCTTGAGAACAATCTACGGTATACTTAATAGCTTGTACTACAACTTGAATACCAGTACAACTAGCACCATCATCAGAATTTGAAGTCAAATTAAATGAATTAGAGCCTGAAGCTATTGGTGTCCCATTTCCCAATAATTCTATGGTTTGAGGACCTCCAATTTGCGTAAATGTCCCAGATCCTCTAAATGAATAACCATTGACTGTATTAGTTGATATACTCCAATATCCTACTGATTGCACGTCAACCTCTAAAACAATCTTATTATTCCCATCTAACGATCTACCGATCATATAGTCACCTTGAACTATTGCACCATTACAATCTATTTTATAACTAACACTTGCTTTATCAACAAAAACATACTTACTAACACATGTACTAGGCTTATTGTTCAATGAAATAGTCAATAAATCTCCATTCTCCCCAACATTATAGCCCACATTAGGAGTTCCTACTCCTTCTGCAATCAAAGTATATGTTCCTGAGGTTGGAAAAGTTCCTTTAGTAGAAAAATAATAACCATTATTTGTTGTAACTAAAACATCATAGGTTCCTGCTTGTGTTACTGTTACAGGTATAGTCAAATAATTCGAAGGTTTCAAATATTCTCCTTGTTTAAATGTACCATTTACCGTTATCTCTGAACATTGTATTGAACTAATTTCAAATACAGCTGGAGGCGGCGTACCACATAAACTCAACCAGGTGTCTTGTACTTCACTCCAATAGTTAAAACATCCTGTTGTTTTATTGTAAATCAATAAACCATCTGTTCTATTGACAACTGCAATTGCATCTCTTTGTTGTGTGGTCAATCTTGGAGTTAAAAATCCCTTATTAACACTTTCTAATTCAAGTATTACTCCCAAACCAGGCACAGTAGCAGATCCAGAAATAGTACCATCTTTAATTTTTGTCATATTAGTTTGGCCCATACTTGAAAAGACACCTAAAAAAAGGATCAATAGTAATGAAATTATATCTTTCATCCCCTTGTATATCATATTATTATAACGCATAATTAATAATTTTAAAAAGTTAATTTTTATGTATGAAATCTAAAAGCATTTTCTCTAATTGCTCTACTTTTTGTTGAACATTTTGATTAACTTGTTCTAATTGTTCTACTTTTTGCTGAACACTTTGATTAACTTGCTCTAATTCTTTAATTCTAGACTCCTTTTTCTCTAATTCTTTATTTTGCTCAATAATATGCAAATACAATTCTTCTGTTTTTTCTAAAAGTTGAATTGATAATTCTGAAACATTAAAAGAATAGCCGTCCTCTGATTTACTCAATTCATGAATAGGCGTTATCCCAGGTAAGTGACGATTTTCTTTAATAAAATCTTCAACAGCATCTAAACCTTTAAAATTATAATCATATTTTAAAGATGAATACCCATCAAAATACTTTTCAAATACATAATCTGCATAGTAACTATTTACAGCTGTGATACTTCCATTAACTCTTAACTTCTCATTAGGAGCGCCAGATGGTTCAGTAAACCCAATTCCAACCCATCCTTTAGTATAAATATCAGCTGTACTACTAGTAGCGACATTATGTGTTGAGGAATCTAACCAAGGGTGTTTATTAATTGATTCGATTTCAATCGTATGAATAATTCCATCCTCATCTGTATATAGTAAAGAATTGGTCGCTGCATCAAATTCCAACTTAGTTAACGATTCTCCATCACCAACTAAATCTGTCAATTTTAAGTTAGTAACTTCTCCTTTTTCATTTTTATAAGTTAATACATGCTCCATTGGATCATAAACCAAGGTAGTTACTGTCTCTGTTCCTTTCACTAATACTTTAATATCGATTGGATGTAAATCTCCCGCTTCATCTTTGTAGGTTAGCGTATAAATATCAACAATCTCTCCACTCTCCTCGCTCTCTTGCGTTACTATATTTTCAAGAGCCGTTAAGGTTTCATTAGACTTAACTAAAGCAGGAATATCTACTACTACTGGTACATTAGCTTCATTAGTATAGGTAAGAACTCCATTTGCATTTGCTAAGGTTGTTACTGTTTCATTAGCCTTAATGATTGTGGACATATCCAAGGTAACTGTATCTCCATCTTCATTGACATACGTAAAGGAATTTCCGTCATAGTGTACATTTCCTCCTACGTTTTTAATGATGTTATTGATGATTTCCTGTACATCGGTTTGGTTGATGATATCTTCAAAGTTATTGATCACATCAGCCTGAACATCAATTACTACAGCTACACCTGCTTCATTGGTATAAGTGTATTGTCCGTTGCCTGATGGGTCCTTAACTAAAGTAGTAATAGTTTCATTAGCCTTAATGATTGTGGACATATCCAAGGTAACTGTATCTCCATCTTCATTGACATACGTAAAGGAATTTC
>NZ_JBBPHJ010000019.1:0-66530 GCF_038039665.1 Myroides sp. C4067
TAGATCGGCCATACCAACTACGTGACTTTCATCTCCTACACCCTCTACACTTGAGCTTTCTAAAAAGGTAATACTTCCTGATAATGGAGTATTTACAACTACATGACCGCGCTCAAAATAAGCTTTACCAGCAATACTTATTTCATTCTCTAAATCAATTCCATTACTATTAAAGATTACATCTTCAAACAAAGTGGAATTTGCTCCTCCTGATATTTTTTGTTTTGCTTTAGCTTCACTCAATTGTTCAAAGAATACCTGACTAGCCTTAACTGAACGTGAAAAAACAAAAGCACCTGTATTACTAAAATCATCTAAAAAATAGATATCTCCAGAATTTACAAAATTTCCTTGAGCACTATTAACAAACTCTCCACTTACAAACAAGACTTCATTAGCAGATACAAACATTTCTCCTGTATTATAAAGCTCTACTTTCTCTTGTGCATGTAGCACACAAGAAGTTATAAGCACAGGTATTAATTTCAATGTATTCCCTTTTTTCATATCATTTTTTTTACACTTATTTATATAAAATTCACAGATATACACATACCAAAAGCAAACATTATAACAAATAACAAAATTAAAAATAAAATTAACATTTAATAATCAATTAAAAAACATTTTTTAACACACTATCTATTAAACAATTATTAACAAAAAAATTCTACTTCTAATGATTTTAAATCAAAACAATACTCATCTTAAGTCTGAAAACCCTCTATAATTACATAAAACCCTCGTTTAATACATTTTAAATATTTGAAAAACATTGTTTTTTAAACTCTTGAACCAAATAAAAAAGCTAAAAAAGGCATTATATACAGTTTAGTATATTAATATTCAAACAATCAATCACTTAAAAATCTAAAAAACATTACTCAGTATAAATCCATAAACCTAAGACTAACAAAATATAGATGCCCCCCTAAGGAAACAGCACATAAGTTTCTAACTAATGGAATACTTTATCTTTTTATGTCTTTCACACCAAATAAGCTACCAATAATAAACTCCCTAATAAGACATCAGGTTAAAAAATGAAGGGGTAATCCGTCCTAAAAAAACTGTACAGCTATAGTAGGACGAGACAACCCTAATTAGACTGATCACATAGTGGTCGCATAGTTATGGGATACTGCTCGCATAAAAAAGGTACAAAAGCATGCGACCACTACCCCATAAACAACCTATAAATATCCTATTAAATGTAATATGATCAATTACATTATCAAAATCTCATAATAGAAAGCAACCATACTACTTATGTTCTAATACATCCTAATTAATCTTTAATACTACAAATAACAATATCTAAAATGAAAACTATAATAGCAATCAATACCAAATACTACAAATAAAAAAAGCTCCCTTACGGGAGCTTTTAGTGGCTAATGCTGTTAGTTTTAAATCCTACAGCAGGATCGGTCGAAAAAAAAAATTGTTTTGTTGTTTTTAAGAACAATTATAATATAGTATAAACGTAAACTTAAGTCATTATATTACAATTCTGTAACAATAAATTCACTACGTCTATTTAACTGATGTTCTTCTACTGTACATGGTACTCCATTACTACACTTATTCTGTAATTGTGTCTCACCATATCCTTGTCCTGTCACTCGGCTTGCCTCGATACCTTGGCTGATAATCCACTGTACTGTAGACTTCGCTCTGCGATCAGACAATCTTAAGTTATAATCATCGTTTCCTCTACTATCTGTATGAGAACGAACATCTATCTTCATAGTAGGGTATTCTTTTAATACTTCTACCACTTTCATTAATTCAATAGATGCATCTCTACGAATATTTGATTTATCAAAATCAAAATAGATTGGATTCAGTTTTAATTTCTTAAATAGATCATCATCTTTAGTAATAGGTTTCTCTGTTTTCTCTAAAGGAATATCTTGTTTTTTAACTCCTCCAGCTACAGCATCTAATTGTACGATTACTTCTTCTGTATTATACTTCTCAGCTGCTGCTTTTAAGCGATACTTCCCTCTACACTCTAGTTCATCTATTCTATAATATCCCTTATCATCAGTGATTAGTTCTCCGATCACTTTATATGAGTTATCATACACAGTTACTTTAGCATTGGCTAATACCTCTTGAGTATCTTTATCAAACACAATACCTTCTAGGCTCTGGTGACATACTTTCTGCATAAAGAAGTAAATATCATCTCCTCCTACACCATTCACTCTATTAGAACTAACGAATCCTTTGCGTGTCTTACTATCAATATAGAATGCAAAATCATCTGTGCTACTATTAATAGGTGTTCCCATATTCGTCACTTGACCTACACTTCCATCTACATTAATCTTCGTCACAAAGACATCTAAACCACCAAGTCCTGGATGCCCATCTGAACTAAAGAACAAGAAGTGATCTTTAGATATAAATGGGAAAGTTTCTCTACCTGCTGTGTTTACTTTATTCCCTATATTCTCTACTTTACCATATTCTCCTGTAGGGTATAATGCTACTCTAAAGATATCAGATTGTCCTAAAGTTCCTTCTCTATCTGAAGAGAAATATAACCATTTGTCATCTGGTGTTAAAGCTGGGTGAGCTGTATTATGGTTATCCGAGTTAAACGGCAACTCTTCTACATTCTCCCATTTACCTTCTTCTGATAAAGTCGCTTTATATATTTTTAATAAAGTCGAATGCTCTTTATTTAATCTTCTCTTCCCTTTTACACTTGTATTATTACGTGTAAAATACATCGTCTTCCCATCAGAAGTAAATACAGCTGTTGCTTCATTTACTTTAGTGTCTAACTCAGGTGCGAACTTCACTGGCTCTTCAAAAGTACCGTCTGCATTAATCACACTACTGTATAAACTTGTAAAACTCTCGTTCGTCCATTCGTGTAATCTCTTTCCTGACTGATGTTCTGTATTACGAGCAGAAGTATAAATCAATTGATTTCCTAATAAAGCTGCTCCATAATCTGAATAGGCAGTGTTCACACTTATATTCTTTAGTTCGTATCGATCAGAGTTATTCTCTATCTCTTTTAGATAACGGTCTTTACTAGATTCAAAAAGCTGTGCTCTAGAATCGTTTGCCTCTAATTTAGAGAACTCTTCCATCATCAGTTTTGACTTATCATAGTTCTCTACAGCTTTTAGCGTCTGTGCGTAACGATAATAATATTCTGATGGTAACACTTCTTTACCTTTATCTTCGTATTGACCTTCGAACAATTCAGTATACCACTGATTTGCTTCTATTAACTTTCCATTAAAGTAATATGCATCCGCTAACTTCTTCAGCATATCAGCATTAGTATACCCTTTGCTAGCGATGCGTTCATAGATCTTAATCGCATCTACGTAAGCTTGGGTTTGATATTCTTTATCCGCTTTCTTCTCTGCTACCTTCTGTCCATAGGTACTCATACCTACGAAAAGCAACATCGTCAATAAGCTTATTCTCAATAGCTGTTTTTTCATACTTGTTTTCTTAAGTCCTCTCTTATTAGAAGAAACGAGGAGCATTAATTGTACTACGACGGTTAAATAATTCGAATCTCATGAAAATCTCGTGTGAACCTGAGTTATAACGTTTAAGTGCAGTAGTCTCAAAGTCATAAGAATATCCAACAAATAAATTATCATTTACCTGGAACCCTGCCAATGCACTAACCGAAGCATCCCAACGATAAGCAGCTCCTAATGTAAACTTGTCATACATCAAGAAGTTAGCTGTCAAGTCTACTTGTAATGGTGCACCACTTACTGCCTTAACTAAAGCGGCTGGCTTAAATAATAAGTTCTCACTCACATCGAATACATACCCTCCCATTAAGTAGAAGTGCATCTTCTGGCGCATCGTCGTGATATCATTATCATCGTAGCGATCTGTAGTCAAAAAGTTCGGAACCGATAATCCTACATAAGCTTTATCAGAGTATAAATAAACCCCTGCTCCAATATTAGGGTTAAACTTGTTATTTAGATTCTCTTGGCTTACAGGATCTGTAGGGTTGTGGATATTAAGCTTTGTATAATCAACACTTAATAGGTTAGCAGTCGCTTTTAACCCGAATGCTAATTTATAATCAGCGTTTAAGTCAATAGCATAAGCTAAGTCTACAGAGATATTATTCTCATCCATCGCTCCTATACGATCATTGGTAAAGTTCACTCCTAGTCCTAATCCACTTTCTCCAAGAGGTGTAGATACAGACACATTCGCTGTCTTAGGTGCTCCATCTAGTCCTACCCACTGTGTTCTGTACATCCCGAATACGTTCAGTGTTCCTCTACTACCTGCATAAGCTGGGTTGATCATATTAGCATTATACATATACTGTGTATACTGTGGATCTTGTTGAGCTTGCATTTGAGAAAAGCAGCCTAAGGCGAATAGGCTGATTCCGATTTTCTTTATGTTTTGTTGAATATTCATGTATTCTCTTACTTATTGCTTTCTAAATGTAGGTAACCCGATTTCTTAATCATACGCGAACCGCTAGCGTCTTTATACTCATAACTCACGATGTAGAAATAAGTACCTGTAGGTAATTTCTCCCCTTTATTTACAGTAACACGTCCATCAGAGTATCCTCTAAACACATTACCTGCACTGTCATAACTCTTCGTATCATATACCTTAACTCCCCAACGGTTATAAATCTCTACTGTATTATTAGGGAATCTGTTGATATTATCTATGATAAAGTAATCATTCTTACCGTCTCCATCAGGAGAAACAAGGTTATAAATAACGATATCTCCGTCTAAGATTAGGTCTGTATTCACAGTAGCTAATGTAAAGAATCCGTACCCCTTAACACTTGTAGGTGTAGTGATCTCTTTTTTCTCTAGATCTACTACTCCTCCTTCGTCTACCCAAAGCTGTTGCTTAGCATCCCAGCGTACGATGTGTAATTCTTTCTCTGGGTTTACTAATAACTCTTTAGGTGTAGTACGCTCATCCCAACTTAACGTCAGCATGATGTCTCCTTTGCTATTATCACTTCCTTTATCTACTGTCCAGTACTCGCGCTCATCTAGTAAGTTAATCACTCCTGACTTAGCACTACGCGCTCTAAAGAAGTTCTTATCATCTAAGTTATACTTTCCTTCATACGCATCCTTTACATGGTCTGGAGCAGTGATTCTAGCATAACGGTATAGTCCTTTATCTCCCTTAGGATATTGGAATTCCTCATTACCTATCTTCTCTACATATCCTTCTGCATGGCTTCTATCTGTAGGCTTAAGTGCTTTCGCTCCTTGGTGGAAGGTTAGCATCCCTGCTAGTGAGTCTACCTTAATGATACCATCTTTAAAGTCTACACTACCTCTTACGTTAGCCTCGTTCTTTAGGTCGAAGGCCATGTCTTTAGTAGCGTTATCTAGTACTACGTCAAAGAAATTAGAAGGTTGGCTTCCTGTGATATGTTGAGCTCCTTTTGCTTCTTCAAAAGGAGTGAACACAGCTTTAGAACCTTTGGCGTTCGTGCTGTGATCGTAAATATTGTCATTGTTAAAGTTGCTGTAGTAATAAACCGTTCCGTCATTCTTTACATACCCTTCTTTTGTATTGTCAAAATCATAGATAGTAGACATTACACCACCTTCTGCTACTGAAATCTTTCCTTGGTTTACCATTACTTGGTCTTTCTTAGCTTGCTGTGCTACTACTGTAGCTGGCAATGCTAAACCTAATAAGGCAACTGATTTATATATTTTTTTTGATTGCATAGTTTTCAGTTTTTAAATACTGTGCTAGTGTGAAACTAGCACAGTTATTATTCTATTATCTCACTTTTTGATAAATCATAGGATTCGTTATCAATAATCCATTCCCTTTTAAAGGTACATAAGTATGAAATTCTTTAGTAGCATCCCATCCTTCGTCACCTTCTTTATATGGTGTTGGATCTGTTGATTTTACTTCGACAGTACGTTCTGATTTAGGCAATTTACCAACTCCTTTTACAGTAGCTTGATTATAAACTCCTTTCGTTTCGAATATATCAGCTTCTGTTACTTTATAAGATACTGTGAACGTCCAAGTCTCATTTCTATTTAAAATACCATTATTATTTTTATCACCTGAGAAAGTCACTCCCTCTTGTATTGGTAAATGAGTGCGCTCATCTAGCTTAATAGTAAATCCAAACAATGGATCAATAATCTCAATATCCTCTATATCCATATCTCCAGCATTTTTCACATCGAAAGTATATAAGATTGTTTCTCCTACTTGTGCATATCCATCTTTACTCTCATCTGTAAACACTCCTTCTTTCTCTATAGTACAAGTTTCACACTCTTTTTGCTGTTGACCATAACCAAAACCATACATCATCGTTTGACCAATTACATTTTGAGTTACATCTACTTTATTGATATTTGCACCTGTTCCTTCTGAAATCCAATGTACTACTTGCAACGGTACCGCTACATTTCCATTATATCGATCATACACTTCCAATTCTTCTAATGAAGCATTCGTAGTTCTTTTTCCCCATAATGTTACATTCCCCCATTTATCAATATTAACACGAATAACTGGTGAAGGGTTATTAAATCGATCATTCTGATCAATATGTGTATTATCACTTTCATCATCATTAGGGTTTTTATTCACATTCCAAACAGCACTAGTTCCTGTCTCCCCAAATCTTTTTCCATCAGATTTAAAACGTACATTTCTATTTGCATGGCCTGTTTCAAACTCTAATTCTTCTTTATAAAGAGGTACTCCATTAATAACCATATTAAAAGAATTGTCTAATCGATAAATATCTACAACAAATCCTCCATCTGTAGCAGGTTGTTCAAACTTCTCAACCACATTACTACCTTCTTTTTGAGCTCCAGCTCTATGAAACCATCCAAAACCTTTACCTACGATGTCTTGATAACACTCATCTGCACAAGTAATATTAGAGACATGGATTCCACAACTTGGATCTTGAATGCGCTTAGAGAATGTGATATTATCTATCAGAGTATGTCCAAAACCTTTTCCAGTTTCTAAAGCTCTATCTTGACTCCCTCGAATAGCAATCTTCACATTTTTACTTACTACATCATCACATGCAGCTTCTGCAAATGTAAAACTAGCTGTCAACGGTACCCATCCTAAACTAAATCCTTCTGGCTTAGCTCCTTCTGGCAATCCAACACCTCCATACTTCAGTGGAACTGATGCATAGATATGACCAGTCTCTTTATCTAACACATCCATGATCATATAATCTTTATCATGGTAAGTCACATAAGAATAGATATCTAAAGTATAAACTCTGTCTTTCTCTATTTTTTCTGCTAATTCAAACTCATAAAACGGTTTAATGCTTTGCGCAGCTGAAGCAGCTCCTCTTACTAAGAATGCTGAACCATTTACTGCTCCAGACATATCTCTTATCGCTTTAGCATTATCCCAAGCTGGAGTCCAGTCAAAATTACTATTTGCTTCAGTTGGATCATTACTTGGTGCATTCTCTACCCATATTCCTTCATGCCAAGAATCTGTTGTAGGGATTCCCATCTGTACATACCCAGGAGGATTTACAGAGTAATATCCATTTTTGATACGTGCTACAGAGATAGTTTCACTATGAGGATTTCTATTCGCACCTGCATAACGACGATCGTTAACACCTGGTGCAAAAAGATAAGATGCTGTTGCTCCTCCTCTAGGTCCGTCTCTTAGTACCTTCCCTTCTTCTGTCAATATCTCTCCATTCGCTCCTATACTAATAGAAGCTCGTTGACTCCAATCTGTTCTTCCTGAATTTACATTCCAATATCCACGATCAAAATCTTCAAAATACAATATCTTATCTACACACTCACCAAGTGCCATAAAGACAACTTCATTGATATTGTTACATCCTATTGATCCACTACCTCCAGGTAAATTACCTGAATCATTATTATAACATTCATAATGTGGATTCGTTGGTTTCACATTTGGATCTCCATTTGTTGCATCTGGATCAGAAACGTCAGCAGGTCTCATAATCGTTGATTCTGCAATCATTGATCCCGTCATACCGTTTAACACTCCCGTGATTTTATACTCAACTGTACATCCATTAGGTATTTGTAATTCTGAACGGAATGTACGCGTTAGAGGATCATAAGTAAGTGCTACTGATTCTTTAGCATTTCCATTTGCACATTTAAAAGTTGCTTTTACTCCTTTTGGATTGATTACATCCACCCCAGGAGGAACTGTAAATGTAAAAGGGGCACCATGAATTCCTTTACTAGCATCTGCTATAATATCAGAAGGTCCTTTATTACCTGCTGTCACTACATAATCTACTGTATCTCCTTTATGTCCTTTACCAGTACCACCTACTTTATAAGTAATATTCGTATAAAGGTCTGCCTCTTTTATAACAACCTCTGTCTTAATCTCTTTTTTATTTCCAACTCTGAACGTCCAAGTATCCATTGATTTTTTATCACCAAATGTATTACTAGCTCCAGAACCTCCTTCACCCCATTTATGCCCATTAATATTACTACTAATTCCTCTATTTCCAGAAGTAAAGTGTGTATTAACCTTAGGGTCTACATTTGATCCATTTCTTACATTCGGTATAGCGCTATCATCCCAAAATACTAAATCTGATAGTACATTATTATAATTATGGTAATCTAATAATTCAATTGCTATTCCCCCTTTATTGTATTCCATATCAAAGAAAGGAAAGTGAACTTCAGCACCTTGTAATTGTACATTTAGATCAACTGGAACTACACCTTTTAGTTTTTGTCCATTTGCTCCTACTCCATCCCAATAAATTTTATTGTGTCCTTCTTTTGTATTTCCTTCTAATCTTTTAAATACATATCTATTATTTATAATATCTATGGTAAACTGCTGTCCACTTACAGGAGCGTCAAACTCTATATATCCTCCTTTATGTCCAAAAATACCTACTGTCCCTTCAGCACCTACTATCTTCACATTAGATACTTCTGGTTCTATTACTGTAGGATTTAACCAAGTAGTCAAACCATAAGATGAACTATTAATAGCAACTTTTGCCTTATTCGGCATATCTTCTGCAGGTAATGTATAGTAAATCTTATGGGTAATATTACTATCATCATCTGGAGTATTAGGATTATGAATATTGTTGATAACCTTACTAGCTTCATTATCCATACTTTTATACAAAGAATTCTTTGTATAAGCGTCATAGAAACCATTGTTATTCACAAAAAATGCCCATACAATACCAGAAGACCCCTTATGAGTCACTCTATACGTAAAGCCATCATTGGTACGAACAAAAAAACGTCCATTAAAATTAACATTTTGATACGCTACAGCATTATCATTCCCATTAGTAAAATTCAGATT
This sequence comes from Myroides sp. C4067, assembly GCF_038039665.1. Lineage (NCBI taxonomy): Bacteria > Pseudomonadati > Bacteroidota > Flavobacteriia > Flavobacteriales > Flavobacteriaceae > Myroides > Myroides sp. C4067. The sequence goes on from NZ_JBBPHJ010000019.1 coordinate 9,367, forward strand.
TGTAGTATAAACACGTCCCTCAATAAACTTAGTTTTACCCTTATTAATCACTGACACATCCCATGCTGCAATAGCTGCATTATTACCTTGAGTCCAATTACCATTAGCACTAACTATAGCACTAGATGCAGATGTACTTCTAGAAGCAAATTCTACACGATAAATTCCCTCTCCTCCTTTTGGAACTTCATAATAAATAGGAGTATATCCACCTTGACTAGTAGCTGATAACCTAGGCCCTGCCAATTCAGCAGAGCGATTTGGAATTTGTCCTTCTATTTGATTATTATCAACAACTCTACTCCCCAAAGGATTATACAAAGTAATTCCTCCTTTTTCATCATTATATCTCCCCCATCTATCTGTAGAATTAGTTCCTTGAGCAGAAGATGCCATTGTGATGATTTCTCCTTCTTTAGCATACACGTAATGTGCTCCTTCATTTGGAAAAGGTATTGCTTCAGGTGAAGCATATCCCTTACCTAATAAAAAAGCACGATGTCCACTCACACCACTAGGGTATAGATTTCTAGAACCATCTGCCAACATAGTGGTACTTACCCCTAAGACTAGGCTTAGAGTAAGTACTACTTTGATTGTTGTCTTATTTATAATTTTATATATCATATTATATTTGTAATTATAATTTAGTTTAATAAGTATCTTAAGCTAAAGATACTTAACTATTTTTTCGTTATTTGATTACAAAAACGATATTCATATATGAGGCAGGTGTCGCATTACCAATGATGTCATAAGTAAGCTTACCATCTTTATCTATACTCAAATTAGCAAATACTTTTGTGTCATAATAAGTCACATAGTAATGAAGCTCTCCACTACCAAACACAGCTATATCTGCTGGAGCACCATCACTCCCCACTATTCCTCCTGTATAAGGCATCGTATATCCACCAGCACCATGAGCAATATTATAATTAGCATTTCCTACTCCTGCTTTTCCTCCTGTAAACTGATCTACATATTCTTTATATAAATCTCTTACTAAACCAGTTCCTTTTGCTTTTGTATCAAAAATAACTGCTGGCATATAGAAGAACTGAGGAGCTACTTTAGCACGTTCTACAGTTTTTAACACACCATCAGCATCCGCTACCACAACTTTATCAGTTGATTCTCCAGCAAATTCAGGTTTATTAATATTATTAACTTGAACTCCTCCGTCTCCATGAATAACAAGGTTAATAAGAGCACTACTATTTCCATCGTATGTTTTATATGTTTCAAAACTGATGTTTTTTGAATAATATGTAGATAATTTAAATCCCTTATCTGCACTTGAGTTAATATGTGACCAATCATTATCATGATTTAACTTTAATTTCGATTCAATACCATTAGTAGACTCAATATTTGAAATTAAACCTATAGATGACGTTTTATCTCCATACATATTTAAACCAGTATGATCTGAATCATAAGTAAATCCATGAGATTGACTACCTTTCTCAAATATTAAAGACATGTTTTTTCCAAAATCAACAGTACGGTTACTCGTTAAAGTACCATCTGAGTTATAAATATTCTTATATTCCTCAGGTTTTTTCCACTCTACTTTAGTATTTGTATCACCATCTTTTACTACTGTTAATACATCACCTGCATTTCCTCCGTCAGTGTTAATTGCTACGTTATAATCCGTAGTAGTACTTCCTGTTGCTGTAGTAGGTGTTACTTTCACTCCATTTCCTTCAGAAACTGTAGTTAATTTCTGTGCTGCTTGAATAGCGTCATTTGAAACATTTACTTTATACTCTGTCGTATTACTTCCTGCTGGATTAACAGATGAACTTACTGTTGTATTTTCTCCATCAACAACAGTAGTAACTTTTTGTCCTGCTTGGATAGCCTCCTTTAAATCTACTGAACCTGACTCTACACCATTAACAGAAGTAACAATTGTAGTTCCATTAACTGTATTTGTAACATTATCAATTACTTTAACTTCAGCAGGTTTTCCATTCACTGTAGAAACAATAGTGTTACTATCTAGAGTACCATTATTATCTTTCTTAGTTAAAGCATTAGTAGTTGTAGGAACTATTTCAGATTGTGCTACCCAAGTAGCTTTACCTTCTTTAGTAACCATTACTTGCCCATTAGTACCCGCTTTTATTTCTAAAGAAACATCTTTGAATGTAGAACCTACACTTCCTTTATCATCATTAACAACAATTGAATTAGAAGTAACATTACCTGTTGCTAATTTTTCTTTAGCAGTTTCATAGTTAACTGTTAAATTACCAGTACTACCATCTACATTTAATCCTTCACCTGCTTTTATTACACCTGCTACATCTTTAGTAGCTGTTGGAACATCTAAAGTGTACTCATGAGAATCTGCAGCTTTAGTTACAGTAATATTTGTTCCTTCTTTAATAGTAGTAACTGTTTCGTTAGCTTTAACGATATCTTTTTGATCTACCCAAGTAGTTCCAGTTCCATCAGCATTAGTTACCATCACTTGATTAGCTTCACCGTGTGTAATCGAAAGAGTTACCTCTTTTAATACTGATCCTGCTCCATTATCTGTACCTCCTACAGTAATCCCAGTACCTATAATTCCTTTTGCATCAGAAATTAAGCTTGATGTAATAGTTGTCGGTGTCCATACACCATTTACCAAAGTCAATACCTGATTAGCAGTTGGGTTAGTATCAGATACTTCTACCCCTTGTATTTTACCTACTACAGTAGCATTAGTTGGTCCAGTTACATCACCATCTAAAGTAATCTCTGTAATTTCAGATTGTTTAGCAAAACGAGCCCATTTAGTTCCATCCCAATAGTAATAACCTGGAGTAACATCATTAGCTGTTGCTTGGTTATATACCATCAATGATGTTTCAGGTTTAGTAATAGGCGCTTGGTTAGTTGTTTCAACTAACTCTACACGTGGTATCAACAATCCTCTTTTTGAGGATTGTATATCTACTGCTGCTGATTTATTTGGTTTATCTGTTCCGAATCCTTGTTGTGCTTGAACTGTTTGAGTTCCTAATAAAAGTAATAAACTAAGTCCGGCAAATCCTATGTATGTCTTTTTCATCTTTTGTATTCTATTTTTTATTAGTTACGTCCAACAACGATCCATTTCGTTCCATTAGACTTGATAATCCATCCTTGGAATGGCATAGCTCCGTAAGCTAAATCTCCTTCTGTAGATTTGATATTTAAATACCCTGCATGGTCTTCTGTAATATTTACAATCTTAATACTGATTGTTTGTCCTTCTGTACCGTTAACAGCTGGTAGCATAAGATTAGTATGATCATTTCCTAAAGTCACTTCGATTACTACTTCTTCTTGATTAATAGAATAGTTAGTATCACCTCCAATATTAATATCTCCACCTTTATTGATAGTGATACTTCCTGTGGATTCAGATTTGTTTACAGCATATAACTTACCATCTGTTCCGATTTTTACATTTTCTAAAACAGTATTTTTATCAGTAGGAGCATTTAAACCTGTAATCGCTAATGAACCATTTCCTGTTAAATCTAATTTAGTTGGTTCTTTTACTTCACCACCTAATTGAATATCGTTACCATCTTTAGTTAGACCATTACTAGCTGTAACTGTATTTCCTAAAGCAGATGCTTCAACCCATTCAGTAGTAGTTCCTGTAACTGTTCCTTCAGCATCTTTAACTTCTTTAGTAACTAATACTTGACCTGCAGTAGTACCTCCTTTTATTTCTATTGATGTCTCATCTAATAAAGCTTTTGCTCCACCTTTCACAACAATAGATTTAGATTCTAATGCTTTACCATTTAACAACTCTCCTGTTATTTGTTGGTAAGTAACAGTTCCATCTGTATTTGCCACTGGTATAGTTCCTACCCCAGCTGGAGTACCATTACCAACAGCATCTTTAGTTCCTGCATATAACTTATCTTGTGTTACTGCACCGTTTTTAATTTTATTAGTTGTAATCGCATTATCAGCAATACCTAAAGTCACATCTTTCAATAAAGAGTTAGCTACTTCAAGAGTTGTGTCTACAGCACCAGTAGCTGTTACTGTAATTCCATCTCCTTTTAATGTTTTAGCTTTTAATGGATCTGTACCATCTGTACCTTTCTCAATAGCATCTTCAATTAAGTTCTTAGCAGATGTTTGTTTTAACACACCATCTTTATCCGCGATAACGAGTTTATCATTTCCTGAATCTAATTTATTTCCTGTAGTAGCATCTTTACCTACTAGCTCTTCTAATCCTTTAATAGCAATATCACCAACTTTATCACCATTATCATCAGTTAAGTCAATAATAGCTCCTGGAGTAGTACCATCATTTTTAATCTTACCTCCTAAGTTAACAGTGTTGTCATCTTTAACTGTAATACCTTGACCAGACTTTACTGTATTACCTAAAGCAGATGCATCAACCCATTCTGTTACATAAGTAACTTTTCCTTCACCATCTTTAACTTCTTTAGTAACTAATACTTGACCTGCAGTAGTACCTCCTTTAACTTCGATATTCACATCTTTTAAAAGAGCTGTAGCAGCTGCATCTCCTTTGATTTCAATAGATTTCCCAGTAGATGTTAATGCTTTTCCATTAATAGCACCTTTATCTATAGCATCTTCTACTAAATCTTTAGCTGATACATTCTTTAAGATACCGTCAGCTCCCATTACTACGATATTATGTCCAGCTACATTACCTTTTGTTAATGTATCAAGACCTGTTATCGCTAATTCTTTACCTGCTCCTGTATTTAAAATTGTTTTCTCTGTTAAATCCCCACCTAGTTTTACAACTGTTTTAGTATTTCCTTTATCATCTGTAATAACCTCTGTTTTCACACCATTAGTTCCTGCTACTACATCTTTTAAAAACACCTCAGGATTAACCCATTCTGAAACATAAGTAGTTTTTCCTTCTACAGTAACTTCTTTTGTCACTAACACTTGATTAGGAGCAGTTCCTGCTTTTACACTTACATTATAATCGATATCGTGTCCGTTTACATCTGGTTTTGGTGTAACTGTCACATTATCTCCTGCAGAAACTGTTACTGAACTACCTGAGTTAGAAGATACGAAACGTACCCATCTACCTTTAGATCCACCTTCGTGTTTAAAATTTGCATCCCAGTAATAAAAACCAGCTGGTGTTTTCGATCCAATATTATATACCATTAAAGCATTAGCAGGATTAATTACTGGAGTACCTTGGTCTAAATTTGGAATATCCAATCTAGGAATCAATAAACCACGTTTACCCGAAACGATCTCTACAGCAGATGATCTATCTGGTGTATTAGTTCCGAATCCTTGTTGAGCGTATATATTTGAAGTTGTTAAAACTGTGAAAGCTACTGTAGCTGATAATATTAATTTTTTCATTTTGATTTCTAATTAAGTAAGGTGATTAAAATTTGTTAACGATTTGCCATTGAGTACCATCAGATACTAGGTCCCATCCAGAGTAAGGTAAGCCTGTTTCTAGCTTTTTACCTCTTTCTACTCCTGCTACGTTTCCTTCAATAACTACATAACCGTCTTCATTCTTGTCAAGTTTTTTAATAGTGTATTTTTTTCCTCTATTTTCTTCACTTGCAGTTGGCAGAGTAATAACTATCCCATCTGTTGTAGCTGCATTAGCATCTACTAGGATTATAGCATCTTCTGCTACTAAAGATGTTGCCGAAGTAACCGTTTTAACAGCATTTGCAACATCTACTTTCCAGATAGTTTCATTTGGTTTAGCTACATCTACTCGACTAGAAACAGTTGTATTTGTACCATTTTCTAAAACAACTGTCTTTTGAGTGTTTTGAACCTGCGTCTCTAAATCTTGGTAGATTACATCTCCATCTTTATCAGCAATACCAACTCTAGGAGCATCTGATGTACTGGTTCCAGCATCTAATTTACCTGCTGTTATTGCTTTATCAGCAATACCTAAAGTCACATCTTTTAATAGAGAACTAGCTACTGAAGTATCAGTACCTTCTTCAACCCCAGCTGTTACCGTAATTCCAGCTCCTTTTAATTGTTTTGCTTCAAGTTTACCATCTGTAATAGCATCTTCAATCAAGTTCTTAGCAGAAGTTTGTTTTAACACACCATTAGTATCAGCAATAACTAGATTATTTTCTAATACTTTACCTTTCTCTACTGAATCCATATTAGCAATTGCTAACGTATTCTCTTTCGTATCGATAACAGTTGCTTCTGTTAAAGCACCTCCTAATTTGAACTCACTATTACCGTCTTTATCATTTACTACATTAATACCATTCTTTGCAGTTACAGTTCCTGACACAAATTCTTTAGGATCTACCCATTCTGTAACTTTATGAGTTTCTTTCTTATCTGTACCGTCAGCATTTTTACCAATAACTATTTCTTTTGTTTTTGTAACTAACACTTGACCATCTTTCTCTCCTCCTAGAACTTCTATAACAGTCCCATCTAAAAGAGCTTTTTCTCCACCAAATACTGAGATAGAACCTGAAGTAAGTGCCTTACCTTTAAGTGTCTCACCAGATACTTGTTGGTAAGTTACTGTCCCATTTGCATTTGCTACCGGCACAGTTCCTTCTGCTGCAGGAGTACCATTTCCATCAGCATCTTTAGTTCCTGCATATAACTTATCTTGTGTTACTGCACCATTGTTAATTTTATTAGTTGTAATCGCATCATCAGCAATACCTAAAGTCACATCTTTTAATAAAGAGTTAGTAACTTCTAGAGATGTTCCAACAACAGCACCAGCAGTTACCGTAATTCCATCTCCTTTTAATGTTTTAGCTTTTAATGGATCTGTATCCTCTGTACCTTTCTCAATAGCATCTTCAATCAAGTTCTTAGCAGAAGTTTGTTTTAACACACCATCATTATCTGCGATAACAATATTATTATCAGTTACAGGTTTATCAACATTAGCTAATCCTTCTATAGCCAAAACATTTTTATCTGTAGTTGTAATACTAGTTTTAGGCTCTGTTAAAGCACCTCCTAGACCTAATTTAGTAGTTCCATCATCACCAGTAATCTTTTGAATACCATTAGTAACCTCTACACCTACTTTATCAGCATTTACCCATTTAGTGATATAAACTGGCTTATTGTTCTCATCAACTACAGGTTGTCCGTTATCATCAAGTTGTGGTGTAGATACTAATACCTGTCCTTCAGATGTACCTCCTTTAATCTCAAGATTAGTATCTTTTAATAAAGAATTATCTCCTCCTTTAACGATAATAGATTGAGAAGTTAAGTCCTTAGCTTCAAGTTTACCATCTGTGATAGCATCCTCAATCAGGTTCTTAGCAGAAGTTTGTTTTAACACACCATTAGCATCAGCGATAACTAGATTGTTCTCTAATACTTTTCCTTTCTCTACTGAATCCATATTAGCAATAGCTAACGAATTCTCTTTAGTATCGATAACAGTTGGTTCTGTTAAGTAACCTCCTAATTTAAACTCACTACTACCATCTGTTGCGTTATTTACAACTGTAATACCATTCTTAGCATTTACAGTACCTGACACAAATTCTTTAGGATCTACCCATTCAGTAACTTTATGAGTTTCTTTCTTATCTGTACCGTCAGCATTTTTACCAACAACTATTTCTTTTGTTTTTGTAACTAACACTTGACCATCTTTCTCTCCACCTAGAACTTCGATAACAGTTCCATCTAAAAGAGCTTTTTCTCCACCAAATACTGAGATAGAACCTGAAGTAAGTGCTTTACCTTTAAGAGTCTCACCTGAGATTTCTTTATAAGTAACTCCTCCTTTTCCATCAGCAACAGGGATTTGTCCTTCAGCTACAGGATTAGTAGTTCCATTTTCTGAAGTAAAAGAAGTCATCTTATCCGCTGATACTGACTTATCATCTAACTTTTCGTTAGTAACTGCTTTATCGTCTAATTTCTCAGTAGAGATTCCTTTATTTGCTACTTGGATATTAGCATCTGCTAATAATGCTTTAACTCCAGTTGTTTTAGCAATAAATTCAAGACCACCTGATACCACTAAATCACCACTAGTACCTTCTACTGTAGTAATTTTTTCTAATAATTTCTCTATCGCTCCTTGAACATTTGTTGCTCCTAACTGAGTTGAATTGTCATTATATACAATACCACCAGCATTCGCATCAATTTCACCAACTACATCACCCTTTGAGTTTTTGAACTCATACACATTCTTTGTGGTATTCAAAGCAACAGATACTTCTTTTGGATCAATAGTTACTCCTGTCTCACCTGTTAATGGTTGTCCATCTGCACCTATTTGTTTCTCATTATAGTAAGTATAAGTACCATCTGCATTTTCAACTAATGTAGTAACAGTCTCATTTTCTTTAACGATAGTGCTAAACTTAGAGTTGTCTACATTAACCCATTCTTTCTTATCCTCATTCCATTCTTGGAATATAACATCCCCAGTAGACTGATCATAAACAATCTTAGTAAACCCACCTTTTGTTTCAGTTACATATTTAATATATTCATCAACATTAGTGAATGCACGTCCATCAACTGTTACAGGTTGTTTAACAATAGTTTCAAATTGCTTAACTACACTTGATGGAATATCAATAATAGTTTCTGTTCCATTCTCACTTGTGTAAGTATAGGTACCATTATTATTGTTTTTTAGCGTAGTTACAGTTTCGTTCTTCTCAACAAAATCTTTTAAATACTCCTCTACTGTAGTATATGTATTTCCATTAACTGTAATCGGTCCTCCATTGATAATTTTATCAAACTGGTTAATTACAGATTGTGGAACATCAATAGTAACATCTTTACCATTACCATTAGTAAATGTATAAGTACCATTAGTGTTATCTATTAATCCTGCTTTATTAACTGTTCCTAATACAGTACCATCTTTTGATACTACTGAGAAACTTCCGTTATTATTATCTTTAATAGACACATCTGCACCAGATCCTAAAGATTTCACGATTTCATCGATAGCACTTTGTACATCTTTAGAACTCAATCCTGAATCAGTATTATCATACCCTATAGCTTTAGCATTGGTATCAATAGTAGTAATCACTTCACCTTTACCATCTTTGAATGTATAAACACCATTCTGTGTTTCAACAGTTGTTTTATTGCTATCAAATGATACTGTCTTCCCTTTCTCATCAGTATACTCTAAAGTACCATCTCCTTTATCTAACAATGTAGTCAAAGTCTCATTACCTTTAACGATAGTACTAAACTTAGAGTTATCTACATTCACATATTTTTGAGTAGTTTCATCCCATTCTTGGAATATAACATCCCCTGTAGACTGATCATAAACAATTTTAGTAAATCCACCTTTAGACTCTGTTAAATAAGTAATATAATCATTCACTGTTTTGAATGTGCGCCCATCAACAGTAACAGGTCCTTTATTTACTATCTCTTCTAAGTTATTTACAACACCACCAACAACGTCAATAGCATAGATTCCTTTTGGTAAATTAGCTGCATCTACTGTAGTTGGCACTACACCTTTATTAGCTACTAGATACTCTTCAGAAACGTAATATTGCTTTTTATTTACAGTGATAATAGCAGTCTTACTTTCATTAGCAGTAATAACTTGATTAATAGAAACCTCTTTTCTTTCTCCTTCTTTAGTTACATAAGTAAGCTTATCACCTTCATAATAAACATTACCACCTACATAAGTTCCATCTAAATAATTAGTGATATAATCTTGAACAGTTTTATTATTGATAATATCACCAAACTTATTGATAACTGTCTCTTTTACTTTAATGCGAATACCTTCACCAATGATTTTGCCATTGCGATCTACAGCATTCTCATTGTAATAAATATAGTCTCCAGTAACTTCATCATACACGATAGAAGTCAATTTATCTTTTATCTCTTGTTTTACAACTTTGTCACCATCTTTAGTGAACGTATAAAACTTATCACCTTCATAGATAACATTACCTTCTGTATTCTTAACTATATTTTTGATGATATTCTGTACTTTATCACCATCTTTATTTACAATCTCTTGGAAATTATTCACTACAATCTCAGGTATATCTTTATCCGCTGTTAAACGCACCCACTTATTGATATCCCAATAGTAGTACCCTGGAGTAATATCTTTCTTCTCAGAAATTTTTGTAGCATAAACCATCAAGCTTTGAACATTACCATTTGTGATAGTTGTTCTGTCAGTAGCACTAGTTAATGCAACATTAGGAATCAATAAACCCCTATTACTTGACTCGATTAATAATTCTGCAGATTTATTAGGTGTTGCTGTACCAATACCTACTTGGGCATTAGTAGCAAAAGTTCCTAATAAAAGTGCAACAGGAAGTAATCTTTTTTTCATAACAATAATGATTAATATCTTATTTTAAAAAAATGCTACTGAAGAAAGTTCTAGTCAAATGAATCTTAGATCAAGTAGTCTTTTATAATTAAATTATTAACAATGCCTAGTTTTGTTTTTATTAGCATCATTTTACACGCATACACCTTAATTCTATACGCGCATTATTTATGCTACAAATTTCTCTTAAAAGAAGAGATAAAATGTTCCAAAACATTAGCTCGAAAGACGTACCAACAAAATGAAACATGAAACAAAAAACCATTAACACCACGCTAACAGATACTTACAAAACACTTTTTTATTTATCTCCAAAAAACACAGCTATATTAAAAAGAAATAGAAAAACACCTATAAAAAGCGTTTTTGAAACAACAAAAACAGCTTTTTGAATCATAAATACTACAATAAAAAAAGTAAATTTCACAACTAGAATACCCCTTAATATTTATCAAAAAAGAACACAAATCCCACTTACATTTTATGATATCATGACACTATTTCACCACTCTTAGCACACAAAATAGAAAGTAGAATATCATTCTATAGAACAAAACAGATCTGCTTAAAACAAAAAAAAGTCACAACATTGGCGAAACGTTGTGACTTTTTTGTAGCGATTGATTCTACACTGGCTATGTAAAATCGAGGTAATTAATTATTGTTGTTTGTCGTTCTGACTTGTTGATTCTCAATATACTCTGAAGGAGATACTCCCACATATTTTTTAAATGCTCTAAAGAAAGATGTTCTTGAGTTAAACCCGCATTCTTCACCTAGTTCACTAACAGAAACATTGTATTCTCTAGCTTTCAATGTCTCTTTAGCGTATTCTACTCGCAACTCATTGATATAAGTATTAAAATTCTTACCGTATTCAGTAGAGAAGAACTGTGACAGATGATGTCTCTGTATACGTGTTAGTTTCTCTACTAAATCCAACGAACAATTTGTTTTTAAAAACAATTGATCTTTAAGAATTACTTTTTCTATTTTCTCTTTATACTCATCTACAAATTCATTTGCAAACTTAGATTTCTCATACTTGTTTAGCTCTACATCAACTATATCTCCAGACTTCTCCTCTTCCCTTTGGTTAATATAAACCTCCTCGCTTTTCAATTTTTCTACATAATAGAAAAAAATAGTCATTGCTAAACACAGCACCCCTAGATATAATACATTACCATCATTATTAGGAATTGCATTGTACAATACTAATCCTATTGAAACAATTCCCACAAAAACCATAATCCAAATAACACGCAATACTAATAAGCGTACAGAATTAGATATATTTAACTTACTGACTGCTAAATAACCAAAAATGGCATAAAGAATTAGCTGACTTCCTAATACTACATAATTAACTAAATAGTAGTAAATCAAAAATTCTACATCAACACTGCCTAAATTAAATAAGGTAATGATATATCCAATAAAAAAAAGAACACCTGGTACAAAGTGAATATAGTCATCTTTAAAAAATACTATCGCACTTTTACCTGTATCAGCATTTTCTTTAACCTCTTTTACAAACGTTTTAAAACAACAGTAAAAATATGGTGCATAAAATATTCCAAACGGCATCCCTAAATAAACAAATGTTTCTTCTTCAAAAAAGAATCGCACTAGAATAGTTACTGTACAATGAAGAATCATAAATAGTAAAAACCAATTTAAAATTCTCTGAGAACTTCTTTTACTAACTAATCTATTATTTATAAAGTAAGATATACATGCGAAAACGATTGCTGCTGATAAAATAAGTATGTATAAATATTCTTCCATAACTTATCCTTACGCTACCAAACTTCTATAACCTGATGGTGTCTGACCAACGAAATATTTAAAATATTTATTAAAAGTTGACTTACTACTGAATCCGCACTCATCTACTATTGCTTCAATAGTCAAGTTCTGTTTCTTTTCTATTAAAAATTTCGCATGGTTTATTCTATACTTTGCTAACAACTGATAGAAACTAGTATTCATATCGTGATTGATAACTTCTGACAAGTGATGTTTACTCATCTCAACTTCTTTAGCCAAATGATCTAAAGAGAAATTAGTATCCAAATACTCTTCTGAGTTTTCAAAGTATTGAATAATGCTCTCTACTTGACCACTCATTTCTTTCTCTAATGCATCAGTAACAACAACATTCAACACTGGAGCATCTATAATTTTATTTGTTACCTCCTTAATTTCATTTTCAACAGTTTCTTCTGAACGACTAACAATCAAAGTAAGTGTCGAAAACAAAATAGCAAAGAAATCTATTCCACCAAATAAGAAAGAACTTGTTACTCCATAGCTCTTATCAAATAAATCCATTAGGAAATAGAAAAAACAAATTACAGTACCAGCAACAGCATAAAAACTAAAAAAGCTAATAAAGTTAAATGCCTTATAACTTAAGTTCTTTGCGTGTACTGAGTTTATATTTTTACAAATAGCAAATAGATATCCTGCCAAAAAAAGTAGGTTAACAATCTCATATAGCATTGTCATTTCACTAAAAGCTAATAATAGTACTCCTAAAGTACCTACAAAATGTAATTGTAATTTATTAAAGATATTGACCTCTGTACGGTCATATTTTATCATAACATATATGATAGGTAGGATGAAGTATCCAAACGTAATATTAATATTGATTAGCGATAATAAAAACTGCAAAGCCACTAATACAATAGTTAGCTGCACTATCGTTTCGAAGATAGCTTTATCACTTTTTGCGTTATAAGGATTACTCAAAAATTTCATGCGTTAGATGGTGTTAATGCAATGCTTTGGAAGCTGCCCTCAACGCACAAGATCATACGCCACATATTGATACAATATGTGGTACATGCCTAGATAAGTGGGGACTTAAATATAAATATTCGCATATTCATATTTTTCTCTAAAGCAGTGCAAATTTATTACTTATTTCTTACTTAAAAACATTTTTTAACAATGCAAGATCAGTTTTGTGAAAATCATATATATAAACTTAAAATGACGAACAAAAAACAACCATTACACAATAAATTATTAAACTTTATTTACCATTCATGTTTAAGTAAAGAAAATAATAAACTAAATTACCCTTATTTTGTAAATATTACTAAAAATATTATCGCAAAATCCGATTATTAGGTAATTCAAGCTCCTATTTTTGTTACATGATATATATCATACTTTATTTTTTAGATATATTATATACCTTATAAGTATACTTTACACAAAAATGAATGGTTAACTTCTGTAAATAAGACAACAAGACATCTAAAAAGTCACATATCTAAAAACATGAAACAAGAATATTTCGCATATGGTCACACAACACAACACACATAAATATAAAAAATAATCATTACTCCATATTTTTTAACCTCAAAAACAAACTTACCATCATAAAAACAACCAAAAACAAGTAAAAAACATAATAGTCATAAAAAACATATTCTTTTTAAAATACTTTATTTATGCTTCCTTTTAACCTATTTCTTCACATTTAATGAAACAAAAAAAACAGCCATATATAGCTATATTAACTATACATGACTGTTCATGTTTCATTTTATTAGAACATCGTACTGATACGTCGTTTTAACTTATTTAGTACCTTACTAGGTACCTTTCTTATTTTACTGTTTTAATTTTTTCCACCCAAGTATTCCATAATTGTTGAGCGACCTTATCTAAATCAGGGTGTTTCCCTCCACCATAGACTTCATAATCATTAGAAGTCTCTTCATCATCTTCATAGAAGTAATAATAAGTATAAACTTCTTTTGCCCAAATCTTTTTTGAGATTAACCCTAATAGCTTCCTTACTTTCTCTTCGCGTTCATCTATATTAAAACGAATAGTATAATTTCCTTCTTTAAAATAAAAATCTAATGATGTATCATAAATAACCTCCTTAGTATTTTCTCTTAAATTCCTAGGACATACTTTTAAATGGTATTCTTCACTTACCCAATATTCAGCAGGTGTCTCTTGCCCCTGTTGTACATAATCAACGATATCAGTCAAATACTTAATATTCGCTGTATGGTCCATTAAAGAATAATTCTGTGTAACATTAACCTCTACTTGTGCCAAATGCCATAATCGATTAACAGCTTCACGTTCCTCACTAGGTAACTTGTATTCTTGAGGAATTTCATCTACTGTACTCTGATAGCGCCCATGTCCATCAAAAGCATCGACTATCATATCAAAATACTTACTTGCATTATTTCTATCATTTAATCCATGATAAGACCAAGCTAAACTAAACCAATAATTAACCTTCGCTACCTCATCTACTAAATCAAAATACATAGGGTTACTGAAGAACTCTTCTGTTAATTCAATAGTTTTATAAAAATCGTGCTTCTTATATCTCACATAAGTAAAGAAGTCTGCTGCCATATAGATCATCTCTGATACAATGTCTTCATCCTCTATTTCTTTTTGTTCAAATCGCTCTTTTAAGCTGTAATAAAACAACTCTGCCTCCTCATATTGATTAGCATTAATATGATTCTTTAGAATACGTCCTTGAACAGACATCCACTCACTGCTAAACTCATCGTGATACGTTAATAGTTCTTGAGAGAAATACTCCACTTCTCTAAACTCTTCTAATGTTTCTGCTAAAAACAAACCATTATCTAAGTTCTCTATAAATGGAGACAGTTCATATCCTTTTTTATGGAGTGTTAAGGCATATCTACAGTCATCAGTCTCATAAGTATCTTCCTTTAATTTAGATACGTTTCTGATCGCTATTCCCAGATTATTACACAGCATTGCATAGCCATGACTATTATTATTCACCTTTGGGCCTTCTCCTCTATCAAAATAAGCATCCAGTTGAGGGATGACTAATCCTCCTATTTCTTTTGCCTGTTCATAGTACTTTAATGCCCTTTCATTATCTTCTCCTTTTAGTTCTCCTGCTTTTTCTAGAAAACGAGTCATCAAGTTGTACCCATAAAAACTATCACATCGAATAGGATAATCCTCTATTGACACACCAAATTTCTCTGCTAATTCATAATAAGTAAAAAATAGAGAACTAGTCACTTCCTTTACCACTGAATAATACTTACCTAAAGTTTCGAAAGCCTTCTTTGAATTTTTTTCTACTACGAGATAGTAACGTATTTTCATACGAAGTACTATTTCATTCTCAGGGTTAGTTTTTAACTCTTCCTCTATTATATCAGCGAACCTCATTCCATATTCACGTGTATTCTTCGCTCCGAATTCTTCAGGATAATCAATACCGATATGATATAATAAAGAGATTAAATTCCAATACCCCTCTAATTTACCTGCTTTATACAGTTCTTCTATTTCTTTTCCAAAATTGACACTATACTCATTTCCATGAAAGATATAGAAAGAGTTTAATAGTTCATAAGCCTCATTATACTCCCCTCTTTCTAGAAATAATCGTCCTCCTTGATAAGTAGCATAATAGTGATCTGGGAAGTGATCATAAGCTAATTTATAAAAAGATACTGCTGTACTATAATCTTCTAACTCACGATACAGATAAGCTATCATATAATAAGTCTCTCCGAACTCTTTATCTTGCAGACTATAATCGTCTTTTAATAACGATATTTCGATTAACTTATCATGTAGTACTTCAATTGATTTCTCTTTAAGTTCTAATTTTGTCTCATAGATCCAAGACAACCAATCAAAAGCACTAAACACAGCTTTTTTATCAGTAGGTAGTCGCTCAATAATCTCTTGCGCTGTAGACATCATCACAGACACATCGTCGTAATAGGGGCCATTATAGATGCGTATCTTCCAGAAAAGAGCTTCTTTATTTAAAGCATCTTCCCTTAAGATTTCTTCTATAATAGACAATATTTGTTCGGATACCTCCTGATTCTTATGATATAATTCTATTTTTTGCTCTTCATTGGCATTAGACAAATCATCTCCCATCACCAACTGATCATATAATTCTTTTATTTCGTCTAATCGTTTATCTTTTTGCTCCATAAAGCACATCTTTCCTTTTTTGTATAAATAAACGATAAAGATAATACTTTAACCTATTCCCTAAAAAGACGCCTAAACATTTTACCCTAAACCCTAAACAAAAAAAGACGAACTATCGTTCGTCTTTTTTATAATATCTATAAGTTCTTTTTTCATTTAATACCTTCTCCTCTTCTATAAATTCTTCTGGAATCACTTTTAAGAAAGAAGGGTGTTGCTCTATCGCCATCTCTACTTTTTCTACGATTTGCTCTATAGTATCATTCTCGTAGTCGATATCTAAAGGCTCCTTAATCACCATAGACTGTAGAATTCCTTTTTTCTTAAGGTGTAATCCTTTTTTATCAAAAGATCTTCTAAATCCATCGATAACAATAGGCACTACAATAGGCTTATAATTCTTAATGATATGAGCAGTTCCTTTTCTAATAGGTTTAAAAGACTTAGTCGTTCCCTGAGGGAAAGTGATTACCCATCCATCATCTAGAGCTACTTTAATATTCTCTACCTGATCTTGATTTACTTCTCTCTTTTCTTCTAACTCTTTTCCCTGGCTTCTCCAAGTTCTATCTACTGTTACAGCCCCTACATAAGCTAATATACGCGGTAGCCATCCAGCCTTCATTGTTTCAGACGCAGCTACATAATACAGATTTAACTTTGGCTTCCAGATATAAAATATATTCTTGATAGAATCTTCACGTCCTTTAAGACTTGCATTAAATACATGGTACATTGCTACCACATCAGCAAAGTAAGTTTGGTGATTCGAAATAAATAATACATGCCTATCTGGCAATTGCCTAAGCACTTCAGAGCCTTCTATTTGTAAGCTATTAAAGCCACGGAAACGCTGATGCGTTGCAAATCCAAAAACTCTAATTATCCACTTCTTTAAAAATAAAATATGACCAAATGGATTTCTTTTAAACAATCCCATAATTCACACACATTGGTTCGAACTACAAAATTACAACTTTTACTCCTCTACTTTGTTAATTAAATGAAATAAGTCATACTTCTAAATACTAAATAGTATTAAATAAACACTAATATACTGAAAAACAGAATAGATAAAGAATCAATATTTTTTTATAACCTACTTATATACCTGCTTAATCGTCTCCTTTAACTCACTTAACATCATCGCTGTAGCTCCCCAAATCGTAAAATCATTGTATACATACGCAGGCACATCTATAAACTTAGCATAACTAGTCTGTAGCCCTACCTCTTTGACAATACTGTCGTCTAACAGAGTCTTGAGTGGCATCTCTATCACACTAGCCACCTCATCTACACTTAATGTCATTTTAGGAGTATGGTCTATCACCCCTAAATAAGGTTGTACTATAAAATTACTAGGAGGTATATACACCCTTGTAAACGCTTTTAGCACTTGTATTTTACTAGGAGACACTCCTATTTCTTCATCCGTTTCTCTTAGCGCTGTCCTCTCTAATGACAAGTCTTCTTCCTCATACTTCCCTCCTGGGAATCCTATTTGTCCTGAATGCACTCCACCACAGCTAGCTCTTTCGATTAATAAGATAGATGTATCCTCTCCTTTAGGGTATAAAAGCATCATCACAGCAGAGTATCTCGGATCCTTCTTAATGAAATCATCTACAGCTAAGTAAGGACGCCTTTCTTCAGGCACCATCAGTTGCTGTGCTTCTACTCCTAGTAGATTAACACTTTTAATTTCAGGTATTCTATGTAAAAGAGAATCAAAAGTCATATTTTTGTACACGTATAAATTACAACTACTAAAATTACAATTTTATTATCTATGTTTAGCAAAGAAGAAGCACAACGAATAAAAAAAGAATTCTGGATAACTTTTGCAGATGAATATCCTCGCAAATGGTTATTACACAATACTAAGATTAAAGATTTCTCTTTTAAATTCTACGCTGATAACAAAAAAGCACAAGTTTTATTAGACATAGAACACAAAGACGAAGAAAAAAGAAAAATCTATTTCGAAAAGATTGAATCTCTAAAAACAATCTTACTTGAAGAATATCTTCCTGAAGCTATTTTTGAAAGAAACTTCTACCTAGAAAACGGTAAATTAATCAGCCGTATTTGGATAGAACAACCTAATGTTTGTATCAATAACAGAAAAACCTGGAATGAGATCTATGATTTCTTTAATGATAAAATGAACCTTTTTGAATTATTTTTCTACGAACACGAAGATTATATAAGAGATTTAGAAATAAACACGTAATTTTAGCGTTATACATCTAAGTTTCTAAACAAGAATGCGTTATCTAAGCTTTTTTATTATCTTATTTACACTATGCTTTACAGCTAGTAATGCACAAGAAAAACAACCTTATCAGAAAGATTCTTTGTCTTATGTTAAGGTGCATTACTCTGAACATGAAGCACCTAAGTTAATAGAGAGAGACACCACTCGAATCTTTAAAAACTTCGAACAAAAAAGTAAAAAAACAAAAGTAGGACGTTTTTTCAACAAACTTGTTTATAAGAATAATAAGAAACTTATAGCGAATGCTCCCGAAATAAAAACAAACCAACATCTAGAATTAGGCGAAGGAAAAGTTATACGCAATATCTATATCAAGACATTAGACCCTTTTGGGTTTTCTGATACAGACTCTCTAAAGACACCTAAAAACAAAGTAGAGGAAATAGGAAATAAGCTCCACTTCAAAACAAAAAGCTTTACCATCAAGAACTTTCTAATCTTCAAAGAAGGAGAGCGTTTCGACTCTTTAAAGATTAAAGAAAGTGAGCGTCTTTTGCGTACCCAGAGCTTTGTGAGAAAAGTAACAATGTACCCTATTCCTACATCACATCCAGATTCTGTAGATGTCCTTATAAGAGAGTTAGACTCTTGGAGTATATACCCGACTGGCTCTATATCTACCTCATCATATAGAATTAAACTAAGAGACAGAAATTTCGCTGGTCTAGGACATGACGTGATTCTTCAGTATACGAATAGATACAAAGAAAAAAAACAAGGAGTATACTTCGATTATACGGTTAACAATATTCAGAATACCTTCATAAGAGCTAATCTACTATATAATAAACAAGTTTGGGGAGACTATGTAAAAGGTATTGTGGTAGACAGACCTTTTTACTCTCCTTATGCTAAATGGGCAGGAGGTGTGACCTTATCTCAGCATTTTAGAAGAGATTCTCTACCTGATATTAATAATAATTACAGTTACGAATCACGCAAGTATAATACAGTAGATACGTGGGCAGGATATTCTATTCCTTTGTTTAAAAGCTATAAGGACAAACCTGTTATTACCAATCTTAGAACCTCATTGCGATATATAAAACAAAATTACACAGAGAGCCCACAAGAGCAATATGATCCATATGGATTCTATAGAGACCAGAGTACCTATTTAGCTTCTGTTAGTTTAAGCTCCATCAACTACGTCCAAGATCAATACATTTTTAACTATAATATTATTGAAGACGTCCAAGTCGGTAAAGTATTCGCACTGACTGGAGGTATGAGAGATCAGTATGGCAAGCGAAGAGCCTACTATGGAGCTAAACTAGCAATGGGAGGATATACTAGACTTGGCTATTTCTCCGGCAATGTCGAATGGGGAAGTTACTTCTATGGCAGTGATTCAGAACAAGGGGCTTTACGATTAGAAGGAACCTATTTCACTAAGCTATTTATTATGGGTAACTGGCGTTTTAGACACTTCTTTACTCCTCAATTTATCTATGGATATAATCGTTATGATCACATCGGAGATGAACTTAGATTAGATAATGTAATCCAAGGAATACGTGCCCAGAAAGTAACAGGATCAAAACGTCTAGCCTTCGCTTACCAATGGCAGTCTTACGCACCTTATGAGTGGAAAGGATTCCGTTTTAACCCTTATTTCAGTTTCGAAGGTGCCTTTATTACGAATAAGAGCGAAAACTTATTTGATTCTAAATTCTATTCTAGATTCAGCATTGGACTTGTAGCTTATAATGATTATCTCGTTTTTAGTAAAGTAGCACTCTCTCTTGTTTTCTACCCTACTATGCCTGACACAGGGTCTAGTGTCATCAGAGCTAACTCTAGACAGTACAATATGAATCTACCAGACTTTAACTACGATAGGCCTCGTACCGTATCGTATTATTAATAAAAATCCCCAAAGCAGTTAGTCTACTTTGGGGATTATTTTATCTACTCTTAAGATATTGTTGAAATCTATAAATCTCTGTTTCTGCTGCTACATTATGCATGATTTCCTCATCTACAGGAGTTAATTCTACATGTCGTCTAGCCATCACTATTTTCATCGTTTCTAGAGCTTTCTCTACCTTATACGTTTCAGAAGACTCTCCTCCTCCCCAAGTAAAACTTGGTAAAAACGTCTTAGGGAATCCTCCTCCGAAGATACTACATCCCACCCCCACTACAGTTCCTGTATTGAACATAGTATTAATACCACTCTTACTGTGATCTCCCATCATTAAACCACAGAACTGCAAACCTGTATTTTCATACGATTGAGTCTCATAGCTCCATAATTTCACAGGACTATAGTTATTCTTTAGATTAGAGTTATTTGTATCTGCACCTAGATTACACCATTCACCTAGTACTGAGTTACCTAAGAATCCGTCATGCCCTTTATTAGAATATCCAAACATCACAGAGTTACTTACTTCTCCACCTACTCTACAGTGAGGTCCTACAGTAGTAGCTCCATAAATCTTAGTTGCTAATTTCACCTGTGCTTCTTCACATAGTGCAAATGGCCCTCTAATAACCGAACCTTCCATGATCTCAGCATTCTTACCGATATAGATAGGCCCTGTAGAAGCATTTAATGTTACAAATGCTAACTTAGCTCCTTCTTCTATAAATACATTCTCTGGAGCGATTACATTTACACTCTTCGGAATGTCTTCTGATATTCTATCTTCTGTAATTAAAGCAAAATCTGCACGAATAGCAGCGTCGTTCTTCTCGAATATATCCCATTTGTGCTCTATCTTCATCAATTCACTCTCACATACCAATAACTCATAGTCATCGAAGTTCACTTCCTCTTGAGAATCTTGAGTATAGAACGCCACTATATCTTCATTATAGATAACAGCCTGCATAGGCTGTAACTCCTTGATTAAGTCAGCCACCTCTTGATTAGGTAGATAAGCTGCATTAATCATAACATTATTCTCCACCTCTATCATTGGATACTTAGTAGATAAATATTCCTCTGTCAGAGTTGTAGTTGTATAACGCAGGTAATTCTCCCATTTTTCGCGGATAGTCAATATTCCTACACGAATATCTGCTACTGGTCTAGTAAACGTAAACGGCAATAAGGCTGTTCTTACGTCTCCATCAAATAAGATATAGTTCATAGTATATAATTCAAGATTTTAAAGGTTTAAAGTTAACGAATCTACAGTAAAAAACAGTGATAACGATCAATTAAATAATACTCTATTCATACATATCAAATTCACTCCACAACCTATCTACTTCAAAATAAATCCTTTATCTTTAAAATAAAAAATATTATGAAAAAACTATTGCTATTATTCGGTCTCGTCCTATGTACACTATTAAGTAGCTGTAGTGGCTCTGATACTTATCAAGGTGAATGGAAGGCTACAGATGAAAACAATAAACACTTCACCATCACGTTCGAAAAAAGAAAATATACTATCACCAGTGAAGATGGACAAGTCAGCACACATAACTACACCGAATTTGAACATCACACTATAAATAGTATTGAGACCTACGGTATCAGGATGATAGAAGAAGGAAAAGAACTATACATACACTTCCCGATCAAGAACAATAATGTCATTGCCTTTATACAAACCAAAGGAAAGCAAGTATTATACACACTCTCTAGAGACGCATATCTCACCACATCAGATGTATATAAACTATAAAAAAAGCCTCTCAAGTGATTGAGAGGCTTTCGTATATGATAAGCTAAAATTATTTACCAAATTTAGCGTATTTGTTTTTGAATTTGTCAATACGTCCTGCAGTATCGATAAGTTTAGATTTACCTGTGTAGAATGGGTGAGATGTACGAGAGATCTCCATTTTGTACACTGGGTATTCTACTCCGTCAACTTCGATTGTTTCTTTAGTCTCTACTGTTGATTTTGTGATGAATACGTCATCATTTGACATATCTTTAAATGCTACTAATCTGTAATTTTCTGGGTGAATACCTTTTCTCATGATAAATTCTATTTTAAATTGTGAGCTACCTTCCATTTCGAAGCTTTCTATTTTCAAGAAAGGTGTAAACTTCCGATAACTTTTTAGTTATACTTATGTATTTTATTTCAGATTGCAAATGTACAATATAATTTGAAAAATCAAATAACTATTTTACTTTATTTACTGATTTTATCAATCCCTTATAATATCCTATTCGTTATCAACTAATAAGCTTAGACACTATCTCCCAATCCTTATCCTCTTCTATCTCTATATGTATATCTATAGTATCTTCTATAGTATCACAATATCCTCCTATAGCCTCTCCATCTACATCATCACTCGCTAAATAACAAAAGATATCTCTTACCCCCCTACGCGTCATTTTACCTACATATTGTATATCTGACTGAGTTCTTCTTAAGATATCTATGATATTATTCTCTATCTCTTCTAATCGTTCGTTTTCTTCCCATGTAGGGTACTCTCGCTCTGTCTCTACAAGTGATAATTCTATAACAAATGCATAAGGATATTTATCCTTGTCGCTAAAGTTAGCATAAGACATATTAATCACTCCAGTAGCTTTAAAGCCGCCTACCTCTAAAACACGAATACTCATACTTTGATCGCTCATAACTCTTTTAATTTTGAAACTAAATATACAAAATTTTTCGCATTTTAACATTTTTATATTTTAGTGAAGCTTTAACAATCCTATCTTTGAAAACACTAACCCTATTTAAGACTAAAACATTATGTTTAAAAAATTAATCACACTCGTATTCTTATTGATTACAGTGCTGGCAGTCGCACACCCTGATCAAAAAAAAGTAGAACAGGCCCTGTACAACTTAAAGAATGTAACATTCAAACAATTAGAGTCTAAAGATGACTCATATCTATTGTATGAACTTAGAGTAAGACAACAAGTAGATCACACAGATCCTTCTAAAGGTTACTTCTATCAAAAGGTACACTTCTATCACAAGGATTTTGATCACCCTATGATTATGGAGACTAACGGTTATGATCTATATGTACGTGCTAGCGAAATGGTAAACTATCTACAGAGTAACTACTTAAATATAGAACACAGATTCTTCGGAGAGTCTATTCCTGAAGGCAAACCATGGCAGTATCTTACTATGGAACAAGTAACAGCTGACTTACATGAGATCAACCAACTATTCAGAGAAATCTATACAAACAATAAATGGATCAGTACAGGTATTAGCAAAGGTGGACAGACTAGCATCTACTATAAATACTTCTATCCTAATGATGTAGATGTAGCGATTCCGTATGTAGCTCCTTTTAACCAAGCGTTAGAAGAGCCTCGTATATATCCATTTTTAGCAAATGTGGGAGACAAATCATGTAGAGACAAAATCTACAATATCCAGGTAAAACTATTTGAAAATAAAACACAGATTCTAGAAAAGCTTAAATGGTATGCCAAAGGAGCTAGACTGTCTTTTAACTATTTAGGTTCTTTAGAAAAAGCTTTTGAATACGCAGTATTAGAATACAGCTTCGGATTCTGGCAAAGTGGTCACTCATGTGCTACATTCCCAAATACAAAAAACATTGATGAACTAACAGAACACTTCCTTAGTGTGAGTAATATAGACTTCTTTAGTGATCAAACGATCAAGCGATACGAATCTCACTATTATCAGTCAGGAACACAGCTAGGATACTACGGATATGACATCACTCCATTCAAGAAATACGTGAGCTTTACGTCTAACCCGTTAGCTACCTTTATGCCTGAAGGAACTACATACAACAACTTTAACGATGCACTAATCCAAAAAGTAAAAACATGGTTAGAGAATGATGCGAATAACATTATCTATGTATATGGCGAGACAGATACATGGAGTGCCTCTATGGTAGTACCTAGTGCTAAGGTCAACTCTAAAGCTTATGTACTTCCTAAAAAAGATCATGGACAAGCGCGTGTGAAGAATATGACTCCTGAGATGAGAACACAATTCTTCTCTACGTTAGAAAAAATGACAGGATTAAAACCCCTAAAATAACTTGAAGAAATAAAGCCAAAAGCGCCTTTCTCTAATGAAAAGAGAAAGGCGCTTTTGGTCTATAACACTCCTTATAGGTAAATATTATATAAGTCTCTTCTTTATTTTTTATAAGCGAAATAGAATCCTATACCAATCAAAATAAAGAGTATAGAAAAACAGATATTCAAAAACTTAGCTACTTTAATTCCAAATGTATTTCGTATCCAAGCCATATTAAACACAGGTCCTCCTGTCTGATCATACATGTGCTCATATCCTTTAATAGAACAGAATAAAAGCACACCTCCTATCAACACAAGTCCTATACCTCCATACTCTGGATGTTCTCTAAAAAGAGTATGAAAATACTCTGAAATTAAATCTAACATACTTCATCATTTTTACGCTCTACATCCTTTTATATTATTCTTTTGCATAAACATTTTATATAAAAATAGCATACTAAAATACAATATAAAAAAACATCAAAAAAACACTTTTCAAACAAACCTATACCCCTACTATACATCCTCTATACTTCATTCTATTTAAGTGCCCCTTTACTCAAAATTAAATTAATCAAACTATAACTCCCTCCACACTGAACCCAAATTTTTAAATTAGTCGTAGATCCCCTATCAATACAAGAATCATTCTTCGACTAATGACCTCTCTACTCCACCATTCTCGGCTTATTCTCCATGAATTGTCGAGCAAATAAGAACCAACACCAGTGTACGCAAGGGATTACAAGGGGGTATCATATTAGGTACATCATATCATTATTTGTATCAATATAGCCTCTATCCCTTACAAATAAAGAGATTAGCAGTAAATATCTCTTTTTAGCATTCTAAAAAAAATAGAATGATTTTTTTATAAAAAGGGTCAAAAACAGCGTTTCGAACCGAATATGCTAAAAAAAGAAGAGATTATAGCTCCAATAAGGGGGTATACATCTACATTTTAGATTAAAATAAAAAAAATGGATTATGAATTTTAATTCCCATTGATAAAAAGACGCTATCCATACTCATTTTCAACATGCTTATAACCTATTCAATAAGATATTCTTCTAGTCTAGAAAGAACCAATAAATGAAAGCACGACAAGACCTTATGCATCTTCACAACTTTACTGTTTTATAAAAAGAATAGATAAATAAGATGATTAGTGCACATTCTGTTAACAAACTCCCATTACATACCGTTCTAAAAGGGTTATTTTATTATATTTGTAAATCATATTTATAGATAACCAATGAAGAACCCAGTAAACAAAGTAGGTATTACTTTCGGAATCATATTAGCCATCTATTACACACTATTTAACAGTGTAATATTTTTTACAGACAAAGCCCTATTTGCCAATACTTTCGCTGGTTTTTTTAATATGGGTGTGATGGTTATCTTAGGGATACTGACTATCTATTTTGCTCGTAAAAAAGCAGGAGGATATGTTACATTCAGAGAAGGTTTTACTCCATTCTTCTTGATGGTCATCATCGGAGTGACTGCGAATATTATCATTTATAATATTCTTTTTAATATCGTGGATCCTTCTGCTAAGGAGGAAATCAGCAAGTCTCTTTATGATATGTTAATCAAAACATTAGACGGGTCTGGACTTCCACAAGAACAAATCAATGAACAATTAGAAAAAGCTAGAAATATCAACCAATTTGCTCCTAAATCACAATTGTTTTTATGGGCAGGTAGTGTACTTAGAAATTCAATACTAGGGATATTATTAGCTGCTATATTTAAAAATAAATCAGAATTCGTAAACCCACATCCTGAAATTAATCATGATGTAGATACTGATTTTAATAAAGATCACAAATAATCTAGATGAATCTATCAATAGTAATTCCTCTGCTAAACGAAGCAGAGTCTCTGCCAGAACTACATACGTGGATAACTAAAGTTATGCAGGAGAACGGCTTTACCTATGAGATTCTCTTTATCGATGATGGTAGTAAAGACAAATCGTGGAATATAATCACTGCACTAGCTGCTAGAGATACTCAGGTTAAAGGAATACGCTTCCAACGCAACTTTGGTAAATCACAGGCTTTACATGCTGGATTTGCACAGGCACTAGGAGATGTAGTAATCACTATGGATGCTGATCTTCAAGATAGTCCTGATGAGATACCGGCACTATATGATATGATCACTAAAGAGGGGTATGATATGGTATCTGGTTGGAAAAAGAAACGATATGACTCTGTCGTATCCAAAAACCTTCCTTCTAAACTATTTAACTGGGCTGCGAGAAAGACTTCTGGTGTTCAGCTAAACGACTTTAACTGTGGACTGAAGGCCTATAAAAATGAGGTCATTAAAAATATAGAGGTATCTGGTGAGATGCACCGCTACATCCCTGTCCTAGCCAAAAATGAAGGCTATGATAAAATAGGTGAAAAAGTAGTCATCCACCAAGCACGTAAATACGGTACTACCAAGTTTGGGATGAGTAGATTTATCTACGGTTTTCTAGATTTGATTACCATTTGGTTCCTCTCTAAATTTGGCAAAAGACCGATGCACTTATTCGGATCACTTGGGGTTATCACCTTTGGGATTGGGTTCTGTGCAGCCTTCTTTATTGGAGCGAATAAGCTGTATAAGCTTTATTATGGGTTACCCGCTATCCGAGTGACTCAAGATCCGTGGTTTTATATATCACTGGTAACAATGATCATCGGAACACAGTTATTCTTAGCGGGATTCTTAGGAGAACTTATACTTAAAACAAAGACAAACATTAGTAGATATAAAATCGCTGAACAAAGCGGTTTTTAATCCACACTAAATATCAATATTATGCAAATAGAAAAAGAAATCTTAGCAAAAGCTGAATTATGGTTAAAAGAACCTTTTGACGCTGAAACACAGGCTTCTGTTCAAAAAATGATGGATACTGACCCTGCAACTCTTAAAGACAGTTTTTATAAAAACTTAGAGTTCGGTACAGGAGGTATGCGCGGTATAATGGGAATTGGTACAAATCGTATCAACAAATATACACTAGGTAAAAATACACAAGGATTATCAAACTATATCAAACAATCATTCCCTAACCAAGAATGGAAAGTAGCTATCAACTTTGACTGTCGTCACAACAGTCAAGAGTTAGCTAAAGTAGTAGCAGATGTATTCACTGCTAACGGTATTAAAGTATACTTATTCGCAGAGATGCGCCCTACTCCTGAGTTATCTTTCGCAGTAAGACACTACGGATGTAATGCTGGTATCGTATTAACTGCATCGCACAACCCACCGGAATACAATGGATATAAAGTATACTGGCAAGATGGTGGACAAATCGTTCCTCCTAATGATGCGGCTGTTATAGACGAAATCAACAGGTTAACCTATAACGAAGTAAACTTCAAAGGGGATGATAACCTGATTACTTATGTAGGAGAAGAACTAGATGCTGCGTTTATCCAATCAACTGTAGAGAATGCAAGCTTTGATACTCCACAGTCTGTAAAAGATCAGTTAAAAATAGCGTATACTTCTCTACACGGTACTTCTATCAAACTTATCCCTAGAGCATTCGAAGCTGCTGGATATAAGAATGTATTCATCGTAAAAGAACAAGCAGAACCAGATGGGGACTTCCCTACTGTAAAATCTCCTAATCCTGAAGAACCAGAAGCATTGACTATGGCACTTCAGTTAGCAGATGAGACAGGTGCAGATATCGTGATCGGTACTGACCCTGATTCTGACCGTATCGGTATAGGTGTACGTGACTTAGATGGTAATATGATTCTGTTAAATGGTAACCAAACTATGGTGATGATGACAGGTTTCTTACTAGAACAGTACAAACGCAATATCGGTTTTAAAGGAAATGAATTTATTGGTTCTACTATCGTTTCTACTCCTATGATGCTAGACTTAGCAGAAAGCTATGGTGTAGAGTGTAAAGTAGGATTAACAGGATTTAAATGGATAGCTAAGTTTATCAATGAATGTCCTACTCAGAAATTTATCGGTGGTGGTGAAGAGAGTTTTGGATATATGGTAGGTGATGCTGTACGTGATAAAGATGCTGTAGCTTCTGCTCTACTAGTATGTGAGATCGCAGCTGTAGCTAAAGCTGCAGGTAGTTCTTTCTATAGAGAGTTAATGAATCTATATATCGACAATAAGTTCTATAAAGAATACCTTATTTCTCTAGTGAAAAAAGGTATCTCTGGAGCTGAAGAGATTAAACAAATGATGATCGAGTTAAGAGAAAATCCACTTACTGAAATCATCGGACAGAGAGTAGTATGTGTAGAAGACTATCAGTCTAGTGAAGCGAAGAACTTATTCACTAATGAGATAGAGCCTATCCACGTGCCTAAATCTAATGTACTAATCTATTATCTAGAAGATGGTACGAAGATAGCTGCTCGTCCTAGTGGTACTGAACCGAAGATTAAATTCTACTTTAGTGTAAACGAACCATTACACGATATCGCTGAAGTGAAGGCAACGGAGAAAGTATTAGACCAAAAAATTCAAGATATCATCAACGAAATGAAGTTGAATTAGAACATATAAGAAAGACTGGTAGTACTACCAGTCTTTTTTTCTTTATTTTTGCTTTTTACATTATAACAAATATGAACGAATACTTTAAGAAGATACTTCACTTTGGTAAGCCATATAAGACCTATGCTTACTTAAACGTTTTTTTTAATATACTATACGCTTTATTCAGTGCGCTATCTTTTGTGGCATTGATCCCGATGTTGACAGTGCTTTTTGGTGATGCCAAAAAAGTTACAGAGAAGCCTCTCTATACAGGTATAGGACATATCAAAGATTACTTAGAAGACTATATGTCTTACTTCATCACGCAGTATACTGCAGAGCATGGAGCTCAAGATACCTTGATGGTAATGGCTGCTGTAATTATCTCGTTGTTTTTACTAAAAAACTTATTTAACTATTGGGCGATGTACTTTATTACCTTCCTAAGAAATGGGGTATTAAAAGATATTCGTAATGCGATGTATAAAAAGTCATTAGAGTTACCACTATCGTTCTTCTCTGAAAAAAGAAAAGGGGATGTGATCTCTCGAATCACTTCTGATGTACTAGAGATACAGCACTCTTTCTTATCTATCTTAGAAGTAGTAGTAAGAGAACCTCTGACTATCGTATTTACTATTGTAGCTATGTTTGCAATCAGTACTGAGCTAACTTTATTCGTATTTATATTTGTTCCTATCTCAGGTGTAATCATTTCTAAAGTAGGTAAGACCTTAAAGAAAAGTTCACAAAAGGCTTCTGAAGAACAAGGGTACTTCTTATCTATTATAGAAGAATCTCTATCTGGGCTAAAAGTGATCAAAAGCTTTAACTCAGAAAAAAATTTCAATAAAAAGTTTCAAGACTCTACACATAGTTTCTATGAACTAAACAATACTATCCTTAATCGTCAGAACTTATCTTCTCCACTTAGTGAATTCTTAGGTATCGTGACTATCGCTGTATTATTAGTATACGGTGGTCACTTAGTACTAGGTGAAGGTACACTGACAGGGGCTGCATTTATTGCTTATATCGGTATGGCTTATAATATCCTTACCCCTGCTAAGGCTATGTCTAAGGCTTCATACTCATTAAAACGTGGTAATGCTGCTGCAGAGCGTGTGTTACAGGTATTAGAAGAAAATAATCCTATCGAAAGCAAAGAAAATGCAATAGCGAAGTCTAGCTTCGAGGATAAAATAGAGGTAGATAATATCTCGTTTAAGTACGAAGAAGAGTACGTATTAAAAGATTTTACCCTTACGGTGCCAAAAGGAAAATCTGTCGCGCTAGTAGGTCAGTCTGGTAGTGGTAAGAGTACGATAGCAAACTTATTGACTCGATTCTGGGATATCAATGAAGGAGCAATCAAAATAGATAACGAAGATATTCGTAACTTAGAGCTGAGCGATCTACGTGACCTTATCGGGCTAGTAACTCAAGATAGTATCTTATTCAATGATACAATCAAGAACAACCTTAAACTAGGTAAAGAAGATGCTACGGATGAAGAAATCATGCAAGCACTTAAAATAGCTAATGCGTATGAGTTCGTAAAAGATCTACCTCATGGTATAGATACCAATATCGGTGATGCTGGAAACAAATTATCTGGAGGACAGAAACAACGTCTGTCTATCGCAAGAGCAGTGCTTAAGAATCCTCCGATCATGATATTAGACGAAGCTACGTCTGCATTAGATACAGAAAGCGAAAAACTAGTACAGGTAGCCTTAGATAATATGATGCAAAACAGAACATCTATTATCATAGCTCACCGTCTATCTACGATCCAAAAAGCAGACTTAATCGTAGTCATGCAAAAAGGTAAAATAGTAGAACAAGGTACTCATGAAGAGCTAATCCAGTTAAATGGTACTTACTCTAAATTAGTTTCACTACAATCATTAGAATAAATGTATAAAGACGGTAAAAATATAACACTCCCTAGCGATCCGAATACTGTTGTATGGAAGTACTTAGACTTATCTAAGTTTTTAGATTTATTACTGTCTAATAAACTATTCATGTCTAGATCTGACAAATTTGAAGATCAGTATGAAGGGACATTTAGCGAGCCAACTTTTGAAGAGATAAAAAGAATCAGTCAAGACAATCCTGATTTCTTACAGCACTATAAACAGAAAAGAAAGAATATAGTTATCAGTAGTTGGCACCTTAATGAATGTGAGTCTTTCGCGATGTGGCAGATATTCACAAAAAACAAAGAAGGTATCGCTATTCAATCTACGCTAGAACGACTGCAAAAAGCGGTCTCTGTAGAAAACCGAATAGATCAATACATTGGAGAAGTAAACTATATCGATTACAAAAGAGAGTTTATTCCTTTTGACGATGAGTTCTTCCCTTTCTTGTTCAAAAGACAAAGTTTTCAATACGAAAAAGAGGTTCGTATTATCTCAGATGTAAGCCCTCTAGGTATAGAGGTCAATGAGGGTATTAAAATACATGTGGATATCGAACAATTAATAGAAAAAATTTATATTCATCCTAAGTCAGAGAATTGGTATAAAAACTTAGTATTAGAGCTAATGCATAAGTTAAACTTCAAATTTCATGTGGAGAAATCTGACTTAGAAAGTGATATATTAATCTAAAAAACTATGGAAGCAATGAACACTAACCAAGTTATCGTATCTATATTAGATAACGATTTCTATAAGTTTACGATGCAGTACGCTGCTATTAAACAATTCCCTTATGCTAAAGCGTCCTATATTTTCATCAATAGAGGACAACATAAATACCCTCCAGGTTTTGCTGAAGCACTGCGCTCTGCCGTAGATGAAATGGCAAAACTAAAACTAACAAAAGCAGAGAAGATATTCTTAGAAAAGACTTGTCCTTACTTAGACCCTACTTATCTAGACTTCTTACAAGGGTATCACTATGATCCATCAGAAATAGAAATATCACAAGATGGACCAGACCTAGAAGTACATATCAAAGGATATTGGTATAGAACTATCTTATGGGAGGTACCTCTAATGTCTATTATCTGTGAGTTATATTATAAAATGACTAATTCTGAAAGAGACTCTTCTGAAAAGGTGATTGCGAATACGCGTAACAAAATAGAGAAGTACAAAGAATTAGGGATTACTATTGCTGAATTTGGTACGAGAAGAAGACACTCTTATGCAGTACACCAATTAGTGGTAGATACCTTAAAACAATATGGCGACGGAAGCTTCATCGGGACGAGTAATGTGCACTTAGCGATGAAGTATAACACTAAACCTATTGGAACACATGCTCATGAATGGTTTATGTTCCACGCAGCTAAGTATGGTTTCAAAATGGCAAACTCAATGGGATTAGAACATTGGGTAGATACTTATAGAGGAGATCTAGGAATCGCGCTAACGGATACGTATACAAGTAAAGTTTTCTTTGAACAGTTTGATAAGAAATTTGCTAAGTTATTTGACGGAGTTAGACATGACAGTGGGGATCCACTAGACTTCGCTGATCAAGTCATCGCACATTACAAATCATTAAATATAGATCCTACTCAGAAGACTATTATCTTCTCTGATGGATTGAACCCTGAAAAAGTAGAGCGTATCGCTAATCACTGCAAAGGAAGAATAGGAATGTCATTCGGTATCGGTACAGACTTTACTAATGATGTGGGACTAGACGCTATGAATATCGTAATCAAGATGTCTCAAGCTCTTCCAGAGGGAGGATATTGGACGGATGTAGTGAAATTATCAGATGAACCTAAAAAGCACACAGGAACTCCTGAGATGATAGAATTAGCACAGAGATTATTAGAGATTCCTGTTTCTAAATAAAAGTGATTTAAACCACACTTTTTTATAAATATTATCACTTTTGTAATATTTAAAAGACTATTTTTGCAATAAATTAAATTTAAGAATAATGGCAACGAACAGAACTTTTACAATGATTAAACCTGATGCTGTAGAAGCAGGTAACATCGGTGGAATCATCAACATGATTACTGAAGGAGGATTTAAAATCGTTTCAATGAAGTTAACTCAATTAACTGTAAGAGACGCTCAAAAATTCTATGAAGTACACAGTGAAAGACCTTTCTACGGAGAATTAGTTGAATTCATGTCTAGAGGTCCAATCGTAGCAGCTATCTTAGAAAAAGAGAACGCTGTTGAAGATTTCAGAAAATTAATCGGTGCTACTAACCCAGCTGAAGCTGCTGAAGGTACTATCCGTAAAAAATATGCAAAATCAATCGGTGAAAACGCAGTACACGGATCTGATAGCGACGAGAACGCTGCTATCGAGTCTGCTTTCCACTTCTCAGGAAGAGAGCAATTCTAAGAATTTGCAATAGATTATTTGCACCCAAAAAGAAAGCCAACTGATATCAGTTGGCTTTTTCTATTTATAAGCACTTATTCTTATCTATTAAAAGATACTAAGGTTTAATTCATTTACTAGATCTAAGATCATGTGATATCCTACTACAGAGTTACCTTGTGTATCTAATCCTGGGCTGAAAGTCCCTATTCCGATTCTATTCGGCACAGAAACAACAATACCTCCTCCTACTCCAGACTTACTAGGCAAACCTACTGTACGAGCATACTCTCCACTAAACTCATACATCCCTGCGATTAACATCTGTGACTGTACTAACTTAGACATCTCTGAGTTTTTATACTTCGTATCTCCATCAAAACGAGTACATTGATTAGCAAAGAAATAACCAATCTTAGCTAAATCTTCTGCTGTAACCTCTATAGAACATTGTTTAAAATAATTATCTAATCTATTCTCTTCTCCTTCGATCAGACCATTATTCTTTAATAAATGGAATATACCTCTGTTTCTATGTCCTGTTTCTCTCTCAGACATATATACAGAGTGGCTATAACCTATCGCTTCGTTCTTCGTGATATAACGAACCATGTCTAAAATCTTCTGAAATGCTTCATCATTATCCCCACCTAACAAGGCAGTAGTAAGTATAGCGCCAGCATTCATTAAAGGATTTAAGGGCTTTCCTTTAGTCTCTAAGTTAGCATAATGATTAAAAGGCTTATCTGTTCCATAATACCCTGCTTTAGAAAACACTTCTTTCTCTCCTAACTCCTCTACTGCTACCATCAGAGCTATTACTTTAGAAATACTCTGAATCGTAAACTTCTGTGATACATCTCCTACATTAACAACTTCTCCATTCTGCTTCACTACAGAAAATGCGATAGCGCTGGCATTAACCTTGCTCAGTTCGGGGATATAGTCTGCGACTTTTCCTTCTCCTACATGTATTCTATTTTTCTCTAAAATACGTTCTAACATCTCATTGGTAATTAGATTGGTATTATCACCATTTCTAATTATCTTCTTAGCATAAGCAGTTCCTCCAAAAGAAACTAAACATGCTACAACCCAGCTTAGGATAATGTTACTTACACTATTCTTCTTCATGTTATTAATCTAGTTTATTGAATATTCTTCTTTCTTATTATTTTGCCTGTTTCTGTCTCTACGAACTTAGAAACAAACTGTACTTCACGAGGTTTCTCGTATTTACCAAGCTCCGCATATATATCATTAGGTAAAGTATACTGCTCACTTTCAATAACTAACACTAGTTTATTACCTAAGTAAGTATCTTCTTTACTCGCCACAAAGAAACGATAAGGAATCCTCTTTGACAACTTTTCTTCTATTTGCTCAGGAAAAAGTTTTACTCCACCACTATTAATGACATTATCTACCCTTCCAAGCCATTTAAACTCCTTACTATTAATAATTTCTACTAAATCATTAGTAATAACTAATTCTGGATTAACAGTCGGTGCAGAGATAACTAAACACCCTCTATCATCTTGACTTACTGTCGCATGAGAAAGCACTGAGAAAGATGCTACACCTACTCGTTTAGCAGCTATATGAGTGATTGTTTCGGTCATACCGTAAGTCTCATATACTTTAGTAGTAACTTGTTTTAACTTATCAGCTAAACTCTGGTTCACTTTTGCACCTCCAATAATAAGAGTCTTTACTTTATTTAACTCCTCTATAGAGTTCTCTACTTGCATAGGTACCATCGCTACAAAGTCATATAACTTTGTATTTTGCTCCAAAGGTCTTGCTGTAGGTTCTTTAACATCTAAAGACCATCCAACAATTAAAGATCTAATAAACATCAACTTACCACCTACAAACTTCGTAGACATACATAAAAGAGCAGTACTACCAGTAGTGATTTCAAAAAAAGAAGCAGTAGCCTTTGCTGAACAGATCATAGCTTCTTTCTTTAAATGTATAATCTTAGGAGGTCCAGTAGTACCTGATGTAGTCAAACTTACATAATCATTCATATCAAACCATTCTATAATAAGCCTTCCTAAATCGACCAAATATTCTTGAGTTCCTAGTTCCCATTCTTTAGCCAATGTAATCAACTCCTCTATCGTATAAGAGTTACCATTCAATCTAAAGTTAGGATGTATATAATTTAATTCCATAATTTGTTCTTTTATCTTACTCTTCCTAATAACTGGTGTCTCCAATTCTTCCATTTATACTTTCTGGCGAATACTAAAATCACTAAAGGCAAAACTATTCCCACCTGTATAATATATTCCCAAGGTGAAATAACACTTTCTGAATTAATATTGGTAAAAATAGAGTTCGTCTGAAAGGCAGTCCAATCAGAAGTGACTAATAGCACTCCTATTAAGTTATTCGCAGCATGGAAACCTAAAGCTAACTCTACACCATCATCCATTAAAGTAATAATCCCTAGAAAGAGTCCTGTTCCGATATAATAAATCATAATAGAGAATCCTATCTTCTCTACCTCAGGGTTAGCTAAGTGCATTAAACCAAATAAAATAGATGTTGTAAACAAAGCTACTGCTCTACTGCGCGTAGCTAGACCTATTCCTTGCATTAAATAAGAGCGCATAAAGTATTCTTCAAAACTAGTCTGTAAAGGGATTAAAACAATCGCAAATAGAAAGAATACTAAAAAAGGCCACAGTTTAAACGAAAACACATAATCTTCTGGAGAAGTTATATATCCATAGATAAAGAACGCTATAATCACAGAACTCCATAGAGAAAAAGCAAATAATACTCTCTTCCAATCTACCTTAACCCTAGAGGTAGTAAGGCTTAGCAGACTCTGCTTATGAACTACTAATACCCAAGCTATTAGAAACACAAACATGAATACTAATGGCCCTATAGTTATCAAAAAATTGATATTTTTACCAAATTTATCAATATTCATTTTTATGATTTCATTAGTAGATAGGGCTGAATATCTTAAAGAAATCCAATTCAGGAACATAATCCCTAAAAAAAATAACGAAAAAGGTAAATAATGCCAAAGTTTCTGACTTTTGTTTATTCTCAATAGCTGTTCAATAATTCCCATATCTCAAAAAATGTACTATATTTGGTATAAAATTCCTTATTTATGATCACAATTTATCACAATCCGCGTTGTAGCAAATCACGCGAAAGTATTGCTTTCATGGAAGAGCAAGGTGTAGCATACAAAATTATAAAATATTTGGATGCAGACCTTACTGAAAATGATGTAAAGACAATACTAACAAAACTCAATTACAATCCAATCGATTTAGTTCGTACAAAAGATGCATTTTGGAAAGATACTTTTGGAAGTAATACATTGAGCGATGACGAGATAATCGAAGCTATGGTTTTAAACCCAAAGCTGATTGAAAGACCTATTGTTGTTAATGGCCCTAAAGCTGTTATTGCAAGACCTACAGAAAAGATTCATGAAATCCTGTAAGACTAATTAACAATTTATTAACCATTTTGTTTTTAAACCTTCACCGCAAATTATAGTCTAATAGATATAAAACTAACGACTATAATGAAAAGATTAAAAACTACAAAAGTTCTTCTAATGCTGTTAACTCTAATGTTCGGGGTAACAGCATTAGCACAGAACTCTAAAAAAAGTACTGTAACAGGTACTGTAGTAGAAGCTGCTACAAATCTTCCCTTAGAATATGCGAGTGTATTCGCACAAAATGAGAACAATGCTAATATTGTCTCAGGAGGTATGACCGACTCAAAAGGACAATACTCTTTTGAAGTACCTGACGGGTCATACTTAATTCGTATAGAATACTTAGGTTTTAAAACTATTGAACTACGCAAAGTAGCTGTCAATGGAAATACTAATATAGGTATTAAGAAAGTCACAGATGACGCTCAAATGCTAGACGAAGTACTAGTCATTGCAGAAAAATCTACTGTAGATATTAAGCTTGACAAAAAAGTTTACAATGTAGGTGAAGATATGATTGTAAAAGGAGGTACTGCAGGAGATGTATTAGACAACGTTCCTTCAGTAACTGTAGATAGTGAAGGTGCTGTTAGTTTACGTGGTAACGAGAATGTAAAAGTACTTATCGATGGTAAACCTACTGGTCTTGCTAATAATATCCAAGAAGCAATGCGTATTCTATCTGCTGAATCAATCGAAAAAGTAGAAGTAATCACTAATCCATCAGCTAGATATGAAGCTGAAGGAGGTGCTGGTATTATTAATATCGTCCTTAAGAAAGGTAAAGCACAAGGTATTAATGGAAATATCACGGGTACAATAGGAGATCCTCGCAACTATGAATTAAATGGTAATGTAAATATTCGTGGAGAGAAATATAACTTCTATACGACCTTATCTTATAGAGATACTAAAACAAAAGGATATAACGTTAACAACAACCAATATCTAGATCACGATGGTAATCCTATACAGTACATCGATGAATATAAAGACAACAATAGAGAAAGACAAGGCTACAACGGTATGTTCGGTCTAGACTACTATATTACTCCTTCTCTAACTTGGTCTAATAGTGTGAATGTACGTAGAAGTAATGGTACCTCTCCTAACTCTGTTGATTACCAATATTACGATGGTAACCACAACTTAGACTATAATAGATATAGAGAAGAAAGACGTAAGTCAAACTATAACAGTGTAGAATATACAACATCATTTGAAAAGAAATTCGCTAAAGAAGATCACAAGTTAACAGTAGAGGCTAGTATCTCTAAAGACACTAGTGATGACGATGCTAATATCTCTGACATTAATGATAAGCATAACCTAATGACTTACGAAAGAACTCTTAGTGATGACAAATATAAGTCAGGTCTAGTAAAAGTAGATTACACATTACCTTTAGGAGAGAGTGGAAACTTTGAAGCAGGTTACTTAGGTACATTTAAATCGACAACTAATAACTTTGGATTATATAATCTAACTAATAATGAATGGATTAACAACACTAGAGTTTCTAACGTACTAGAATACAAAGAACAAGTTAATGCATTCTATGCTCAATATGGAGATAAAATAACTGACAAACTTAACTATATGGTTGGGTTCCGTTGGGAAAAAAGTAATATTGACGTAAATCAATTAACTAGCAACGATTACAACAACAAGAAATATGATGACTTCTTCCCTAGTTTATTTTTAAACTATGAATTGGATGAATCTAGTAATGTGAGTATTAGTTATAGTAAACGTATTATGCGTCCTAGAGGGCGTTTCTTAAACCCTTTCTCTAATTATACGAGTGACATCAACTTCTTTCAAGGAAACCCTGATTTAAACCCTGCTAAAACAAATGCATTTGATTTAGGGTATTTGAAGAGATGGAGTGGATTCACTCTTAGTGCATCTGCTTACTTAAATAAAACGGATGACACATTCCAATTCGTAAGAAGAGAAGCGGGTACAAATGCAAGTGGTACAACTATTATTGTTAGTTCACCAATTAACTTAGCTACAGAATACAGATATGGATTTGATTTTACCTTAAACTATACTCCATTTAAATGGTGGAAATTAAATGGTAACTTCAACTTCTTTAGAACAGAAACAAAAGGAGACTATACTTTCACTAAACTAGATGGAACAGTAGAAACGCAAAACTTTGACCAAAACTCTTATGCTTGGTTTACTAGATTATCATCTAAGATATCATTGCCTTATAAAATAGATTGGCAAGTAAACGGAATGTACAGAGCACCTTATGATACATCACAAGGAAAAGCATTAGGAAACCTATCTGCTAATACCTCTATAAGTAAAGATATCTTAAAAGACAAAGCTACCATTACATTAAATGTTAGTGATATCTTCGACTCTAGAAAAAGAGAAACAGACACTTATTTACCAACATCTATTTCACATAGTGAAATGCAGTGGAGAGGAAGACAAGTAAACTTATCATTTACTTATCGTTTTAACCAAACTAAAATGGATAGACAGAAACAACAAAGAAATGCTGGTGGTGGCGAAGAACAAGGAGAAGGAGAAATGATGTAATCAAACAAAGAAACCTTTACTAAACTATTATAAATTTATTATTTGTTAGGGGGCTACCATTGGGTAGTCCCTTTTTTTATCCCCATATTTTTCGAATCTATCAGCCCTCATAAATAGGCATAAAAAAAGAGCCATAATACATATTATGACTCTTTATTTCTTAAACCAAATACTAGATCTGATTGTCTTCTAATTGCTGTCTTTTAGCTTTCTTCTCTTTGATTAGTTCTCTAGCTCCACCTACTGCCCAGTAAGATACGAAACCAACTAAGAACATCATAAGCCAAAATGCCATAGTAACTACAGTCATGGCAACGATGAAACCTAAATACTGTTGAAATTCAAACATGTTTTCTCCGGATTAATTTTTGTATATACGCCGTAAATATACTCACTTTTATTTTTTCTACCTAACCTACTCTAACTTTTAATCTTTCTTTAGAATGAAACTAAATAATTATCCTTATCTTTAGAGAACAATCATTCTAAATAAATTAATAATGGAATACAGAATAGAAAAAGACACTATAGGAGAAATA
The DNA here is from genome assembly GCF_038039665.1 of Myroides sp. C4067. Taxonomy (NCBI): domain Bacteria; kingdom Pseudomonadati; phylum Bacteroidota; class Flavobacteriia; order Flavobacteriales; family Flavobacteriaceae; genus Myroides; species Myroides sp. C4067. The sequence continues at coordinate 49,399 of NZ_JBBPHJ010000019.1, forward strand.
AAAGTTGCTAAAGACAAATATTGGGGAGCACAAACGGAACGCTCTAAAAACAACTTTAAAATAGGTCCTGAAGCATCTATGCCACACGAAATCATAGAAGCTTTTGCTTATCTTAAAAAAGCAGCAGCTTTTACGAATGCTGATTTAAATGTTTTACCTTCAGAAAAAAGAGATCATATCGCTAAAGTATGTGACGAAATACTAGAAGGCAAACTAGATGCTCATTTTCCTTTAGTTATTTGGCAAACAGGTTCTGGTACACAGTCTAATATGAATGTGAATGAAGTAATTGCTAATAGAGCTCAAGTATTAGCTGGTCTTCAAATAGGTGAAGGCGAACCAGTACTTAAAGCAAATGATGATGTAAACAAATCTCAATCCTCTAATGATACCTACCCTACTGCAATGCACATTGCTGCTTATAAAGCTGTCGTAGAATATACTATCCCAGGTGTGACTGCATTGAGAAACACATTAGACAAAAAAGCTAAAGAACTAAAAGATGTAGTAAAGATAGGCCGTACACACCTTATGGATGCTACCCCTCTTACACTAGGTCAAGAAATATCAGGTTACGTCGCACAATTAGATTATGGACTAAAAGCATTAAATCACACTTTACCTCATCTTGCTGAATTAGCTCTAGGAGGTACTGCTGTAGGTACAGGCTTAAATACTCCTAAAGGATATGATGTAAAAGTAGCAGAGTATATTGCTAAATTCACGAAACTACCTTTTGTAACGGCTCCAAACAAATTTGAAGCTCTAGCCGCTCATGATGCAATTGTAGAAACACATGGAGCATTAAAACAACTTGCTGTTTCTCTTTATAAAATAGCTAATGATATCAGACTACTAGCTTCTGGACCACGCTCTGGAATTGGCGAAATCATTATTCCTGCAAATGAACCAGGGTCTTCTATTATGCCTGGTAAAGTAAACCCTACACAATGTGAAGCACTTACTATGGTAGCTGCACAAGTGATAGGTAATGATACAACAATATCTTTTGCTGGTACTCAGGGTCATTTCGAACTAAACGTATTCAAACCTGTTATGGCAGCCAACTTCTTACAATCTGCTAGACTGATAGGAGAAGCTTGTATTTCTTTTGATGAGCATTGTGCACAAGGAATTGAAGCAAACGACAAACGTATTAAAGAATTACTAGATAGTTCATTAATGCTAGTAACTGCTTTAAATACCAAAATTGGTTATTACAAAGCAGCCGAAATAGCGCAAACTGCTCATGCTAATGGCACAACGCTAAAAGAAGAAGCTGTTCGCTTAGGATATGTTACACCTGAAGATTTTGACAAGTGGGTTGATCCTAAGTTAATGATCGGTAACATCGAAGATTAAAACATACTGAACCTTAAATAGAAAAGCCAATAGCATATAATATGTTATTGGCTTTTTACCTTCTAAACAGTTCTCTTCAGATAACAATTCTTAAATACATACCTTATCTATTTTAGAAGTTAAAATAACTGCGATAATTATCTAAATCTTTATCTCCTCTTCCTGATAAATTGATTACAACAATATCCTCTGGTTTAAATTTACGTTGTTCTAATACCGCTAAAGCATGAGAACTTTCTATCGCAGGAATAATTCCTTCTACTTTACACAAGGCTAACCCTGCTGCCATTGCCTCATCATCCTTAATCGCATAAAACTCTGCTCTTCCCAATTCTTTCATATGTGCATATAAAGGTCCAAAACCTGGATAATCTAAACCTGCTGATACTGAATATGCTTCTAGAGGTTCTCCATTTTCATCTTGCATAAACAACGTTTTACTTCCGTGTAACACTCCTTCTTTTCCTACAAAAGAAGTAGCCGCTGTTTTTGGACTATCAGCTCCTTCTCCTCCACCTTCTGCTACAATTAACTTCACTTGTTCATCTTCTAAGAAATGGTAAAAAGCTCCTACTGCATTACTACCTCCACCAACACAAGCTACTATATAATCAGGTTCTTCTCTTCCTTCTTTTGCTAATAATTGCTTTCTAATTTCTTTAGATATAATAGATTGGAATCTACTCACCATATCAGGATAAGGGTGTGGGCCTACTGCTGATCCTATCAAATAGAATGTATCATCAGGGTTCTCTATCCAGTATAATAAAGCCTCATCTACAGCCTCTTTTAATGTCTTTGCACCAGACTCCGCTGCTCTCACCTCAGCACCTAGCATTTTCATACGTGCCACGTTAGGCGCTTGTCTTTCTATATCTAAAGCTCCCATATATACGATACACTCCATGCCCATAAGAGCACATACTGTAGCGGTAGCTACTCCATGTTGTCCTGCGCCTGTCTCTGCTACTATTTTATTCTTTCCTAAGCGTTTTGCTAATAATATCTGACCGATAGTGTTATTAATCTTATGAGCTCCTGTATGACATAGATCTTCTCTCTTTAAATACACTTTAGCATTATACTTCTCTGATAACCCCTTTGCAAAATATAACGGAGTAGGACGGCCTACATAATCTTCTAATAACTGATTCATTTCTTGTTGAAAATCCTCTTGTTCAATAATGGTGATATACTCGCTCTGTAATTGGCCAATAATTGGAGCTAATGCTTCAGGAATAAATGCTCCTCCATAATTCCCATAATAACCGTCTTGATTAACTTGATATTTCATTTTATATATTGTTTTAAATTTTACTTTCGATAAGGCACAAAAAAAAGAGGCTTGTCGTTTGACAAGCCTCTTCTAGGTATTATATATTATTTCTCTTAATTCATATATACATAGCAAGGACTGCTCACGACATTCGACGTAAGTTTAGTCCACCACCAAGTATTTGTTAGAATTAAATTCATTTCGTTTTTCTACTTATTGAATTGCAAATGTAAAAACTTATTTTCAATAAACAATAAAAAAAGGATACCATTTTTTAAATGATATCCTTTAAGTTTTTCTTTTCTAAAGAGTTATAGCATCACTACAGCATCTTTCTCTGCTGTAATATCAGATACATCGTATCCACTAAAACTTTTTAGATATGTACGTATCGAAGTACCGTATCCATCTTGGAAACCGTTTGCTCCATTACTGTTCAAGAATTTCTTTACAGAACCTGCTCCACCTAAGTGAGCTGCTGCTAAGATTCCTGACTCTGTAATTGCAATTCCTCCGATGCGTTTACCATCAAATTTTTCAATCTCTTTTCTCAAGATCCATTTGTTTTTCGCAACCAAAGCATCAAAAGCTTTCTCTTGCATTAGTGGATCATGTAAAAAATTAGTCGTATCCGTTACTCCTATTGAACGTAATGCCACTTTACCAAACTGGTATTTGCCCATGTAACCATATGAATTTACTATTCTGTACAATCCATAAGATTCGCGTACTGCCAATGCCTGTTTAAAACCGACATAAGTCTTTCCGATAAATGGTATTGCTAATAACTCTCCTGACTCCTCCATAGCTAAATCGCTATATGGAAAATCATAAGATAGGGGGCCTTCAGGAACTATTTTATACTCCTCTAAAAGCATAGTTTCATACTGTTTAAAACCTGAAACTCCTACCCCTGTTAATAGGACAATACCAATAAAAAAAGAACATTTTTTTCTCATTAAAACTAATTTCTCAAGCCCTGTCACCACTTGAAATTTCTGTCTGCAAAGTTACTTCATTTTTCACATTCTCCTATTTTTTTAATATCACTTTTCAAATTTTAACACCAATACACGATATAAAACATTAAAAACCAACCATTTAAAAAATAAATAATTAACTTTTTCAATCTTGTTTGTTTCATAAATAAATCCTAAATTAAAGGAGCTCACATCACTAAAATAGGCTATTAAACGAAAAAAAAGGTACAATATTGCTCAATATTGTACCTTTCTTATTTTTCTTAATTATGGTGTTTTTTATTCTTCCATTTTAGAAGAAAGTTCAAACCATTTCTCTTCTCTATCCTCTAATTCTGCTAACACTTTCTGTAGTTCATTCGCTTTAGATTCGATCTCATCATCTCCTACTTTTCCATCAGAAAATAATTTCTCTATTTCTACTTTCTTTTGCTCCAGATTAGCAATCTCTCTTTCTATTTTTTGAAACTCTTTTTGCTCCTGAAATGTCAATCCTTTTTTAACTTGACTTTCTTTCCAGTTTACCTTCTCTTTTACTGACTCTTCTTTTACTGGTTCTATACTATCTTCATACGTTCTAAAGTCAGAATAGTTACCAGGGAAATCTTCTATTTCTCCCTCTCCTCTAAATACAAATAAGTGATCCACGATCTTATCCATAAAGTATCTATCGTGAGAAACTACCACTAAACAACCTGGATAGTCTAATAAGAAGCTTTCTAAGACATTTAAAGTCACGATATCCAAATCATTCGTAGGCTCATCCAGAATCAAGAAATTAGGGTTCTGAATCAATACTGTACATAAATAAAGACGTTTTAGCTCCCCTCCACTTAATTTCTCTACGAAGTCATGTTGTTTCTTTCTATCAAATAAAAAACGCTCTAGAAGCTGTCCTGCCGATATAGATCTACCTTTCGCCAATGGAATATACTCACCGAACTCTTTAATCACATCGATTACCTTCTGTTCTGGTTTTATATTAATCCCTCCTTGTGTATAGTATCCTATTTTTATAGTTTCTCCTACCACTACTTTACCAGCATCTGGTAGTATACCTTGAGTAAGGATATTTAAGAAAGTAGACTTTCCACTACCATTCTTTCCGATAATACCAATACGCTCACCTTTATTGAAATTATAACTAAAGTCATTTAAGATGACCTTATCCTTAAACTTCTTATGTAATTTATGAAGCTCCACGATCTTACTACCGATACGCTCCATATTGATTTCTAACTCTACTTGGTGTTCACGTCTTCTACTATGTGCTTTTTCTTTAATCACATAGAAGTCATCAATACGAGACTTAGACTTAGTCGTACGTGCCTTAGGCTGTCTTCTCATCCAAGACAACTCTTTTACAAACAAGTTCTGCGCCTTGTCTATACTTGCATTCTCTATCGCTAGACGTTCCTCTTTTTTCTCTAGATAATAAGAGTAGTTTCCTTTATACTGATAAATCTTACCATTATCTAGTTCAATAATTTCATTACAAACCCTTTCTAAAAAGAAACGGTCGTGCGTCACCATAAACAACGTAATATTTTCCTTAGCGAAGTAATTCTCTAACCATTCGATCATCTCTAGATCTAAGTGGTTGGTAGGCTCATCTAGAATTAACAAGTCTGGTCTATTAATTAAGATAATAGCCAATGCTAACCTTTTGCGTTGTCCACCAGATAGCGTTTTTACTTTTACCTTTAGATCCTCTAACTTCAGCTTAAACAAGATCTGTTTATACTGCGTCTCAAAATCCCAAGCATTATGAGCATCCATCTTCTCGAATGCCTTCTGATAAGCATCTGCATCTTCCGGATTCTCTAATGCCTTCTCGTATTCTTCTATGATTTTTAAAGTATCATTGTCTGAGGCAAAAATACTTTCTTCTATTGTCAATTCATCCTGAAGTACAGGCTCCTGAGGCAAAAAGGCCATACGGATTCCCTTGCGCATAACTACTTGTCCTGCATCCGGAAAATCTTCTCCTGTTAGGATTTTTAAAATGGTTGTTTTACCTGTTCCATTCTTTGCTACGAAAGCAATTTTCTGATCTTTATTAATTCCAAATGATACATCCTCGAACAATGTTCTCGCACCAAATGATTTCGCTATATTCTCAACCGATAAATAATTCACAATCTAATATTTTTTACAAAAATAGCCTTTATTTTATTATATTCCTTGTACTCTGATTACGACGTATTCTGACACAGTACCTATTCTATATCTACCTCCCCATATTCCTACACCAGAACTGACATAGATATGTGTATCCTCTTTCTTTAGATACCCATGCGAATTCTCAAATAACCGATCTGTTATCCAAGACACAGGCCACATTTGCCCTCTATGCGTATGTCCAGAACACTGTAGATCCACTCTATTGTTTACAGCATTATCTAAGGCGTAAGGTTGATGATCTAAGAGAATATTCAGTTTATCACCATCCACATTCTCCATCAGTTCTCCTAACTCTTTACGGTGTCTGTTCGTCTTATCATCTCTCCCTATCAGATTCACATTTATATCTTCTAGTACCTTCACCTGATCTCGTAATATATTTATACCTGCTGACTTTAAGAACGTAATGCTTCCTTCTACCCCTGCCAGATATTCGTGATTACCTAGACAGGCATATGTACCATACTCACTCTTAAACTGCTTTAATACCTCATCTAACTTATAATATTGTAATGGTATCAAACTTACATCTATCACATCTCCAGCAATAAGTACAGCATCAGCATGCTCAGCATTGACAGTATCTACCCATTTATTTAATTCTTTGTGTTCTATAGCATATCCAAGATGCAAATCTGTCAACAAGACAAAACGAAGCTCTTTAGGCAACTTTTTATTCACCTTTATCACCACTTCTTTTCTCTTCTTTTTAAGGTAAGTAATATGTCCTATCAACGCGATTACTAATGTCAACAGTATCAATAGGGAACCACGTGCAGAAGAATAATGATCATAAATAAACAAGGTAGACTGCTGTGTAAAGTGATTAATTAATGCTCCTATATCAAAAAGTAAACACAGCATAAAAGCGTATATACTCAACATAAGCCACCCCGTACCTATTCTATAGAAATACGATGCTAAGTATACAGGCATTCTCTTCCCTACACTATAAAATATAAGTATACTTAACGACATCGTCAATGCTATAGCACCGAACAACACTTTAACACTATAATCACTATCTCTAACTAATGCACTATAATTAAAAAACACATACACATTAGACAGCATATACATAATGAATATGCCTAAAAAAAGAAATCTCTTCATTGATTACTTTAAAACATTTTTTAATACTATTCTCACTACTGTTCCTTCGCTATCATGCTTGATGATTAAGTCATCATCTAGATACGATTGGATTAGCGAGATTCTCTCTTTCACGATCGCCATACCTTTAGACTCATGTTTCTTATTATTCACAGTAGTATTTCCTACTCCATTGTCCTTTATTTCTATAGCTAAATACTCTTCTTCTGTTTTATAAATACGAATCACAATACGAGGACTCTTTATATGCTGAGGAAAAGCATGTACTAAACTATTCTCTACGAAAGGCTGTAGTAATAAAGGAGGAACTAATATACCTCTTAGATCTACTCCCTTTGCATCTATCTCGAAACTCACCCTTCCGTCTAATCGCATATTTTCAATCTCGACGTATGTGCTCAGGTACTCGCATTCCTCATTTAAGGTAATGCGTTCTCTGGTAGACATATCTAATGTTGTCCTAATCAATTGAGCAAAACGCTCTAAATAAAAGAGTGCATCATCTACCTCTTCTTTTATAATATAGTACTGAATAGAACTCAATACATTAAAGATAAAGTGAGAGTTCATTTGACTACGTACAGACTGTAGTTTTACCTCTGCTAATCTCTTTTGATATTCTAGCCTTTTACGTTCTGCTATTTGAACTTTTCTCAACTGTTTAAACCTAAATAAATAGAATAAAGAAGAAACAGTTAATAGTAGAATAGCACATAATATAATAAACCAAGCCTTTGCATAAAACGGTTTATCTACCTCTACTAATAAGAGTGGGTATATTAGTTCATTTCCACTGTCATAGTCATACACCTTAATATCGATAGGATATAGTCCTGACTCTAGATAATGTAAATCTAGCCTATTCTCTTTTACACTGATCCAATTCTCGCCTAACTTTAAGCGGTACTGAAACTCTAATTTGCCTGGAAACTTCGTTCCTAATACTTCGAAGCCTATCTGAATATTATTCTCTCTGCTATCTAATTCTAACTTTCGTATATGATGATAGACCTCTCCATTTTTTTCTAATTCATGTCCATTGACTGTAATCTCTGAAATATTGACCTCATACTGAACATTTCTTCTTTTAAAATAAGTGATATCTAACGTATATACCCCTTCTACTGTCCCTATGAATAGCAAATTATCCTTTAACTCATAAGATAGGATCTCATCATTGCCAAAGCCTTGTTCCTTATTAAATTGAAACTTGTGATTATCATCTATAACGGTTAGCCCTTTACTCGTTCCTATTAAGATCTTTTGTCCTATACACTTGAGCAAGGTTATATTGGCTCCTACAATATCTTTATTTGAGATAAAGTCCTTCACCATATACTTTCCGCTCTGCGTCTCTAGTATATAAATGTCATTAAAGTCCGTAGCTACGTAAAGCGTATTATTAGCTCCTCTCTCTATCTTCTTTAATCTATTCTCAGGAAACAGATTGCGCTTAGACAAGGACATAAAGTTCTTTCCATCGAAAGTATACAATCCATCTAGAGCTCCTGCCAAAAACATCTTGTCTCCAACATACTCTATGTCTACGATATCTCTTGGTATATCATCACTATCTACCCTAAAGTGGTACTGATAGTCCATCTTATTCAAATCCTGATACACCCTTACTCCTCCAAAAGGATTAGTCTCAATAAATCGGTTTTGATAAAAGCCAAACTGGTAAGTATGAATAGAATGATAAGATAAAATATACCCATTATACCCTATCTGAAACACACCTATACTACTACTAACCCAAATCGCACCATTATACTCTACTGCTGAGTAGAATATAATCTTATCTGCAGGCACCGTATAATCTATCTCAAAAAAGTGATTGCTTTTCGTAGTTATAGCTAAATGTTTGCGATAATGCTGTTCTTGATAATGCTTAAATGCTGATAGAGGTATAGTCCCTACTTCCTCATCTTTATTCTGTATCAACACTCCTTTTTGAGTAAAGAAGAACACTCTGTCTTTCAACTTTTTTATAACAGACACTCCTCCGTGTGAACTATCATAACTCAGAGGAGAGAATAAATCGATCTGAAATACCCCTTGAGATTTAGTCCCTATATATAAGAAGTCATTCTTTTCATCATATCCCACAGAATAGAAGTCCGTAGAAGATACTCCTAAGTACTCTGTGATATTATCTAATGAGACTCCATCCCATCTATACAGTCGCCCATTATTATCATCTACTCCACCACTGACGATATACAGCTGATTATTTGCTTTCTTTATATCCTTGACTGGTGGAATATCATACTTGGTTATCACTTTTTTAGTAGATAAATCTTTAACTACTAAGCCATCCTGACCTCCGATAAAAACCTTATCGTCAAAACCAATAGCAGCAAATATTCTTCCCTCTTTTTCTACTAGAACTAACTCATTATTTATGAGCTTAAATATTCCATCATTAATCGTAGCTACATATACCTCTCCTCGATACTCAAAGAAATCACTCACCTCAAATGGGTGATGCTTATTCGTAACAAAGTTAGGAGTAATAACTGAGAAGTCTTTTTTAGAGATCAGAGACACCCCATCAGAGGTAGCTACATAGATATAATCGCCATTGTGATATAATCGCCTTATTCTATTAGAGATAAGCCCTTGCTGTACACTGATGATGCGTACCTCACCTTTACCTCTATATAAGATACCTTGTCCATAACTCCCTACCCAGATACCCTGCTTATCATCCTCTATGATATCTGTTATATTAGTATATCGGTATCGAGCAGCATCCTCATTGGCTTTTACTAATCCTTGTATTTTTTGTGCTAGACCAGATCGAGATCCTATCCATACTATTCCCTTAGAATCCACACAGAGCGCACGTACATCATTAGCCATCAGACCATTCTCTATGGTATACTGCTTCGTGATAATCCCCTGTCCGAATCCTATAAAGTAAAAGAATACAAAAAATACGGTTAGTAAATATCTCATATATTAAGGCTATTAAGCTCCTTCATCATAGCAGAAGCCACCGTAATCACATTATCCACCTCTTCATGATTCACTACCATCTGTTCTTTAAAACAAATCACATTCGTATCCTTATCGATATAATCGATATGATCTACATTCACTAAATAAGAGCGATTCACACGTTTAAAGTTTTTATGCTTTATTTTATCCTCCACATTCTTTAATGTCTTAGACACTAAATATTTCTGATCTTTTAAATAAATCTCACAGTAGTTATCCGCAGCCTTACAGTACACAATGTCTTCTACTCGTACGATATAGCGCTTCTGATTATTCTTTATGATCTTATAAAAGTAGTGATATCCCTCTAGTTCTTTATATTTATCGAATACGTTCTGTACATCCTGTATCCCTATCGGCTTCAGTAGATACTTCAGACAGTCATACTTATTAATGGCCTCTATAGCATACTGGTCATACGCTGTAGTAAACACCACTTCGAAAGTACTTTTATCTACATAATTAAATAACTCAAATCCATCCTCTTCAGGCATGTGAATATCTAAGAATACTATATCTGGCAAAATAGCATTAACTTCTTTTGCAGCTTCTTGCACAGAATGGGCAGTATGTACGACTATTCGTTCGTGGTATACTACTTTTTTCTCTATAATCGTTTTGAGTACTTCAGCTACTTTAGGTTCATCATCTACAACTAAAACAACTAGTTCATTCATCATGTTCGTAAGGTATTTATTTTATAATAATGGTGGTATACGCAAAAATAAACAATACATCCATATCCTCACTACATCTACTGATATAAATAGGCAATAATATTCATCCTCCTTATCACAGTTCTCTTAGCTTCTACCCCGTAAGATATATTCAAAATAACTAGCTTACTTTTTTCTTTTTCAGCTAATATATAGACCTATAAAGACTAAAAAAGTCACTTCTACCTCTCTTTTTTCCTCCTTCTCCCCCAAAAAACCTCCTAAACAGAGTAATTAATAAAAAAACAATCTCATTTTTTTTACAACCTCAAAACAAACAAAACACTATATATCAATACATTAAATACAAAACACCTAATTACACACTTCCTCTTAAAATGCCCACAACCCCTATAAACATTAACGATATCTGCAAATCCCTCGACAATACATGGACAATACCTCGAGAATGGTGGAGCTAGAGCCTTGTTTGTCGAACAATGCTTCTTTTATATTCCACCTATTCTCCTCTAACAAGCTCATCTGAATAACAGTAAAAAAAGGAGAAGTTTCTCTAAATAATCTCATACTATCTATTCATAAATAAGCACAAAACTGATACACTTCTAAAAACAAAAAAGTCAGTCCACACAAGATCGTGTGAACTGACTTTTTATATTCTTATCCCACAGTAGGTACTGCGGCGGGACTATATTATTCTTTGTAAACTCTCTTTAAGAATAAATTGTTCATAGGGTTAATCCCTAGTCCTTTTACATTCTGATGAGAGAACCTCGCTGCTCTGTCGTAAAACAAGATGATCGCAGGCACCTCATCTGCTATAATCTGATCCATCTGCTGATAGATACTATTTCGCTTCTCTTCTGACACTTCTTTAAAAGCTAGTTCATAGAGCTGATCAAACTTTTGGTTAGCGAAGCGAGTATAGTTAGGTCCATTAGGAGCCTTGTTCTTTGAATAAAATAACGAAAGGTAATTCTCTGCATCAGGATAGTCTGCTATCCAACTTCCTCTGAAGAATGACACCTTACCTGATGCCATACCCTGACGTAGAGAGGCTGGCGGTGTCACATCTACTATTACTTCTATCCCTAGTTTTTTCCACTCGCGTTGTAGGTATTCTGCGATGTCGAGATAGTTAGCATTCGTAGACAAGGTGATTTCTACCTTACTCTCTTTACTTGTCTTCTTATAATCATCCACTAGCGCCTTGGCTTCTTCTGGATTATAGAGTTTATCAGTACTAAAGTGTCCTCCGAGACCCTGTGGTATAATTCCTCCTACTGCTCCATCTCCCATACCACTACGCAAATATAACAACATCTTGTTTCGGTCAAACCCCATATTTAGAGCTTTTCGTATTCTCACATCTTGTATAGCACCAGGCGCTTCTAGGTTAAAGCCTAGGTACTCCGTATTTAGATAAGGGCCTGTTACCATCTGCACCTTCTCCTTATACTTCGGGTTCAGCTCGCCATTCTCTGTGATTATATCATCCTTATAAGATGGATCTAAGCCGGATATGAAGTCCATATTGCCTTGTAAAAACTGTAAAAAACCACTCTGTTTATCTGGCAAAAATGTTATGGCTACTGCCTCTAAATAAGGCAATGCATTGCCTTGTTCATCTCTTTCGAAGTAGTTAGGATTTTTGCGAAGGACTAACTTAATATTCTCTTCCCAAAATTTAAAATAGAAAGGTCCCGTACCAATGGGATGAGAACGAAAGTCTATGGTCTTATCCTCTACTATCTCTCTAGGCACTACAGAGGCATATCTCATCGACAGCAATCCTAAAAAGGCAGGAAAGGCTTCTTTTAATTCTATGCGAAAGACGGTATCATTAATTGCCTTAAAATTCTTTACCTTCTGGAATATCCACGCTCCTGGCGAAACCACATCTGCATCTAATACTCTATTAAAGCTGTATTCGAAATCACTAGCTACTACTACACGAGTACTATCTGCTCCAAAGTGGCTATGCTTGTGAAAATAGACATCCCTTCTCAGCATAAAGTCATACTGCTTACCGTCTTCACTGATCGTCCATGACTTGGCGATATCTGCTTGTATATGCAGGCTATCGTCTAACTGCACTAATCCGTTAAAGAGTTGATTACAAGGCCAGATGATAGCCATATTTCTTGCGAAAGCAGGGTCTAGTGTCTGAATATTAGCATTCTCGTTATATCTAAAAACTAAATTTTTATCCTGATCAGCTGTTTTTTTCTGACAAGAAAACGTCAGTGCACAGACACAAAATATTGAAACGTAATGAATTATTGATTTCATCAAACCGATTTTTGTACGTAAATTTGCAAACCTTTTCAATATTGAAAAAGTAAATATAATTCAAAGTTACTACTTAGTAAGTAATCATTATGGAAAATAGAAAAAAAGTAGCTTTTTATACATTAGGTTGTAAGCTTAACTTCTCAGAAACTTCCACTATCGCTAGAAATTTTGCAGAGGAAGGATTCGATAGAGTAGATTTCGAAGAAGTGGCTGATATATATGTTATCAATACATGTTCTGTTACAGAAAATGCAGATAAACAATTTAAGCAAATAGTAAAAAAGGCTCAGAAGAAAAACGATAAAGCTTTCGTAGCTGCAGTAGGATGCTATGCTCAATTAAAACCAGAAGAACTAGCGTCTGTAGATGGTGTAGACTTAGTATTAGGAGCGACTGAGAAGTTTAAAATAACAGATTACATCAATGACTTGTCTAAAAATGAAATGGGACAAGTGCATTCATGCGAAATTTCAGAAGCTGACTTCTACGTAGGGAGTTATTCTATAGGTGACAGAACACGTGCTTTCCTTAAAGTACAAGATGGATGTGATTATAAATGTACATACTGTACCATCCCATTAGCTCGTGGTATCTCTCGTAGTGATACTATGGATAATGTATTGAAAAATGCAGCTGAGATCTCTGCTCAGAATATAAAAGAGATCGTACTGACAGGAGTGAATATCGGTGACTATGGTAAAGGAGAGTTTGGGAATAAGAAACACGAACACACTTTCTTAGAATTAGTACAAGAATTAGATAAAGTAGAAGGTATCGAGAGACTTCGTATCTCTTCTATCGAGCCTAACTTATTAAAGAATGAGACAATAGATTTCGTATCGAAGAGTAGAACATTCGTTCCTCACTTCCACATTCCTTTACAGTCTGGATGTAACGACATTCTTAAAAAAATGAAACGTCGTTACCTACGCGAATTATATGTAGAGAGAGTAGAGAAGATCAGAGAAGTGATGCCAGACTGCTGTATCGGTGTGGATGTGATCGTAGGGTTCCCTGGAGAGTCTAATGAGAAATTCTTAGAGACGTATAATTTCTTAAGTGATTTAGACATTTCGTACCTACACGTATTTACATACTCTGAACGCGATAATACAGAGGCTGTAGATATGGATGAAGTGGTACCTATGAATGTACGTAATAAGAGAAGTAAAATGCTAAGAGGACTTTCCGTAAAGAAACGTCGTGCGTTCTATGAGTCTCAAATCGGCAAAGAGAAAACAGTTCTGTTCGAAGGTGAGAATAAAGAAGGTTATATCCACGGATTCACAGAAAACTATGTAAAGGTAAAAACACCATGGGATCCAGCGTTAGTAAATACATTACACGCAGTGAAGTTAACGAAGATAGATGAGGATGGTATCGTAAGGTTAGAGTTTATCTAACACAAGTTTATACACGACATCAATAGACCGTCACAGATTAGAAATCTGATACAATATAGAAATATAAAAAAGCCTGTTTAGAATCTTCTAAACAGGCTTTTTTATATAATTACATTCTAGTCCTTATTATTTTAAAAGGCTATAACGTGTATAATATTACTTAGATACGGATACCAGGAGGTAACATCTCTTTATACGTAGGGTTCTTTCTAAAGAAAGAAACAATCTTAGGATGTGTAGGTACTACTCTTAACCTTTTCTCTCTTAACATCTCCAAAATACCTTTTAAAAAGTCAGATGCTTGTGTAGGTAAAGCTTCTTCTAATCCAGTAAGTTTTGTAAGAAAAATCTTTCTCTCTTGTAGTGAATACTCTACACTAAGCAACCCTTGCTCAGTCTCATACTCGAACTGACGTAGTAACTCATTGTCTTTAATTTCCATTATATCTCCAAGTTTTATGATTACAAAACAAATTATAATAACTGCAGTGCTTCCTAAACTAATTAGGAGGGTAAGTGTATACTCCTACTCTCTAACGACCAACTAATACACTATAGCATATAACAGTACCTCAGGTATGCTAAATGATTATCTCTAATCACTAATATACCTCATGATGTGTATGCGATAAATCTGCTCTTATTGGATTATTTGTCGTTAAAACTGTAGTAAAAAATAAAATATCTAGTATTTCTTTTTTTAAGTTACTATAATCTCTATATTTAGCAAAGTTCGGGATTTTTTTCCACATAACCTTATAAAAACGATTTAAAATATTTATAATGAGCAAAATACCTATTTATTTCTTCCCAGGTATGTCCTCTACTTCTTTGATTTTTGAACATCTTAGTTTGAATCAAGAAAAGTTTCAAATTGTCTTTTTAGAATGGTTACCTATAAATAAATCTGAATCACTAGAACAATACGTAAAGCGTTATCTTCCCCTAATCACACATGATAATCCTATCTTAATAGGCGTTTCTTTTGGAGGAATTATAGCTCAAGAAATAAGTAAATTAATTTCTGTAAGAAAGACAATTATTATTTCGAGTGTACGTTCTAATAAAGAGTTCCCTAAACGCTATCGTATCGCTAGAAAAACAGGACTCTATAAATGGTTGCCTACATCTTTTATCCCTACTCTTTGGAGCCTTATCAAAAAAACAGCTTCAGAGAAAAAAATGAAAAGATTAGCACTATATGATCGCTATCTCCCGATAAGAGACAAGAAATATGTAGACTGGTGTATCAGAGAAGTACTGCATTGGAAACAAGACAAACCATTAGCTAACGTAGTACACATACACGGGACTAAAGATGAGATATTTCCTTATAAGAATATACAATCTGCCATCGAGGTAAAAGGAGGTACTCATGCGATGATTATCATCAAGCACAAATGGTTTAATGAAAATTTAGAAACGATTATACTTAAGAAAAATAATGAAAAAGACACTTAGAACTGTATTTGTAACCGCTGCTATTATAGCAGTAGCTTCTTCGTTTATGTTTGCTACTACTATATCTAGCTCTACGGAGGATCATAATGAAGCTGCCTTACACGCTCATCCTCTACCGCTATCTGCTAACTTCGCTGGAGAAAAAGCTCCTTTAGACAAGATAGATGTCAAAGAAAGATTTGACCGAGAGATGATCATCAATACGAATCTTCACGGTACTACTATAACAACGATAAAAAGAGCGAATAGATTCTTCCCTATCATCGAACCAATCTTAAAAAAGAATGGTATTCCTGATGACTTTAAGTACTTATGTGTGATAGAGAGCGGACTAGCTAATGCGGTATCTCCTGCTGGAGCTAGTGGATTCTGGCAGTTCATGAAAGGAACATCTAAGGACTTTAACTTATACATAGATGAATACGTAGACGAACGATACGACTTAATCAAAGTAACAGAAGCTGCGTGTAAATACTTCCAAAGTGCCAAAAACCGTTTCGGTAGCTGGACAATGGCTGCTGCGTCTTATAATAGAGGAATGGCAGGTATGTCACGTGCTATGGAAAGTCAATATGTAGAGGACTACTATGACTTATTCTTAAACCAAGAGACTTCTAGATACGTATTCAGAATATTAGCCTTAAAAGAGATTATGTCTAACCCTGTAAAATACGGTTTTGACGTACCTGAATCTGAAAAATATCCAATAGTACCTACTAAAAAAGTGAGTGTATCTTATGATATAGATGATTTAGCTTTATTCGCAAAAGAACAAGGTATCAACTACAAATTACTAAAACTATACAACCCGTGGTTAGTAAACACTAGTTTAAAAGTAAAAGGTAAAGTATATGAAATAGAGATTCCAACTAAAGGAATTTAATCTAGCTATAAAGCCAAAACAAAGAGCGCTTATTTAATGTATTAAATAAGCGCTCTTTGTTTTTTTAATGCTTCTGAATTCTGTGTACCTTTGTCTCCTAATAACATCTGTAGAATCATGGATAAACAACAATACATCAACAACGCATTCGAAATTATTCTTTCTAAGAATCTAAGTACACCTTTTCACCTAGACCCTGGAAGTACCGTAACTGATCTAAACAAATACTTAGAAAGCTTAAAGAGCGCTTATTTGAGTAGTGTTGACCCAAGACTAGAGAAACTATTCTATGACAAAATAGAAGCGCTAAAAGCACTATAATTAAATGTTCTTTTGAAAGAACGATACTATGACCTCTAGCGTCAGCTCTTTTATCTCTTTATGCGGAGTATGCCCTACATTAGGGAAAATAACCTTCTCTGCAATTCCTTGAGCCTTCGCTATTGTTTTCTCTACTTGGTCTAGACTACCGTACTCATCTTGATCTCCTTGTAT
>NZ_JBBPHJ010000001.1:0-284063 GCF_038039665.1 Myroides sp. C4067
TATTTGTATGCTGTCAATCCAATATGTTTATGAACGTTGTCTTCTTATTTCTAAGTCTCACTTGTTTTTCAAAGCGAGTGCAAAAGTAAAAACTTATTTCGAATTAGCAAAACTTTTCTAGAAAATATTTCTCTTTATTTTTTCGCTCAACTCCCGTTTTTACTGAAGCGGACTGCAAAGATACCACCTTATTTTTTACTTATCCAAATTTATTTATATAAATTTTTTAAAGCTTATTTTTAGTCGTTCTTGCTTCACTTTTTGTTTATGATCGTCTGCTCTTCGAGACATTGTTACCGTAGCAACTACTTCTCTAATGCGGATGCAAAAGTAGTATCTTTTCTCTTACTTCCAAACTTATCTTTGTCTTTTTTTCAATGTTTTTAAAAAGTATTTCATAACTCATTATTATACCACCTTTTACAAGCGAAAGTTTTTTTGTCTTTTTTTAATGGTTATAGCGTTATGGCGTCTCTATACTATATATACGTAAGGTTGGACGGTAGAATGTATTTAATATTATACTCTATTATATATATGTAATAATTGAGAATATACCTTCTTATACCCTTTCTGTCTATTTCTAAATGTTACTTTATCCTATATAGAGGTGTTTTATCTACTTTTTACAGTTGATCTACTTATATAGGTATGCTTTTTTAGAAGAAAAGTCCCTTATTATATGGCTATTATCTTGTTTCGAAGAAAAACAGATGTACTTTTTTTATTCTCACATTGAGCAATTACCACCACAAACAACTGTTTATCAACAAGTAAGGTATATTACCTGTATTATCTTTCTAAAACCAAAACACTTCTGTATCCCAGTAATAGCAAGCCTTTATGCCTACTTCTTCAACACCGCTTCAACATTTCTCCAAGATTGCTCTATCTGAGCACCTCTTTCTTGAAGCAATATTGAAGAGGTCTTGTCGCACTCTTGAAGAGGGGTAACTTATGATGACAATAAAAAAGCCCTAGACTATATGATCTAGGGCCGTATATGAATATAAAACTATTCTAAAATATTATCTAATCGTAATCGTGCAGTTAGACAGATCTTCTATTATTGCTAAAGATTCTACTCTTACTCCTTGCTCTTCTATTAACTTACGTCCGTCTTGAAATGCTTTTTCTATAATGAATCCCATTCCTACTAAATTAGCACCAGACTGTTTTATTAAATCTAGTACTCCTAAAGCAGCATTACCATACGCTAAAAAGTCATCTACAAATAAAACATTGTCTGTAGGCTGAAGAAAATCATTACTTATAACCACATCATACGTTCTATCCTTAGTAAAAGAGTGTATCTGTGTATGTAACATATTCTCCATTGTGCTAGGTTTTTTCTTCTTAGCAAATACCACAGGAAGATTTAATAAATATCCTGTCATAATAGCTGGAGCAATCCCACTAGCCTCAATAGTCATAATTTTATTCACATTAGTTCCTGCAAATCTTCTTACGAATTCTACTCCAATAGATTTCATTAGTACAGGGTCCATCTGATGGTTGATAAAACTGTCTACTTTTAAAATTCCTCCTTCAAAACATCTTCCATCTTGCAAAATTCTCTCTCTTAATAATTCCATATATGTTGTGTTGTATAATTATAAAATGAAAAGGACGACTAAACTTCCTTTGAAAATTGCAAGCGAATTTACGCATAATCCTTTTATCCCTATCCTAGTTCCTTTAAATTCTTTACTCAAGCAAGAAAAAACAGTCTCTATTCTTCTATTAATTTATACCATCCTCTTAAAACTACGTCTTAACACAAAAATCACGACAATAAAAATAGCCCAATCGATCAAAGCACTTGCCCAATAAATACCATTAATCCCAAAAATACGGGGCACAACTAACATAATAGGAACATACAACACTAGCTGTCTAAAAAGCGCAACCAAACTAGCTGGCCTCGCATTCTCTACAGATGGAAACCAAACCATACCCATGAATATAGCTGGCAACACCAACAAAACACTCATATATACACGAAAATTAATCAATTGATCTATTGAAAATAATTGGTTTGGTATCATTAAGGATAAGACATCCTGAGGAAAAAACATTACTAAACACCAGAAGGGTAATAATAGCCCTACTCCAGTCCAAGTAAATAATACATATGATCGCTTAGTACGAACATAATTCTGGACACCATAATTCATCCCTGCTACTGGCTGAAGTGCACGCATCAATCCGAACATAGGTGTACACAATAATAAATAAAAACGATTAACAGCAGTAAAGAAGGTAATGTCACTATCTGTACCATACTTAGACAAGGCATTAAAAATGACTATATTCTGAATGACAACCATCACCATCATAATCATGGCAGGCATTCCTAGCTTAATAATAAGTCTAGTAATCTGCTTATCATTAAAAAATGACCAAACATTAGTCTTAAAAGAAGATTTAGAAAAATGATAATACCCTATACCTAGAATAGTATAAACAATCATCGATACATTAGTAGCCCAAGCAGCACCTACTACCCCACCTCCTAATATA
This sequence comes from Myroides sp. C4067, assembly GCF_038039665.1. Lineage (NCBI taxonomy): Bacteria > Pseudomonadati > Bacteroidota > Flavobacteriia > Flavobacteriales > Flavobacteriaceae > Myroides > Myroides sp. C4067. Next base: position 2,524 of record NZ_JBBPHJ010000001.1, read on the forward strand.
GATATAAAAATAGGCTTAAGTACTATATCGATTATTAACCCTATCGCTATCATTAGAGCTGCAGTCTTCATCTTTCCTTCTGCGCGAATCATCATATTCAACGCTAAACCATGTACCCAAAAGAAAGTACCTAATAGAATAACCTTATAATACTGGGAAGCTAAAATAGCTATCTCCCCTCTGCCTCCCATCAAATAGATTAGTTCATCGGCAAAAATATAGGCGGGAAGCATAAAAGCCACGGAGAATAAAATGCTAAGAAAATTAACTGAACCTAAACATCTAGCCAAATTACTCTGATCATCTGCTCCTATCCAAATACTAATAGCGGCACCTGCACCCGTGCCTATAAGGCTACCGATAGCTTGTCCAATCTGTGCTAAAGGAAAAGCGATCCCAACAGCTGCCAATGCTGTATCATTAATCAGGTGCCCAACAAAGACACCGTCTAAAAAGTTATTTAGCCCAAATAAGACCATCGCTATAATAGCTGGCCAAGACATCTGCCACATCACATTAGACAAATTGCCTTTTAAAATCAATTGTTTCTGTTTATCCATATTTATAAGTGAATGATTTAATAATTTTCACTGATAAACATTAGAAACAAGGATAAGAAGATTTCTCTCTTTACAACTTAGTCGCTTTTAGAATAACAAATGGACGCACAACAGCTTGTCCTAGCTTATTAGTTGTATTCTCCATATACTGCCATTGTTCTATATTATAGAAACCAATATTAGTCAATAAACGAATAAGCCACTCTGTCTTATGAAAATGGAAGACTTCTTCTGTAGCGAAAGCTTGTTTTAGAGCAAAGTCCTTCTGAATATACGATAAAGTTAATTGTCCTTCTGAACGTAAAATACGATATATCTCTTGAAAATACTTATTTGGCTCTTCCCAAAAATAAATAGTATTAACCGAAAAGAAACCGTCAAAAGATTTGTCTTCAAAATCCATTCTTCCTGTATCATTCCCTAAAGACAATTTGACTTTACTTTCTTTTATTAGCTCTTTATTGAATTCTGTTGCTTCACTTAACATGACATCAGATAACTCAATACCTTCATAACTCAAGCTTTTTTCTTTAGAAAACAAATATGGCAAATGGCGACCATTACCAAATCCTAATTCTAGAATATGCATCCCTGCTTTAATGTTTAAACGGTCAATAGTTTTATAAATCATATTGTTATTGGATGCATACATCCTATTTCCAACCCTAACTCCATCATCTCCACTAGGACATCTAAGCTGTTTTGCTAATTCAATATTATCCATTGGCTCCATATACTATAAATTTTGACCAAATATAGTTATTTAGAATTAATCTTAATAATTATATTTGTGCAAATTTCCTTCATGTAACTAAAATAGTTGTTACCTTAAAAGGAGTAAACTTTACGCAAAACGGATTATTATGGAAATGATCATTAAGGACATCAATACAAAAGAGATCTTACTAGAGAAAAGATATCAAACTTTATACTCAGAAACAGCTAATCTAGATAAATGTAAGACCATACGCATCCACAATGATATAGTAGAAAATAAAGTAACAGAGTACTATAATCAGAATTCTATTCTAATCTTCGGGATGATGAATATAAAAAAGGATATCTCTATAGAGATGTATACAGATGAACCATTTTATGAAATGCACTTTTGTATAAATGGTAGATCAGCCTTTAATTCGACTTACAACAATGTAAAGTTTAATAAAAATCAACACAACCTATATTTACAAAAAGAACTACAAGGTACTTTTAAACAAAATGAAAACAGCAATGAATATATGGAGGTACTATTCCCTCAAGACCATGTGGACTCCTTAATTAATCAATATGAAGGTCTGATCCCTCCTATCAATAAAACAAACAACCAGTTATTCCAAAACAATGCTTTAGTAAACGTAGAAATAAAAGCAGTTCTTACCGAAATTTATAACACAAATAGAACTGGTGTCATGAAACAATTATACTTAGATGTAAAGAGTAAAGAATTACTCTTATTGCAATTCGAACAATATATACGATTAAATTCCAATAAGGATTTGACAAAAATATCTCTATCTGATAAACAAAAACTGGCAGAAGCTAAAGAACACATAGAACAAAACTATCAAGCCCCTCTTAGTTTATCAGAACTTGCACTAGAAGTGGGATTAAATGATTATAAACTAAAGAAAGGCTTCAAAGAGGTCTACAATACAACAGTATTCGGATATGTGTATCAATTAAGAATGGAATACGCTCATAAATTGTTGCGCAACACAACTATACCTATCAAAGAAATAGCTCACTACTGTGGATACGAGCATGTACAACACTTCACTTCTGCCTTTAAACGTATGTATCAAACTACACCAGCTAAATACAGAGAGGCTTAGAATTTCTTCTTTAAGGGGCTTATCAAATTTCTTTTGAAAGCTCTGACTTCCTTTTTAGGATATGGTAGTTTAGTGATATCAACATCTCCTACCCCTTGAACTCTAACCATAATCTCAAGAAGAGTAATTTTGGCTCTAGTGTTCTCTTGTGTGATGACAAACTTAACTAAATTAGACTGATAGTAAACACTATCTCTCTTCTCCTCTTCTATATCTAGTAATCTACCTAGTACATATTGATCGTTTAGTTCATAATGTATCAAATCATTAACCGAGTCAATTACAATAGGTCTTTGAACAGGAGTAAGTTTATTATTCCACTTCTGCACTTTTTCTACTTGAACTTCATTTAATTTTTGAATCAGTTCTCTCTTCGTTCCTTTAAAATAATACTCTTGGTCCTGAATAGGATAAAAAGTAGATACTTTAGGAATCTGAGAAGTTGCCATAAAAGAAAAAATAGAAAGATAAATCACTCCTACTTTGGCACTGCGATATGATCTATGGATAGTAACATTATTAAATACATAATAGCACAACACCACACTGACTAAAGCCATATAGTCAGTATAATCAACTACCCGTCCGATAGATAATCCAAAACCATTAAGCCATGATAACACAGGGGTAGATAAAGGACTTTTAAACCATATAAACAATAACACTGTACTTATATGAATACCTCTAGTATATTTTGGAAAAAAGGCAGACCAAAAAAAAGGGAAGATAAATAGTCCTGTAAAATCTGATAGTTTGCCCGTTATCACATTAGAAAACTCTTCTTTCAACCAAAAATCATTACACAGAAGCAAAGCTAGGCATACTAAAAATAAAGGATGTAGAATCTTATTAGAATGTGTAACTATAGGCATCATAGACAGATTAAAAACTTAAAAGTAATAAAAAAACCCCAAGAGCGACAATCTTGGGGTTTTCTAACAAAAATAAACTAACAACTCAATAAACAACAAATACTTGAAGTACTGTATGATTACATTGAATCACATACATAACCTGCGACAACAAATAGTTATGTAATATTATTAATTACCTTAATAGGCTATATTCAAATCTTGGGTATCCACGTTCACCTTTTTCATTCATAAAGCTTAGTACACGCATCTTATAGTAATTACCTTTTGAATCTTTAATTACGTAAAAGATATTGGTGAATAATTTTTTATCATTCGCTACATCTCTCCATGTACCACCTATAGTACGCAAGTCTAAAGACAGTGCTCCTTTATCTACATCGGCTAAAGAGAAACTCTTATACATTGTTTTATCCTTTTCAGGTATTGTAACTTTATAAGCAGTAACACCCGCATATCTATTGTTTACAATAAAATCAGAATAACCATAAGAACCTTTTGGGTCACCATTTTGATCAACCGTATTTGTAAATACAGTAAAGTTTAAATCCCATTTTTGTTTACTTGGTTCAACATTAACAATTTTATTAGTATCAAAACTAAAGAAAACAAAGTTATAAGATGAATTCTTCTCTATAAACACTTCCTTATGTGTACTATCATTTAAATCTGCATACTGCAGTAGATAACCTTGATCTTTTCTTAGTATTCTAATCTTCTTCCATCCTCTTGTATCACCAGTTACATTTACAGAACCTGCAGCAACACTAGAAGTACCAGGTTTAAAACCTAAGTTTACTAAATAAACTTTATTTTCATCAGAGTTAAGTTTTACCTCCTTAATTGCTGTTGCTGATAATTCACCAGTAGGAGCATCTATATAAGCAACATTAGCTGGATCAAATGTACCTATCTGTACCTGAGTTTTTAGACTCGTTACATCACTTTCTCTCACTTTATCAATATCTGTACTTGATAAAGCACTTGTGGCCATATAAATAGATCCGTTCAATTTAACTCTAAACTCTTTATCTGCATAAAAGGCTAAGTCCCAAGAATCACGTTGTACAGGATACATTGCCTTTCCTCCTAAATCTACGTATACTTGCTTTGGTTGACTTGGTCCTCCAATAGGAGGTGTTAACACTCCTCCGATAGCAGTATCAAAACTAACCACCATCACATTATATCCTTGAATCTTAGGTTCTTTTATTGAATAATTAACCTTCACTATATCAAACTGGACTGTCTTATCAGAACGATCATAAGGATATATTAGGTTATTAAATACAAAATTCACTTTACGATCGCCTTTAGCGAAAGGAATAGTTAATATACCCGCTTTAGCACTTGGAATAGTATTATAATCTACATCATATTTTGCATTTACTTCAGAAACTCTCATCTCAATACTTCCCGCTTCGGCAGCCGGTTCAGAAAAAATCACATTTAATTCTTTCTTATCTACGATTTCTCCATAACTGATAGATTGTTCTTCATAAGCTACAATAAAATCCCTTGTGTCACTATTACCATTCTTAGAATCCTTTTCACATGATATCATCATAAAAAGAGATACGATAAATATGCTAATATGTAATAAACGTCTCATCATCATTAAAAACCTAATTTATATTGTAATTTTACAAAGAAGCTTCTTCCATATCCCAGTGGTTGTGAAGGAGAAGAAGAGCTATGCGCTGTTCCAGAACTTGTTGTTGATGTTAAATCTTTAACATCAAATATATTTCTTACCCCAACTGTTGCAAACAACATATTCTTAAAGAAAGGCTGGCGGACACTAAAATCCATCCAAGAATAGCTTTCTTGCTTTCCTTTCATATAGTATTCACCAAAAAGATCTGACTCCATCTTATAACGATATTCTTCCCCATTAAATTTATAATATAACGAGAACATAGTCCCTGTAGATGGCAACTTATAACTAACATTAGCTGTCACTTCAGGAGTATATAAGAATTTATCTGTATCACTAGGAGCACCATATATTTGCTGAGCAGCACCTGAATAGGTAAAACCAAGACCTACATCTAATGTTTTCCAACGCAACTGATTCAAGAAAGTTACCCCTATATTTCTATAACGATTAACATTATGATATTTATACTTAAGTCCTGATGGATCAATAATCTGAATTACATCAATCTTATCTTGTACATTCAAAAAACGTCCAGTCAAACTACTACTAAATTCAATATCTTCACTAAATTCTACTGCTTTTTTAATATTCAAAAAGAACGTCTTCCCTTTCTCAGGGTTTAAATTTGGATTACCTTGTAAATCATGATTAACATCTACAAAATACGTATACAACTCTTCATAATTAGGCAAACGAGGTGATGTACCTACAGTAGCACGAATTTCATAATCATTTGGCAATACATATTTAAGCATTAAACTCATAGCATGCTGACTGTCAAAAGTATTTGAAGTCATTAAACGATATCCTGGACGAATCATGAAATTAGGCATAACGTCAATCTCTGATGAAGCATAAAAATCATAACTTCCTAAAGATCTGCTTTGAGGAGATTCTCCTAATGATTCGCTCATTAATGAATACCCTTTACTATTGGCTACTTCATATCCTACTTGGAATCTAGCTCTCTCCCATTTAATAAAATCACTAAAAGTTCCTCTCGAAAAGAACACTTCTCTACTTTCACTTTTATATGAGTTTTTATCAAATTTCTCGTCATACTTAATTCTATATCTATAAAAATCTATCTCCCTCTCTTGTTTCTGATAAGTAAAAGACAAATCAAAACGGAAAAGATCTTGAAATTTACCAGAAGTATTTAGAACATTAGACCATCTCTTTGTATTCGTAATACGATCTTTAGCAATAGGATCAATCGTTTCAAACACGGGATCCTCATTTACCTCAAAGGTCTTACTATAATCCTTCATTCTCTCATCAAAGTATTCGAACTTATAGAATACACGATAAGACTTATGGTGGTAATTCAGAAGAGCCTTTACATTATTTTGATTCTTTGGTAACCATTCGTGTCCCCTTTTATCTTCATCTCCATAATAAGTAAACCCTTTTCTATCATTAAACCATCCTTTAAAATCATTATGAGTATAACTAACACTTGCATATAAATTATCATTTATATTATGTCCTATCGTTAGCCCCTGAATATGCTTTCCTTTATTCTTCAAATTATATTCATCACCAACAGTCTCTTCTTGTGTAAAGAAATTTACGTTCCAATCATGAATATTATTTTTCTTAGTAATGATATTTATAATTCCTGTTACTGCATTCGCTCCATAGTCTACCCCCATGGCTCCTTCTACAATTTCTACTTGTTCAATATCATCTAAGTTAATCTGAGTAAGGTCTGTATTATTACCAAAGCCTTCATCAGAAATCATAGGTACATTATCCACTAGTATCGTAAAATACTGGGCGTCTAAACCAAACATCTTCACAGTAGATCTACCTGTACCAGCATTTGGTAGTATAGATATATTCATCACTTGATTTAATGCGTCAGCTAATGTTACTGCCCCTAAATTTTCTAAACGTTGCCTATTCAGAACTGTCACATTATTAACAGCCTTATTTATAGATTGTGGACTATACTGTCCAGAGATAACAATTTCTCCAAGATTAGCATTGGGTGGCGTTATAGTATCTTGTACTTGAGCAAAAGTAAATGCTGGAATTGCACAAAAAGCACTCAGTACAAATATGGTATTACGCTTCATTTATTCTTTTTGTTTTTTATTTAGATGATTTCTTGATTGCAAAGATAGAAAAATATCTTATTTAAAATGAATTTAAATAATTATTTTGTAAATAAAAAAACGAAGCTATTGCTTCGTTTTCAGTATATCAAAATAAATATCTATCTAATTCTTAGGTAAGAACACTTCTGCCATCATACAACGAGCACTTCCACCACCACAAGCTTCTATAGTATCTAAGCTACTATGTAAGATTGGACAATGCTTTTCTATTGCTTTTATTTGATTAGCGTCTAAACTATTATAAGCTTGCGTTGACATTACTAAATAACGTTGATCGTTTGCTCCTTTTACTTGTAACATATTACCAGCAAAATTATTAACTTGTTCTTCCGTAATAGTAATAACTTCTTTTCCTGTGCTCTTTAAACTATTTAAGACTGTTTTTCTCTCTTGTTTATCATCAATACAATCTGCGCAAATCACAGCAAATGTTTCGGCTAAACACATCATAACATTAGTGTGATAGATATGTTTTCTTTCTCCATCTACTGTTTGAAACGCTTCAAAAATTACTGGGTCTGTCTCAAAATCTTCACAAAACTCAATAACTAAACCTTCATCAGCACGTGGTGATAATGCACAATACGTCTTTTCATTAGCTCTGTCTAATAATAAACTTCCTGTACCTTCTAAGAATAAGTTATCTTCTTCTGCCGATGTATAATCCCATATATCATCATCGATTTCAAAACCTTCTTTCTCCAAGATATCAAATATATCCTCTCTTCTCTCCAGTCTTCTATTCTCAGCAAACATTGGGTAAAGAACCACTTCTCCACTTTCGTGAAAAGAAATCCAGTTATTCGGGAAAATACTATCTGGTGTATCAGGATCTACAGTATCTTCTACTACAATAACATTAACTCCAACAGCTCTTAATTTTTCTACGAAAGCATCAAATTCTTGTTGAGCTTTTGCATTAACTGTAGCAGGAGTTGTATTATCAAGTACTTTTTGATAATAGTTATTTACCGCAGTTTGTTCGTTCATACGAAACGCCACAGGGCGAATCATTAATATTGTATTAGTAGTTTGATTCATAACATATATTTTAATCACGTATCAAAGGTAGTGTAGAACATCTTAATAACCCCTCTTGTTTTGCAATTTCTGCATAAGGAATCTCTTCTACAACGAAATTATTATCTCTTAACCAATTATTCAGTCTTGTAAAATTACGTTCAGACACAATAACTTCTGGGCTAATAGAAAATACATTCGAAAACATATGATACATTTCTTCTCTTTCAATGTGGAATAAGTTGTCTTTACCGAAAATTTCAACTAATTGATAGTATTCTTTCTCATCATAAAAACCACCTTTATAGATTATTCCTTTATCATTTCCGATTGGTTGAAAACAACAATCTAAATGCAATGCATTATCACGTGGTTCTGTTCTAGACTTCACCAAGTCAAATGATAAAACTGTTTTATTAGGGAATAATTCTTTAATAAAATCAACACCTAGTTGATTTGTTCTTGCTGTAATATATTCTTTATAATCTGGGCGTTTATAGCTTCCTATAAAAATATAATCATTCCATGGCATTACATCTCCTCCTTCAAAGTGTACTTCTTCTGGAGCAGAGATTATAGATGCAGGATCAATTTGATCTAACACATACTGTATTGCATGTAATTCACGATCTCTATCTGGTAGGATATTCGCTTTAATGAATTTATCTTCAATCACAAATCCAATATCACGAGTAAAAATTTGATTGTAGTCTTCAATGATTTCAGGTCTATACACCTTTACATCATATTTTTCGAATACTTTATTAAAAGCATCCATTTCTTGAATCATGTCAGATTCTACAGGATAAGTACCTGCTTTAATATGCTCTAACGACTTAGGGTCGTAAGCTTCTTCTACTGTAGGTGTGGGTCCGATACTATTAGCTGTACCTAGGACCACAGCCCGCAATCTCGAGGTTTCATTCTTAACGTTTAACTTAAGCATAAATATTGATTTTCCACAAATATAACAAAATACTCTCTACTTAATTCTTTACAAAATAAAAAAGGCACCCTTAATTAGGGTACCTCTTCAACAAATATAAAATAAATATTATTTTCTGTCTTTCATAGGAACAAATGTTCTTAATGCTTCACCAACGTATAACTGTCTAGGTCTTCCAATTGGCTCTTTATTAATTCTCATTTCCTTCCACTGAGCGATCCATCCTGGTAAACGTCCAATAGCAAACATAACTGTGAACATTTCAGTAGGGATACCTAAAGCTCTATAAATAATTCCTGAGTAGAAATCAACATTAGGATATAAGTGTCTTTCTACGAAATAAGGATCTTTAAGAGCTGCTGCTTCCAATTTTTTAGCAATGTCTAAAACTGGATCATCAACACCTAATTTTCCTAATACTTCATCAGCTGCTTTTTTGATAATTCTAGCTCTTGGATCAAAGTTTTTATAAACTCTGTGTCCGAATCCCATTAAACGGAAAGAATCATCTTTATCTTTAGCTTTATTTAAATATTTCTCTACATCACCACCATCATTCTGAATTGCTTCAAGCATTTCTAATACAGCTTGATTAGCTCCTCCATGTAATGGTCCCCATAAAGCAGAAACACCAGCAGATACAGATGCAAATAATCCAGCATGAGAAGAACCTACCATACGCACTGTAGATGTAGAACAGTTTTGCTCATGATCCGCATGTAAGATAAATAACTTATCAATTGCATTTTTTACGATTGGATCGATTTCATAAGGTTCTGTTGGCAAAGCAAACATCAATCTTAAGAAGTTATCTACATAGCTCTTAGTATTATCATAATAGTTTAGAGGATATCCTTTAGCTTTTCTATAGGTCCAAGTTGCTATTACTAAGAACTTACTCATTGTCTTACATACAGCCTCATATAATGACTTAGAACAATCAGCGTCAACTACTTTAGGATTAAATGCAGTTAAAGCACTAGTCAAAGAAGCTAACACTCCCATCGGGTGTGCCGTCTTAGGGAACCCATCAATGATATTCTTCATTTCTTCATTAACTAATGAATACTTTCTGATATCATTCTCGAATTTCTCTAATTGTTCTTGAGTTGGTAACTCTCCGAAGATAATCAAATAAGAAACTTCTAAGAAATTAGAATATTCTGCTAATTCTTCAATAGAATATCCTCTGTATCTCAAGATTCCTTCTTCTCCATCTAAGAATGTAATTGCACTCTTGCATGCACCAGAATTTTTATAACCTGGGTCATAAGTAATAGCTCCAGTTAAAGCACGTAATTTCAATACATCAATTGCTACTTCATTCTCAGTACCAACTAATACAGGAAACTCATGTCTTTTACCGTCAACCTCTATATAAGCTGTTTTAGACATATTGTTATTATTTTATTTTTTCTATAAGTTTTACTCACTACTAGCAAACATATTCTAGTAATTTTTCAGTAGGAAAGATAGGAATTATTATGCATACATACAAGTCATATTCGTAAAGTAATCATTAAAAATGAACAAAAAACCTCATTTTAGAGACTAACAAAACGAATGAAAAAATAAGGCATACTAAATAATCATAAACACATTGGATTAGTTAAAAAAAAACATTATTCACAATAATTTATTTTTACAAAATACCAGCATAACCGTGCCCATGTACTATAAAATAAAAAAGCGGTAGATATGATATCATATCTACCGCTTTTTATTTATAAAGGATTATCTTTTTACTTTAAAAGCATTCCCCTGAGGATAATAAGCGATATCACCTAATTCTTCCTCTATTCTTAATAATTGATTATACTTAGCCATACGATCAGATCTAGACGCAGAACCAGTTTTAATTTGTCCACAATTAAGAGCAACAGCTAAATCAGCAATAGTACTATCTTCTGTTTCACCTGAACGGTGAGACATAACAGAAGTAAATCCAGCATTCTTAGCCATGTTAACAGCAGCTATAGTCTCAGTAAGTGTTCCTATCTGATTTACTTTAATCAAAATAGAGTTACCAATACCTTCATTAACACCACGCTCAAGTCTAGCTACATTAGTAACAAATAAATCATCACCTACTAACTGAACTTTATCACCAATCTTATCCGTTAAATACTTCCAACCATCCCAATCATCTTCGTACATACCGTCTTCAATAGATACTATTGGATACTTCTCAACTAACTCAGCTAAGTAATCCGCTTGCTCTTGAGAAGTACGTACTTTACCTAATTCACCTTCGAATTTAGTATAATCATATTTACCATCTACATAGAACTCAGAAGCCGCACAATCTAAAGCGATCATAATCTCATCTCCAAATCTATAGCCTGCATTCTCAACTGCTAATTTAATAGAATCAAGAGCATCTTCAGTTCCTTTTAAAGTAGGAGCAAAACCTCCTTCGTCACCTACTGCTGTACTTAATCCTCTCTCGTGTAAAACGTTCTTCAAATGATGGAATATCTCAGTCCCCATTTGCATAGCATGTGTAAAAGTAATTGCTTTTACAGGCATGATCATAAACTCTTGAAATGCAATAGGAGCATCAGAGTGAGACCCACCATTAATAATATTCATCATTGGAACTGGTAGCGTGTTTGCAGAAACACCACCTACATAACGATATAATGGCATTCTTAACTCATTTGCTGCTGCTTTAGCTACTGCTAAAGAAACACCTAAAATAGCATTCGCTCCTAAATTTCCTTTATTACTAGTACCATCTAATTCAATCATCAATTGGTCAATAGTATTCTGTTCGAAAACACTAACACCTACGATGTGCTCAGCAATTACATTGTTAACGTTATCAACAGCTTTTAATACTCCTTTACCTAAGAAAGCTTTACCACCATCGCGTAACTCTACTGCTTCGTGCTCACCCGTAGAAGCTCCAGATGGAACAGCAGCACGACCTAACATACCACTTTCAGTAATAACATCTACTTCTACTGTAGGATTCCCTCTAGAATCTAATATTTGACGTGCATGCACACTAATAATTGTACTCATAAATTGTGTCTTAAAATTTAGTATAAACAAATTTACAACTTTAATTGAACTTACTTAATACAGATAAGAAATAAAGTTTATATATAACGAAAGGAACTACACTGTAGCTCCTTTATTATTTTTTATATTCTCAACAAACTCATCAAATAAATATCTTGAGTCATGTGGACCAGGACTTGATTCAGGATGATATTGAACAGAGAAAACATTCTTATTCTTCATCTTCATACCTGCAACAGTACCATCATTTAGATGCACATGAGTTAACTCAAGATTAGCATGTTTAGCCAACTCCTCTTTATTAATAGCGAAACCATGATTCTGTGATGTGATTTCACCTTGAGTAGAACCTAGATTCATCACAGGATGATTTACTCCACGATGTCCACTAAACATTTTAAATGTACTAACTCCTTGAGATAATCCAATCAATTGATGACCTAAACAAATACCGAAAACAGGAAGCCCTGAATCTATAACTTTATTAACCGTATCAAGAACTCCTAATTTTGCTAAAGCTTGTGGATCACCAGGTCCGTTAGATAGAAAATATCCATCAGCACCAAATGCAACTAATTCATCATAAGAAACATTATAAGGAAACACCTTTACATAACAATCTCTCTCTTCGAAACAACGCAAAATATTTGTTTTAATACCAAAATCAACTGCCGCAATTTTATGAGACGCATTAGGATCACCAAAGTAGTAAGCTTCTTTAGTAGATACTTTAGAAGATAACTCTAAGCCTTCCATTGAAGGAACATTTTCTAACATCACTTTTAACTCCTCAATTGATTTACCATCTGTTGAGATGATAGCATTCATAGCACCGTTGTCTCTAATATGAGCTGTAAGAGCACGTGTATCAACATCAGAAATAGCTATAAGATTAGCCTTCTCTAAATAAGTCAATAAATCCGATTCTGAATTTGGACGTGAATGATAATAACTAAAGTTTTTACAAACTAAACCAGAAATCTTAATTCCATTAGAATCAACTTCGTCAACATTAACCCCATAGTTACCAATGTGAGCAGTTGTTGATAACATGATTTGACCAAAGTAAGAAGGATCTGTAAAGATTTCTTGATAACCTGTCATTCCAGTGTTAAAACAAATCTCTCCGAATGCTGTACCTTCTACACCAACCGACTTACCAAAAAAAACAGTTCCATCTTTTAAAACTAAAACTGCCTTCTTTCTTTCTGAATATTCCATTGTATTGTTGTGTTGTATTAATTTTTAGCAAAAATAAAAAAAAAAGGACATCCTTATAAAGAATGTCCTTAATATTATAAATAACAAAAATAAATTTTGTTGATACTATTCATTAGTTTCAGCTTCATTAGAAGTTGCCTCAGTCGCAGGAGCTTCAGCAGCTTTCTTTTTACCTCTACGAGTAGATGATTTTTTAGCTTCTTTCTTAGCAACGTTGTATAATTCGTTGAAGTCAACGAATTCAATCATAGCCATATCAGCGTTATCTCCTAAACGATTACCTAACTTAATAATACGAGTATATCCACCTGGACGATCTCCTACTTTTTGAGCTACTTCTCTAAATAGTTCAGTAACTGCGTCTTTGTCTCTCAAATAAGAGAAAACAACACGACGGTTATGAGTATCGTCAGTTTTAGCTTTAGTTACTAATGGCTCAATAAACTGCTTTAAAGCTTTAGCTTTAGCTACAGTAGTATTGATACGCTTGTGCTCGATTAAAGAACAAGCCATATTAGCAAGCATAGAGTTTCTATGTCCTGCTTTTCTACCTAAGTGATTTATTTTCTTTCCGTGTCTCATTTCTTACTAGAATTTAGACTTTGCAGTCTAGTTTATTCTTTATCTAATTTGTATTTTGATAGATCCATCCCGAAATTAAGTCCCTTAACAGCTACTAACTCTTCTAATTCAGATAAAGACTTCTTACCGAAGTTTCTGAATTTCATCAAGTCATTTTTGTTAAATGATACTAAGTCTCCTAATGTATCTACTTCAGCCGCTTTCAAACAATTCAATGCTCTAACTGAAAGATCTAAATCAACTAGTTTAGTTTTTAGAAGCTGTCTCATATGAAGAGATTCCTCATCATACGATTCAGTTTGTGCAATCTCATCTGCCTCTAAAGTAATTCTCTCATCTGAGAATAACATAAAGTGGTGTATTAATGTTTTTGCAGCTTCAGTTAACGCATCTTTTGGATGAATAGAACCATCGGTAATGATATCAAAAACTAACTTTTCATAGTCAGTTTTTTGCTCAACACGATAGTTTTCGATAGCATACTTAACGTTCTTAACTGGAGTATAAATTGAGTCAGTAAAGATAGTACCAATAGGAGCATTAGGTTTTCTATTCTCTTCAGCTGGTACGTAACCTCTTCCCTTCTCAATAGTAAGATCCATATTAATAGTTACATTACTATCCATATTACAGATAACTAATTCTGGATTCAGAATCTGGAAACTAGAAATGAATTTCTGGAAATCACCTGCAGTCAACTGTTCTTTACCAGAGAAAGAGATACTAACAGTTTCATTATCAACATCTTCAATTTGACGTTTAAAACGAACTTGTTTTAGGTTAAGAATGATTTCAGTAACATCCTCAACTACACCAGCGATAGTAGAAAACTCATGATCTACTCCTTCAATACGAACTGAAGTAATTGCATATCCTTCAAGAGAAGAAAGAAGAACTCTTCTTAATGCATTACCTATTGTCAATCCATATCCCGGTTCTAAAGGTCTAAATTCGAATTTGCCTTTAAAATCGGTCGAATCAATCATGATAACTTTATCGGGCTTTTGAAAATTAAATATTGCCATATTTGTTTCGACTGAATGTCAATTATTATTTGTTGTACAACTCTACGATTAACTGTTCTTTGATGTTTTCAGGAACTTGAAGTCTTTGAGGTACAGAAACAAATGTTCCTTCTAACGTTTCAGGATTCCAAGTAATCCACTCGTAAACAGCGCTAGAATTAGATAATGAACGTTCGATAGTCTCTAGAGATCTTGATTTTTCACGAACAGCAACTTTATCACCAGGTTTCAATTGGTATGAAGGAATATTTACTAATTCCCCATTTACAGTAATATGTCTATGAGAAACGATTTGACGTGCAGCTCTACGAGATGGAGCAATTCCCATTCTGAATACTACGTTGTCTAATCTTGACTCACATAATTGAATTAATACCTCACCAGTAACTCCACGAGCTGCAGCAGCTTTTTTGTATAAGTTTCTGAATTGTTTTTCTAAAATACCGTAAGTATATTTAGCTTTTTGTTTTTCCAATAACTGGATAGCATATTCAGATTTCTTACCTCTTTTTCTTGCTAAACCATGTTGTCCTGGAGGGTAATTTCTTTTTTCTAAAGACTTGTCATCTCCGAAAATTGCTTCACCGAACCTACGTGCGATTTTTGTTTGTGGACCAGTATATCTTGCCATTTCTTAATAAAATTGAAAAAAGGTAGGGATTATGAATTCAGGTCACTTTCCTCCGATAATCTATTCCTACCTTTGGTTATACTATAAAATTAAACTCTTCTTCTCTTTGGAGGACGACATCCGTTGTGTGGCATTGGAGTAATATCGATAATCTCTGTTACTTCGATTCCACCATTATGTAAAGATCTGATTGCAGATTCTCTTCCGTTTCCAGGTCCTTTTACATAAACTTTTACTTTTTTCAATCCTGCCTCAAGTGCAACTTTACCGCAATCTTCTGCAGCCATTTGAGCAGCGTAAGGAGTGTTCTTTTTAGAACCTCTGAATCCCATTTTACCTGCTGATGACCAAGAAATCACTTCACCTTTTTTGTTAGTTAATGAAATGATGATATTGTTAAACGTCGCATTAATATGAGCTTCACCTGTTGACTCAACAAGTACTTTACGTTTTTTTGTATTCGCTTTAGCCATATTACTACTTATTATTTAGTTGCTTTTTTCTTGTTAGCAACAGTTTTTCTTTTACCTTTTCTTGTTCTAGAGTTGTTCTTAGTTCTTTGTCCTCTTAATGGAAGACCAGCTCTATGACGGATACCTCTGTAGCATCCGATATCCATTAAACGTTTGATGTTTAATGAAATCTCTGAACGTAATTCTCCTTCAATTGTGAATTGACCTACAGCTTCACGGATAGCTCCGATCTCGTCGTCATTCCAATCTTGAACTTTTTTATTTTCGTCAACTTTAGCTCTTTCTAGAATTTCTTTAGCTCTACTTGAACCAATTCCAAAAATATAAGTTAAAGCAATGATTCCTCTTTTGTGTTTAGGTATATCTACCCCTGCGATTCTTGCCATAATTATCCTTGTCTTTGTTTAAATCTAGGATTCTTTTTATTAATAACGTAAAGTCTACCTTTTCTACGTACTATAATGCACTCGGCACTTCTTTTTTTAACTGATGCTCTTACTTTCATTTTAATAGCCTCTTTAATATCTATAAGTAATTCTTGCTTTGGTCAAATCGTAAGGGCTCATCTCTAATTTTACTCTGTCACCAGGTAATAATTTGATATAATGCATACGCATCTTACCTGAGATATGGGCGATTACTACGTGTCCATTTTCTAATTCCACACGGAACATAGCATTTGATAATGCTTCAATAATTGCTCCGTCTTGTTCTATTGCTGATTGTTTTGCCATAAAAACTAAGCTGTTGCTCTTCTATTTTTACCACTTGTCATCATGCTATCATACTGTTTGTTCAGTAAATAAGCATTGACTTGTTGAATTGTATCGATTACAACACTTACCATAATCAATAACGATGTTCCTCCATAAAACATTGCCCAACCTTGTTGAACTCCTAATAAACTTACCACGATTGCAGGGAAAACTGCGATTAGTGCTAAGTAAAGAGAACCTGGGAATGTTATTAAAGACATGATTCTATCTAAGAAATCACCTGTCTCACTACCTGGTTTAACACCTGGTATAAAACCGCCACTTCTCTTTAGATCATCAGCCATCTTATTAGTAGGTACTGTAATTGCGGTGTAAAAGTACGTAAAAATTATGATTAATAAAGCAAAAAGTGCATTATACTCCCAACCAAACACATTATGAAATGTTGTACTGATTGATTTAGCAGTATCTGAAGTTGACAAACCTGCTACTGCAGCTGGCACAAACATGATCGCTTGAGCGAAGATGATTGGCATAACTCCTGATGCATTTAACTTTAATGGAATCCACTGACGATTACCGCCTAACATAGATTGATCATAAGTTCCTGAAGCACTTCTTCTTGCATACTGAACCGGTATACGTCTCACAGCAAGAGTTAAATAGATACAAGCAACGATGATTAACAACCATAAAATTACTTCTATAACCACCAACATAGGTCCTCCATTATTTTCTGTAATTCTGGATTGGAATTCTTGGATGAAAGACATTGGAAGTCTCGCAATAATACCAACCATAATTAATAATGAAATTCCATTTCCAATACCTTTATCAGTAATTTTTTCACCTAACCACATTGCAAAAACAGTTCCGGTCACTAGTATAATTACTGAAGAAAACAAGAATGAGAAAGAATTGAAACCTAACAAAAATGCATCCGGTGGTAATTGCACATACAAGTTATAGATGTAACTAGGTCCTTGTAATAAAGTAATACCGATTGTCAACCATCTTGTTATTTGGTTCATCTTCTTTCTACCGCTTTCTCCATCATTTTGTAGCTTTTGTAGATAAGGAACCGCGATTCCCATCAACTGAACTACTATGGAAGCAGAAATATAAGGCATAATACCTAATGCAAATACAGATGCTTGCGCAAATGCACCACCTGTAAAAACATTTATTAACCAACCGATACCTTGATCAGTTTGATCAGTTAAAGCTTGCAATTTCGTTGCGTCAATACCTGGAAGGGTAACTTGTGTACCAAAACGGTACACAAGCAATAACCCTAAAGTTATCAAGATTTTGTTCTTTAACTCTTCAATTTTCCAAATACTGGCTAATGTTTCAAAAAACTTCTTCATCTTGTTTATTAAGATTTTATAACGTTACAATTTCTCCACCAGCTGCCTCGATTGCCTCTTTAGCAGATGCTGAAAACTTGTGTGCAGAAACTTTTAATTTTGCTTTTATCTCTCCACGCCCTAAAACCTTAACTAAACTATTTTTAGAAGTTAATCCTAACTCAACTAAAAGAGCAAAATCAACAGTGTCTTTTACTACTCCGCTATCAACTAAAGACTGTAATCTTTCTAAGTTGATAACATCATATTCTACTCTATTGATGTTTTTAAAACCAAATTTAGGAACACGTCTTTGAAGTGGCATTTGTCCTCCTTCAAATCCGATTTTTCTTGAATATCCTGAACGTGATTTAGCACCTTTGTGTCCTTTTGTAGAAGTTCCTCCTTTACCAGACCCTTCACCACGACCAACACGTTTGTTTTGGTTGTGTACTGAACCTTTTGCTGGTTGTAAATTACTTAAATTCATACTCTACAATATTATTTAGCCTCCTCTACAGAAACTAAGTGTTGAACTTTACTTACCATTCCTAAGATTGCAGATGTAGCATCATGCTCCACCACTTGACCAATCTTACGAAGTCCTAAAGCCTCTAATGTTCTCTTTTGTACAAGAGGACAATTAATTTGGCTTCTTACTTGTTTTACTTTAATTTTTGACATAACTCTCTCAAATTAACCTTTAAATACTTTTTCTAAAGAAATTCCTCTTTGTTTTGCAACTGTAGAAGCACTTCTTAAACGTAATAAAGCGTCAAAAGTAGCCTTCACCACGTTGTGAGGATTTGAAGATCCTTGAGATTTAGATAATAAATCTTTAATCCCAACAGATTCTACAACCGATCTCACAGAACCTCCAGCGATTACTCCAGTACCCAAAGATGCAGGCATCAATAATACTCTTGCTCCACTGAATTTTCCTTTTTGTTCGTGAGGAATAGTATGACCATTTAAAGGAACTCTAACTAAGTTTTTCTTTGCATCCTCTACTGCTTTAGCGATTGCTTCAGAAACGTCTTTTGATTTACCCAAACCATGACCCACTACACCGTTTTCGTCACCTACTACTACTACAGCAGAGAATCCAAAAGCTCTTCCCCCTTTAGTAACTTTAGTAACACGGTTTACACTAACCAAACGATCTTTAAGATCAAGACCAGTTGGTTTTACAAATTCTACGTTTTTATAATTTTGATACATAACTAATTAGAATTTTAATCCAGCTTCTCTAGCGCCTTCAGCTAATGATTTAACACGACCGTGGTATAAATAACCTCCTCTATCGAAAGATACAGTTTCTACACCAGCTTTCAAAGCTTTCTCTGCAATTAGTTTCCCAACCGATGCAGCAGTTTCAATATTGGTTCCTCTTGTTATCCCAGCTTCTCTTGAAGATGCTGCAGCTAGAGTTACTCCATTCACGTCATCTATGATTTGCGCATAGATTTCTTTATTACTTCTGAATACAGAAAGTCTTGGCTTAGCAGCAGTACCGCTAACGATCTTTCTAATTCTGAATTTAATACGTTGTCTTCTTTCAGATTTTGTTAATGACATAGTCTTAATTTTTAAGCTGATTTACCTGCTTTTCTTCTTAACTCTTCACCCACAAACTTGATACCTTTTCCTTTGTAAGGTTCTGGTTTACGGAATGAACGGATTTTTGCTGCTACTTGACCAACTAATTGTTTGTCAAATGAAGTTAATTTAACGATTGGATTTTTACCTTTTTCAGATATAGTTTCCACTGTAACTTCTTTTGCAATATCCATCACGATATTATGAGAGAAACCTAAAGCTAAATCTAACTTTTGTCCTTGATTAGCAGCACGGTATCCTACCCCAACCAATTCCAAACTGATAGTAAATCCTTCTGAAACTCCTTTAACCATATTGTTGATTAAACTACGGTATAATCCGTGTTTAGCTCTTTCAATCTTATCATCAGAAGAACGCTCAACGATTACTTGGTCTTCTTCAACTTTAATACTAACTGTATCAAACTTTTGAGAAAGCTCTCCTAATTTACCTTTTACAACAATCTCTCCTTCTTTAACGTCAACCGTTACTCCAGCAGGTATTGCTATTGGACTTTTACCTATTCTTGACATCTCTTAGTCTTTTTAAATTAGTATACGTAACAAACTACTTCTCCACCAACATTCAATTGTTTCGCTTGCTTTCCAGTCATCAATCCTTTTGATGTTGAAACGATAGCGATTCCTAATCCGTTAAGGATTCTAGGAAGATCTGCTGCAGAAGCGTATTTACGCAAACCTGGTTTACTAATTCTTTGGATATCTCTAATTACAGACTCTTTTGTGTCTTTATCATATTTCAAAGCTATTTTGATTGTTCCTTGAACTGAACTATCATCAAATTTATAGCTTAAGATATATCCTTGATCGAATAATATTTTCGTGATTTCTTTTTTGAAGTTTGAAGCTGGAATTTCAACCACTTTGTGGTTAGCTCTCACAGCGTTTCTAACTCTTGTAAGGAAATCTGCTATTGGATCTGTATACATGTTTTTACCTTTAAATCTTAATTACCAACTTGCCTTTTTTACTCCAGGTATCAATCCATTATTTGCCATTTCACGGAATGTAACACGAGAAATACCGAATTGACGCATATACCCTCTTGGTCTTCCTGTTAACTTACATCTGTTGTGTAAACGAACTGGAGAAGCATTTTTAGGTAACTTTTGTAATCCTTCATAGTCACCAGCTTCTAAAAGAGCTGTTCTCTTAGCAGCATATTTATCTACTAATGCTTGTCTTTTAACCTCACGGGCTTTCATTGATTCTTTAGCCATACTTAATTCTTTTTAAAAGGTAATCCTAATTCAGCAAGTAAAGATTTCGCTTCTTTATCTGTTTGAGCAGATGTTACGAAAGTGATATCAAAACCAGCGATTTTGTTAACTTTATCGATATTGATTTCAGGGAAAATGATTTGCTCAGTAACACCTAAGTTATAATTTCCTCTTCCGTCAAAACCATCAGATTTAATACCTGAAAAGTCTCTTACACGTGGTAAAGCTGAAGTTACTAAACGATCTAAAAATTCATACATTCTCTCTCCACGTAACGTTACTTTTGCCCCAATTGGCATTCCTTTTCTTAATTTAAAAGTAGCAACGTCTTTCTTAGAGATAGTAGCTACTGCTTTTTGTCCTGTAATTTTAGTTAACTCCTCAACAGCGTAATCAACTAATTTTTTATCAGAAACAGCAGCACCAACTCCACGGCTAACAACGATTTTCTCAAGTTTTGGAACTTGCATTACGTTTTTATAACCGAATTCCTCAGTAAGAGCAGAGATAACTCTGCTTTTATATTCTTCTTTAAGTCTTGGTATATAAGCCATAACTATAATACTTGATTTGATTTTTTAGAAACTCTAACATTTTTTCCGTTCTCATTTTTCACGATAGCTACTCTAGTAACTTCGTTCGTCTTAGGA
Organism: Myroides sp. C4067; assembly: GCF_038039665.1. Taxonomy (NCBI): domain Bacteria; kingdom Pseudomonadati; phylum Bacteroidota; class Flavobacteriia; order Flavobacteriales; family Flavobacteriaceae; genus Myroides; species Myroides sp. C4067. The sequence goes on from NZ_JBBPHJ010000001.1 coordinate 24,050, forward strand.
TCTACGATCGCTAAGTTAGAGATTTGGATTGGAGCCTCTTTTTTAACAATTCCACCTTGAGGGTTAGAAGCACTTGGCTTCACGTGTTTAGAAATGATATTCACCCCTTCAACAATAGCTTTGTTCTTTTCACGTAATACACGTACAACTTTACCTTCAGTACCTTTATGGTCACCAGCGATAACGCGTACAGTATCTCCTGTTTTTATCTTTAGCTTAATCATGTTTAGAACGAATTATAACACCTCTGGTGCTAATGATACAATTTTCATGAATTGTTTTTCACGAAGTTCTCTCGCAACCGGACCAAAAACACGAGTTCCTTTCATCTCTCCAGCAGCATTTAACAATACACATGCGTTATCGTCAAATCTGATGTAAGATCCGTCAGCTCTTCTCACTTCTTTTTTAGTACGAACTACAACTGCAGTTGAAACGCTACCTTTTTTCACGCTTCCGTTTGGAGTTGCTTCTTTAATTGAAACTACAATTTTATCACCTACAGAGGCATAACGACGTTTCGTTCCTCCTAAAACACGGATAGTCAAAACTTCTTTTGCACCCGTATTATCTGCTACTTTAAGTCTAGATTCTTGTTGTACCATAATTATTTCGCTCTTTCAATGATTTCAACTAATCTCCAACATTTTGATTTAGATAATGGACGTGTCTCCATAATCTTTACTGTATCACCAATGTTGCAATCATTTGTTTCGTCGTGTGCAACGTATTTTTTCGTTTTCAACACGAACTTACCATATAATGGGTGTTTTACTCTCTTTACTTCAGACACAACAATAGATTTCTCCATTTTATTGCTAGTAACAACACCTATTCTCTCTTTTCTTAATTTTCTATTTTCCATCTTTCGGCAGAATACAATTATTGTAACTCTCTTTTACTTAACTCTGTATTCACTCTTGCAATACTTCTTCTTACGTTTCTCAACTGTAATGGATTCTCGATTGGAGAGATTGCGTGAGCAGATCTTAAGTTATTATATGTGCTAGTCAACTGTACCAGTTGCTCTTGTAATTCAGCTACAGATAGATTTACTATTTCTGATTGTTTCATGATAAAAATTTTATTATGCTTCGAAATCTCTAGCAATTACAAATTTAGTTTTTACAGGAAGTTTTTGAGCAGCTAAGCGTAACGCTTCTTTTGCTACTGAAATTGGCACTCCACCAACTTCGAACATAATTTTTCCTGGCTTTACCACAGCAACCCAGTATTCTACTGCACCTTTTCCTTTACCCATACGTACCTCTAGAGGCTTTTTAGTAATAGGTTTGTCTGGGAAAATTTTAATCCATAACTGCCCTTCACGTTTCATGAAACGAGTAGCAGCGATACGCGCTGCCTCGATTTGACGTGAAGTGATAAATGCAGAGTCCATAGATTTGATTCCAAACATACCATTTGAAAGTTCATGCCCTCTTTGAGAAATCCCTTTCATTTTACCTTTCTGTACCTTACGGTATTTTGTTCTTTTAGGCTGTAACATTTTTCTTCAGTTTAAAAATTACTTTCTTTTGCGTGGGTTAGATTTACCTTTTGGAGATCCTGCTGATTTAGATTGTTTTTTATCCATTCCAGCTAACGGAGAAAGATCTCTCTTACCGTAAACCTCACCTTTCATGATCCACACTTTAATTCCCATTCTACCATAAGTAGTGTGAGCTTCAGCAAGTGCATAATCGATGTCTGCTCTGAAAGTTGACAACGGAATTCTTCCTTCTTTGAAAGTCTCAGAACGAGCCATTTCAGCACCGTTTAAACGACCAGAAATCATAACTTTGATTCCTTCAGCATTCATTCTCATCGCTGCAGCCATAGCCATACGGATAGCTCTACGGTAAGAAATTCTGCTTTCGATTTGACGAGCGATACTAGCAGCCACTAAGTATCCGTCTAATTCAGGACGTTTGATTTCAAAGATATTGATTTGAACTTCCTTATCAGTAATCTTTTTCAATTCCTCTTTTAACTTGTCTACCTCTTGTCCACCTTTTCCGATAATGATACCAGGTCTAGCAGTAGTGATAGTAACGGTTACAAGTTTTAAAGTTCTCTCGATGATTACTTTAGATACACTAGCTTTTGATAAACGAGCATGGATATACTTTCTGATCTTGTGATCTTCAGCGATTTTGTCACCGTAGTCATTTCCACCATACCAGTTTGAGTCCCATCCTCTGATAATACCAAGGCGATTCCCGATTGGATTAGTCTTTTGTCCCATACTGCTTATTAATTGCTTTGTGTGTTATTATTAGATCCTAATACGATTGTTACGTGATTAGAACGTTTTCTGATTCTGTGTGCTCTACCTTGAGGTGCAGGACGAAGTCTTTTTAACATCATTCCTCCATCTACTCTGATTTCTTTAACGATCAATCCAGCTTCTTCAATGTTAGCGTCGCTGTTTTTCGCTTGCCAGTTAGCAATTGCAGACAAAAGTAATTTCTCTAAATTACGAGAAGCATCTTTTGAACTGAATTTTAATATATTTAGAGCTTTTTCTACTTTCTGTCCTCTTACTAAATCCGCTACTAAACGCATTTTTCTAGGAGAAGTAGGGCAATTGTTTAGCTTTGCAAAAGCAACTTGCTTGTTAGCTTCTTTAATTTGCTCAGCTCTTTCTCTTTTACGAACTCCCATAGCTTCTTATTATTTTTTACCTTTATTCTTTGCACCAGCGTGACCTCTGAACGATCTTGTTGGTGAAAATTCCCCTAATTTATGTCCTACCATGTTCTCTGTTACATAAACAGGAACAAACTGACGACCATTATGTACTGCGATAGTTTGTCCAACGAAATCAGGTGTAATCATTGAAGCTCTTGACCAAGTCTTGATAACTCCATTTTTTCCACTTTCTACGTTTACTTGAACTTTCTTCTCTAATTTATAGTGAACATAAGGTCCTTTTTTTAACGAACGTGCCATGTCTTAATCTTTTATTTCTTTCTACGTTCAACGATATACTTATTACTCGACTTAACTTTAGAACGAGTTCTGTACCCTTTAGCAGGCATCCCGTTTCTAGAACGTGGGTGTCCTCCTGACGAACGACCTTCTCCACCTCCCATTGGGTGATCTACTGGGTTCATTGCTACCGGTCTAGTTCTAGGTCTTCTACCTAACCATCTTGATCTACCTGCTTTACCAGAAACGATTAATTGGTGATCGTGGTTAGACACTGCTCCGATAGTAGCCATACATTCTAATAAAATCAAACGGATCTCTCCAGAAGGCATTTTAATAGTAGCATATTTACCATCTCTAGCAACTAACTGAGCGAAAGTACCTGCTGAACGAGCGATAACTGCTCCTTGTCCAGGACGTAATTCGATACAAGATATAACAGTTCCTAAAGGAATTTTGCTTAAAGGCATTGCATTACCAACTTCTGGTGACGCATCTACTCCTGAAACTACAGTTTGTCCAACTTTCATACCGCTTTGTGCAATAACGTATGATTTAGCTCCATCTACATAAGCAATCAAAGCGATGAATGCTGTACGGTTTGGATCATACTCAATTGACTTAACAGTAGCTGGGATACCAACTTTAGTTCTTTTAAAATCAACTATACGGTATCTTTGTTTATGACCACCACCCATGTAGCGCATGGTCATTTTTCCTTGACTATTTCTACCTCCAGATTTTTTTTTCGGTGCTAGTAAACTACGCTCCGGCTTATCAGTTGTTATAGCGTCAAAACTATTTACAACTCTAAAACGCTGACCTGGGGTAATAGGTTTTAATTTTCTAACTGACATTATTTATTAGATATTTGAATAAAAGTCTATACTATCTCCTTCTTTCAATTCAACTATTGCTTTCTTGTAAGCATTAGTTTTAGCGTTGATCATTCCACTTTTCGTGTACTTAACAGAACGCTTTGCAGCATAGTTCATAGTATTCACGTTAACAACAGAAACTCCATAAGCAGCCTCAACTGCTTTTTTAATTTCAATTTTGTTCGCTTTTCTATCAACAACAAACCCAAAACGGCCAAAAGTTTCGCCGTCTTTAGTTATTTTTTCTGTAATTATAGGCTTAATTAAAACACTCATGTTCCTATTATTTACTTAAATTTTCTACAATTCCTGCTACAGAACCCTCAGTTAACACTAAACTTCCAGCATTCAAAATACTGTAAGTACTTAATTCAGAGTTAGTTACAACAGCAGCCTTCCCTAAATTGCGTGATGACAAATATACATTTTTATTTGATTCACCAAACACAAATAGAGATTTTTTATTTTCCAATCCTAAACCTTTCAATACGTTGATGAAATTCTTAGTGCTTGGAGCCTCGAAATTAAAGTTCTCAACTACGATTAAATTTGATTCTTTCACTTTGATAGAGAAAGCAGATTTTCTCGCTAAACGTTTTAAACTTTTGTTTAATTTGAAAGAGTAGCTTCTTGGTCTTGGCCCGAAGATTCTTCCTCCTCCACGGAAAACTGGCGATTTAATACTTCCTGCTCTTGCAGTACCAGTTCCTTTTTGTTTTTTAATCTTACGCGTACTTCCAGAGATCTCAGCTCTTTCTTTAGCTTTGTGAGTTCCTTGTCTTTGATTTGCTAAATATTGTTTAACATCAAGATATACTGCGTGATTATTTGGTTCTATACCGAATACTGAATCTAAAAGCTCAACTTTTCTACCAGTATCTTTTCCTGTGATATCTAAAACTTTTACTTCCATTACTTCTGAACGATTACATAAGAGTTTTTGTGTCCTGGAATTGCTCCCTTAACCACAAGTAGATTTTTATCAGCTACTACTTTTAAAACTCTAAGGTTTTGTACTGTTACATTTACTCCTCCAGTTCTTCCTGCCATGCGCATTCCTTTGAATACTCTTGATGGGTAAGAAGAAGCTCCAATAGATCCTGGCGCTCTTAAACGGTTCTTTTGACCGTGAGTTACCTGACCAACTCCACCAAAACCATGACGTTTTACAACCCCTTGGAATCCTTTTCCTTTAGATACACCTTGTACATCTACATATTCACCTTCTATGAATAAATCTGCAGTGATCACATCACCTAATTTATACTCTCCAGCAAAATCTTTGATTTCAACAACTTTTCTCTTAGCAGATGTTCCAGCTTTTTTAAAGTGACCTAACTCAGCTTTAGTAGCATGTTTATCTGTCTTGTCATCGAAACCAAGTTGTAACGCTTCATACCCGTCAACCTCAATGGTTCTGACTTGGGTAACGACATTAGGACCCATTTCGATTACTGTACATGGAATGTTTTTTCCATTCTCATCGAAAATACTAGTCATGCCGATTTTTTTACCAATTAACCCAGACATAAATATTAATTATTAATTATAAAATTTTATTTTATTTTCTAAAAGAACTAAGTATTGGTGACTATAACACCAATACTTAGCCTTTGATATTCTTATTGAATCTTGTTATTTATCACACTTTGATTTCAACTTCAACTCCACTTGGTAACTCTAATTTCATTAAAGCATCAATAGTTTTAGAAGATGAAGAATAGATATCTAACAATCTTTTGTATGAACTTAACTCAAACTGCTCTCTTGCTTTTTTGTTCACGTGAGGAGAACGAAGAACAGTAAAGATTTTTTTATGAGTAGGTAATGGAATAGGTCCAGTTACTACTGCTCCTGTACTTTTTACAGTTTTTACGATTTTCTCTGCTGATTTATCAACCAACATATGATCGTAAGATTTTAATTTTATTCTGATTTTTTGACTCATTTTACTCTAAAATTAAGCGTTACCTTTTGCTTTAGTGATTACTGCCTCTGAAATGTTTGATGGTGTTTCAGAGTAGTGAGAGAACTCCATTGTAGAAGTTGCTCTACCAGATGATAATGTTCTTAATGTAGTTACATATCCGAACATTTCTGATAATGGAACAGAAGCTTTAACAACTTTTGATCCAGCTCTATCATCCATGCTGTTGATTTGTCCACGACGACGGTTCAAATCTCCAACGATATCACCCATGTTTTCTTCAGGAGTCAATACTTCTAACTTCATGATAGGCTCTAAGATGATCGCACCTGCAGCTTTAGCAGCAGCTTTGTATCCCATTTTAGCAGCTAATTCGAACGATAATGCATCCGAGTCAACCGCGTGGTAAGAACCGTCAGTTAAAGTTACTTTCATAGAATCCATTTCGAATCCAGCTAAAGGTCCTTGTTTCATCGCCTCTCTAAATCCTTTCTCTACAGAAGGGATATATTCTTTAGGAACGTTACCACCTTTAACTTCATTCACGAACTGTAATCCAACGAATGGTTTTCCATCAACGTCATCAGCAGGTCCCATTTTGAATACGATATCAGCAAACTTACCACGTCCACCAGATTGCTTTTTATAAGCTTCTCTATGTTGTGCTTCACGTGTAAGAGCTTCCTTATACTCAACTTGTGGCTCTCCTTGATTAACTTCAACTTTGAACTCACGTTTCATACGGTCGATCAATACGTCTAAGTGTAACTCACCCATACCAGAGATTACAGTTTGTCCAGACGCTTGGTCAGTTTTAACTGTAAAAGTTGGATCTTCCTCAGCTAATTTAGCTAAAGCAGTACCCATTTTATCCATATCCGCTTTTGTTTTTGGCTCAATAGCGATACCGATTACTGGGTCTGGGAATATCATACTTTCTAATACGATAGGTTTTTTCTCATCACATAAAGTATCTCCAGTTTTGATATCTTTAAATCCTACTGCAGCTCCAATATCTCCAGCCTCAATATATTCAACCGGGTTTTGTTTGTTAGCGTGCATTTGGTAGATACGAGAAATACGCTCTTTGTTTCCAGAACGAGTATTCAATACATAAGATCCAGCGTCTAAGTGTCCTGAATAAGCTCTAAAGAATGCTAAACGACCTACGAATGGGTCAGTAGCAATTTTAAATGCTAATGCAGCGAACGGCTCAGTAACCGATGGCTTACGTACGATTGGCTCTTCAGTATCAGGATCTGTACCTTCGATAGCTTCCTTATCCATTGGAGAAGGTAAGTAACGACATACAGCGTCTAACATGAACTGAACACCTTTATTTTTGAATGAAGATCCACAAGTCATAGGGATGATGCTCATATCAAGAGTAGCAGCACGTAAAGCTACGTGGATTTCGTCCTCTGTGATTGAGTCCTCATCTTCCATAAATTTCTCAAGAAGATTTTCATCATAAGCAGCAATCTCTTCGATTAATTGACCTCTGTATTGTTTTACATCGTCAACCATCTCTGCAGGGATCTCAACAACGTCAAAAGTAGAACCATGATTCTCATCATGCCATACGATTGCACGGTTTTTCACTAAGTCAACGATACCTTTGAAATCAGCCTCATCACCAATAGGTAAAACGATTGGCACAGCGTTAGATTTCAACATATCTTTAACTTGTTGACATACTGCTAAGAAGTTAGCTCCTTGACGGTCCATTTTATTAACGAACCCCATACGTGGAACTTTATAATTATCAGCTAATCTCCAGTTAGTTTCAGACTGAGGCTCAACACCATCAACTGCACTAAACAAGAATACTAATCCATCTAATACACGTAAAGAACGGTTTACCTCTACAGTAAAGTCAACGTGTCCAGGAGTATCAATAATATTGAAGTGGTACTCCATAGATTCAGGTATTTTAGCACCTTGAACTGTTGGGAAATTCCAAGTACATGTAGTAGCTGCTGATGTAATAGTAATACCTCTTTCAGCCTCTTGCTCCATCCAGTCCATTGTAGAAGATCCTTCGTGAGTCTCTCCCATTTTGTGGTTTTTACCTGTATAGAACAAAATACGCTCTGTAGTTGTTGTCTTACCAGCATCGATGTGTGCAGCGATACCAATGTTTCTTGTATATTTTAAATCTCTTGCCATTGTATATAGTTTCTGTATGGATTAAAATCTAAAGTGAGAGAATGCTTTATTAGCTTCAGCCATTTTATGAGTATCCATTCTCTTTTTAACAGCAGCTCCTTCTTCTTTAGCAGCAGCTAAGATTTCAGACGCTAATTTTCCAGCCATAGATTTCTCATTTCTTTTTCTCGCATACAAAATCATCCATTTCATCGCCATAGAAATTTTTCTATCTGGACGAATTTGCATTGGAATTTGGAATGTAGCTCCACCTACACGACGAGAACGAACTTCTACGTGTGGCATAACATTAGTTAATGCATCTTTCCAAATTTCTAATGAAGATTTTTCTTCATCTTGTTTTTTCTCCTCAACGATCTCTAAAGCATCATAGAATACTTTAAAAGCTGTTGATTTCTTACCGTCCCACATTAAGTTGTTTACAAAACGCGTAACTAATTGATCATTAAATTTTGGATCTGGTAAAAGAGGTCTCTTTTTCGCCTGTCTTTTTCTCATGTCTTCTTCTTAAACGTTTAAACGATTATTTTTTGTCTTTAGGACGTTTTGCTCCGTATTTAGATCTTCTTTGTGTTCTACCGTTTACTCCAGCAGTATCCAAAGCTCCACGTACGATGTGGTATCTAACACCTGGCAAATCTTTTACCCTTCCACCTCTAACTAATACTATCGAGTGCTCTTGTAAATTGTGTCCTTCTCCTGGGATGTATGCGTTTACTTCATTACCATTTGTTAAACGTACCCTTGCAACTTTACGCATTGCAGAGTTTGGTTTTTTAGGTGTAGTAGTATAAACACGCGTACAAACTCCTCTTCTTTGAGGACAAGAATCCAAAGCAACCGATTTACTCTTCTTAGTCAATTGGGTTCTCCCTGTTCTTACTAATTGTTGAATTGTTGGCATAATGTTTATTAATAATTTCTACAATATATTATTCCGCACTATATACGGGGTTGCAAATGTATAACTATTTTTTATTTATTCAAACCTCAAAGCATTAATTTTCAACATAATTAATTTTTTTTATCAACAATTCTCCTTTTACCTCTTTTTTTCTCTTTATACGATAGTTATTCAAAAGTTATCAACATTATTTCTCTCCCTTTTTAGTAATCCAGCATTTGTTCTAAATCTTCTCTTTCACTATTCAATAACACCAAAAAAAATAAACCTTAGCACTCTTCTCCCTTTTATACATCACCACAAAAAACATTCCTCTTTACAGCTTTATAACACAACAGCACACCTCTTATTATACATTATAGTATATACTATCTAATATTTTTATAAATACCATTAAATCCAAATACTTAAAATCTATCTTTGCACGTTTTTTAAATTATATTATTAAGTAACTTTGCCCCATGGAACAGGACAATCAGATATTTGGTATTCGTGCAATCATCGAAGCCATAGAAGCAGGAAAAGATATAGATAAGGTATTCATACAGAAAGAAGCTTCTGGAGAGTTAATGAGTTCTCTTCTTAAGACACTAAAGAAGAACAACGTAAACTTCTCTTATGTACCAATCGAGAAACTAAATAAACTAACTAATAAAAACCATCAAGGAGCTGTAGCGAATATCTCCCCTATCTCTTTTACTTCATTAGAAGTACTAGTAGAAGGTGTATTAGAGAAAAAAGAGAAACCTCTTTTCGTCATCCTTGACCAGATATCAGATGCTCGTAACTTCGGTGCTATTATACGTACAGCTGTATGCTGTGGTGCAGATGGTATCATTATATCTAAGAATGGAGCTGCTCCGGTAAACGGAGATACAGTAAAAACATCTGCGGGTGCTGTATTTAATATTCCTATCTGTAAAGTAGACCATATTAAGGACGCTGTATTCTATCTACAAGGGTCTGGTGTAATAACACTAGGTGCAACAGAGAAAGCAGAAAAAGAAATCTATGATGTAGACCTAAATGTGCCTGTAGCCATCATTATGGGAAGTGAAGATAAAGGTATCAACCCATCTGTACTTAAAATCATAGACGAGAAAGCAAAGTTACCGATGTTTAGCACAATAGATTCACTAAACGTATCTGTAGCGTGTGGAGCATTTTTATACGAAACAATCAGACAAAGAAGATAAGATTTGAAAGACGTAAAGGTATTATTAAAGAAGCCTAACTACCCTGTTAGCGATGAGTTCATGGCATACTTAACCAAGTATAAGCGCACTACTAAAACTAGTGTGATCTATGATGACTTATTGCGATTCAGTGGTTATATCAATATCGAGGACAGCAACGGTAATGATACACTGTGGTTACGTGTATATTATCCAGAGTTCGAGTATAAAGAGATAGAAGCTAGCCTTACTAAGATATATACCTTACTTCACTCTGATGGTGACATCGAGACACTACAGTATCTAACTATTGATCATATTGACTTTTGTTCGTTTGGTAATTCTAAACCATTCCGAGTGAAAGTTCGAAATATACTCAATGACAATATCACCAACTTCTATGTAAAGAGAGCCGATGCCTCACGCATATACGGATTAGAACTAGAAGAGATGCTGTCTCCGAATACGATGAATTATCTCGTACACAATGACACCTTAATAGAAGAACACATATTAGGCATACCTGCTGATGTATTTATCACAAATCACCTACCTAAATGTACTGAAAGTGAAAAATCACAGATCGCTAAAGAGTTTGTCAAGTTTAATGAACGCTGTATGATCGGTCTACTGGGTGATATGAGATCTTATAATTTCGTCATTATACCTACTCATGACTTCGATCAGGTAGTCTATAGAATCAGAGCTATCGACTTCGATCAGCAGAACTATGAAGGCAACCTCAAGTTCTACCTTCCTCAGTTCTTTAAAGAGAACTATACTATCGTGAAGATGGTATTAGAGAAACTAAAACATACTTCGATAGAACAGTATCGACGAGAAGTGAGATCTGTGATCGTAAGAAGAGTACTGAGTAATAAAGAGAGACTAGACGAACTAATCCACGTGATGATACAGGATACAGTCTCTACTCCAGAACATGTAGAAGAGTTAAAAATGTCCTTACACAAATTAACTCACGAGAAGTCTTTCAAATATTGTAAAAATATGGGAGAGATACTCGAAACAGCAATAGACTTCGTAGTCAAAAACTATAAAAGCACCTTCTAAGGTGCTTTTATAGTTTATATCGTTATCTAATTTGATACTGAGAGATCAGTACTGGTAATGTCTTTCTATAAGGATCTTTACTCTTCTTTTGTTTCGGTATGATAATAAAGTTGCCATGCTCATCGAAGCACCTCATAAAGGGGTCTGACTGAGGATCAAAGTTAGGGTCTTGCCACTCATACTTATACCCCTGCTCTATATGCTCAGGAGATGAAACTACAAAACTAAGAATCAATCCTGTCAAAAAACCACTCAAATGTCCTTCCCACGAAATACCGCTCTCTACATGGGGAAACATATACCACACCGTACCCCCATATAGCACTACGATAACCAGCGATAATGCCATCAGTCTATAATATCGCGTCTGTACTCCCTTAAAGAACATAAAGCTCACTAGCACATAGACTAATCCACTAGCACCGATATGATAACTATCTCTACCCATCAACCATGTACCGAAACCTGATAGCAGAATCCCTAAGATCAGTACCACCAACGCTTGTTTCTTATAAAAATACTGCAACATTAATAGCAGTGCAAAGAGGGCTATAGAGTTATTATACAAATGCTTTATCCCACCATGTATAAAAGGACTAAACACAATTCCCCTTAACCCCACTACCGTTCTCGGCAATACGCCATACTCGTGTAACTCATAAAAATTATTCCAATCCATCCAATACACTCCCCATATCAGTACAACGACGAATAAGGGTAGTAAAATTAGATTAATAGATAATGGAGGTAATTTCTCTTTACTCATATATTCATTCCTTTCTCCTTAAGTACATCTTACTATATAAGGTGCATATTTACTCCCTATACCAAACCTATCCATAAACACCCCTTGTAATGAAAGGCTATTATACATAGTACTCAAATTTTATATAGGTTAAATATAACTCATTTTATAACGAATTGTTTTTTCATTCACACCATTTTAGCATTGAAAAGAATATCACCCTCCTTACAAACAACTCTATACAGTAACTAACCTCTAAAAAAAGCAATTCACTTTTTTATTTATAATCACATATTCAGGTCTAAAAAAGGATAATAAACAATATCATTACCTCTTTTTTTTTGAAAAAGGGTCTAAAACAAGTCCATAATCCCTAAATCAGTAAAAAAACAAATCATTTTTTTTATTCAACAAAACAAACAAAAGACTAAATATCAACCAATTACACAACACCCCTTAAAAAACAAAATATTGAAAACATACCGCCAGCCTAGTAAAATAGGCTCTTAATTTGAATTCCTTGGACAATAATAGGACAATAAGCAATGAATACTGGACTAGAGAAGCCCTTTGTCCAAGAATACTTCTTCTATACTCCCCGCATTCTCCTTCAAGTAAGAATAAACATCAACATTAGCTTATGCACAGATATTCATGCTCTAATCAATAACTACTGCGCCTTAAACATTCCATTACTGAAAAACATCGTTATCTAAAAAAGAGATTGTATTTTTGTGAGAAGAGATTTAATTACGATAATGGAAGCACCTTTAGCAGAACGAGTACGCCCACATACACTGAGTGACTATGTCAGTCAAGAACACCTCGTGGGAGAGAATGGTATCTTAACGAATCAGTTAAAAGTTGGGTTTATCCCATCCTTAATCTTTTGGGGACCTCCAGGTACAGGCAAAACTACTCTGGCAGAGATTATCGCAAAAGAAAGCGAGAGACCCTTCTATGTATTGAGCGCAATTAACTCAGGGGTTAAAGATATCAGAGAAGTAATCGAGAAGGCAAAGTCTAACAGTGGTCTATTCACTGCTAGGAACCCTATCCTATTCATCGATGAGATACACCGCTTTAGTAAATCTCAACAAGACTCTCTACTAGCTGCAGTAGAGCGTGGCTGGGTCACGCTAATCGGTGCTACAACAGAGAATCCGAGCTTCGAAGTTATCCCTGCTCTTCTCTCTAGATGTCAGGTCTACACACTTAATGCGTTTACAAAAGAAGACCTACAGCACCTCCTAGAGCGCGCTATGAATAAAGATCTATTCTTAAAAAAGAAAAAGATAACCCTGACAGAGACAGAAGCTCTATTTAGAATATCTGGTGGAGATGGTCGTAAGCTACTAAACACCTTCGAGCTTATCATCAATGCTACTCATGATAACGAGATAGAAATCACCAATGAACGCGTAATGCAAGTAGTACAAAAGAATACTGTACTATATGATAAGACTGGTGAGCAGCACTATGATATCGTATCTGCTTTTATCAAGTCTATCAGAGGTAGTGATCCTAATGGGGCTGTATATTGGCTGGCAAGAATGATAGAGGGTGGTGAAGATGTGAAGTTCATCGCACGAAGATTACTTATAGCTGCATCAGAAGATATCGGGAATGCTAATCCGACTGCACTCATTATGGCAAATAATACCTTCCAGGCCGTATCTGTCATAGGATACCCTGAGAGTAGAATATTATTAAGCCAATGTGCTATCTATCTAGCTACATCCCCTAAGAGTAACTCTACCTATCTAGCGATAGGCAAAGCACAGCAACTCGTCAAACAAACAGGTGACTTATCTGTACCTATACACTTAAGGAATGCACCTACTAAACTAATGAAAGAACTAGGGTATGGCAAAGAGTACTTATACTCACATGACTATACAAATAACTTCGTAGAACAAGAGTTTCTACCAGATGAGCTAGAAGGCACTGTACTCTATGAACCAGGTGTGAACAATAGAGAGAACAGCACTCGAGAGTTCTTGCGAAACAGATGGCAATTTAAATACAACTATTAAATAGAAAGACCTGCTTATAGCAGGTCTTTTAGTTCTATTAATTTCTGTACGTGATAGATCTGAGGGGTTACTTTTTCTTTAGATTGACTGTAGTAGATTGCATCCATTCCTACTCCTAGCGCTCCTTCTATATCCGCTAAGAAGTTATCACCTATCATCACGGAGTCTTTCACTCCTGCCTTTGCTTTATCTAAAGCATAGTTAAATATCTCAGGATTTGGCTTACTCACTCCAGCCATTTCAGAATTAGTCACTGTCTGAAAATAACCTGATATTCCTGATCGATCTAACTTTTTGCCTTGTACTTCATTAAAACCGTTAGTAATAATATGAAGTTTATATTTGTCTTGTAAGTAGTCTAATACTTCTATCGCACCATCAAATAAATAATTATGATTAGGCATAGCCTTTAGATAATTATCCCCTAGTAGCAACATCTCTTCTGTAGTAGACTGATACCCTAACTTAGCAAAGGTATCTCTGATTCTCCCTATTCTAAGCTCTTCTTTACTTACCTGATTTAGACTATACTTGTCCCAATACTCATTGTTGATTGCAACATAGTGGCTTAGAAAAGCCTCTGTGCTAAAAGGTAATTTTAATTCTTCAATAACATCATTAAAAGCTAAAGCAGAGTTCTTCTCAAAATCCCATAAGGTATGGTCTAAATCAAAAAAGATATCTGTCTTACTCGTTAAGCTTTTTACTCCCATTTTTTATAATCTTTTGTTTGAATTACAAAAGTAGGTATTTTAGAACTAAATCTACTTATAAAATACTCTCATCTGCAAAGCTATAATAACTGTATTCCGTAATAATCAAATGATCTAGTAACTGTATGTCCATAATACGCCCTGCTTCTTTAATCTTCTTAGTGATCTGTATATCTGCATCACTAGGCTTGACCTTACCACTAGGGTGATTATGCGTTAAGATTATCCTGACAGCCTTCTGCTCTAGTGCTGTCTGAAATAACAGTCTTATATCTACTACAGTACCGGTGATCCCTCCCTTACTCAATGGAGCTTTATACTTCACCTTATTAGAGTTATTCAGATATAACACCCAAAACTCCTCGTGTTCTAGATCACCTATGATAGGACTAATTAGTTCAAACACATCACTGCTAGTAGTGATGATAGGTTCTTCTATACGCTCACTTAATCTCCTCCTCTGCCCTATCTCTAAAGCTGCAATAATCGCAATAGCCTTCGCTTCTCCTATTCCTTTAAACGCAGTGAGCTTCGAGATACTCTGTTTCGCTAATACACTTAGATTATTATTATACATCGCTAATATACGCTTACACAGCTCTACTGCAGACTCCTCTCTATGCCCTGAACCTATGAGTATCGCTAATAGTTCGGCATCACTTAAGGAAGTCTTTCCCTTCAGCATTAGCTTTTCTCTAGGTCTATCATCTTCTGCCCATTGTTTGATCGTGATCTTTTGGTGTTCCATAGTCATTGTTTTATACTATTCTATCGTACAAAAACTAAACCTAATGAAGTTATTCTATATAAAGCTTCTATTAAAAAGCAGTCAGTATTCAAACAAAAAAAGGTTATCAAATACAGCTGTACTTGATAACCTCTTTAATAGTATTATAATAATGACGTATGCCGTCTATTTATTCTTTACTTTCTCACTAAAAGCTTGCATATCTAATCCACCATAGTTACCTGAACTCATGAATAACAATACAGCATTGCTTAAGTCTAATTGCTCTAAATATTGTTTGAAATCAGCAGCGTTAGTATACGTAGCTAACCCTGGTCTATTAAATGCTGTCTGCATCTGCTCTTGAGAGATCTCTGGCATATTCTTAATCTTAAGCGCATCTAAAGAATAGAATACCACTGCTTCGTCTGCCTTAGCTAACGCACCTTCATACTGTGATAAGAAGGCCGAGTTAAGACTACTGTATGTATGTAGTTCTAGACATGCGATTACTTTCTTATTAGGGTACTGTGCCTTCACTGCTTCTGTTGTAGCGATCACTTTACTCGGTGAATGTGCAAAGTCTTTATAGATCACTGTTTGGTCTGTCTCTACTAACTTCTCTAGTCTCTTAGATGCCCCTTTAAATGATGCGATAGCTTCGTAGAAATCTTCTTCATCTATCCCCATATTCTGACAGATCCACTTCGCTCCACTTATATTACTAAGGTTGTGCTTACCAAAAACCTCTAACGGCATAGGCCCGTCATTCGTATCTAAATAGGTCTGCTCATTCTCGATAGTATAAGAAGGTGTAGTATAAGGTATCTTTCTAATCGGATTAGTAGCTTCTTCTACTAGTTGGTTTACCACAGCGTCTTCTTCGTTATAGACTAAGATTCCACCATTCACTAACTTTCCAATAAAAATCTTAAACTGCTCTACATAGTTTTCAAAAGTTGGGAATACATTGATATGATCCCATGCGATACCACTTAACAAGGCGATATTCGGCTGGTAGATATGAAACTTAGGACGAAGATCTAATGCTGATGATAGGTATTCATCACCTTCTATTAACATAAATTCATTATCTGAAGTAAGGTTTACCATTCTATCGAAGCCTTCTAACTGTGCCCCTACTAGATAATCTACTTCTACATTATGATAATGCATCACATGTAATATCATAGAAGTAATGGTAGTCTTACCATGAGACCCACTTATCACTACACGTGTTTTATTCTTAGAATGTTCGTAGATAAACTCAGGGTAAGAATAAATAGTCAGTCCTAATTCTTTTGCTTTTAGCAATTCTGGGTTATCCCCCTTAGCATGCATCCCTAGAATAATAACGTCTATCTCTTCTGTTATCTTCTCTGGGAACCACCCTTCTTCTTTTGGTAATAATCCCTTAGCTTCTAATCTAGACTTAGAAGGTTCAAATATAGTGTCATCACTACCTGTTACAATATCTCCTTTTGCATGTAAGGCTAATGCCAAATTGTGCATTGCACTTCCTCCGATTGCGATAAAATGTATACGCATTATATAAGTTTTTTACTGTCAATTCTACTAGTTGTAAAATTACAATTTAAATAACAATATGAAATTCTTTTTCTTTATATTACATTCAATTTTTAGCTAATATACCATGCAACATGATAAATCCTATTACGAAATAAACAACAACAGAGATACGAGTCTTGTTTACTACATTATCTCCTTTGTATGTTCGGTTATTGCATTCTTTATCTGTTGGATTCCTTTTGTCAATTTTATCTCTATCTTTTTTAGCCTTATTGGTCTTGCCTTCGGAATCGCAGCCTATCGAAGAGCTAAAAAAGCTCTTGTCAGTACTACTATGCCCTTAGTTGCTATTATTATTTCACTGTTTCCACTAGTAATCTCTATAGGCACTACATCGGTACTACTCATCTATATCAATAAATAGATACTTTATAAATATAAAAAGCTCAAGTGACCTTGAGCTTTTTTCATTCTTAATAATTCAGTCCTAAATACTTTCTAAAGTAACCACATTCTTTAATTACTTCTTGGTAATATTTTGTATCACTATACTTAGCAGCTAATTCTGAGAAGCCATTCCACTTCTTAAACATGACATCATCACCCCATGCTCCCATATAATAATCCTTATTATGATAGGTCTGTACATAGAATTCATTTCGCTCAAGCTTAGCATCGAAGTAAGCTAGCTTTGCTTTTTCTTCTTTTGTAGTCGCATGTTGCTTAGCTATCGCATAGTACTTTCTAGCATTATTCATATTCAAGATGCTAGACTTATTCTCCATACCGATACTATTACTGCCATACTCATCCCAAATACTGTTGTAATACAACACGCGTGCATTACCAAAATATGTAGCATTATAATAAGCATTACCTACTAACAATGCATTGCTAAATACATCTGTACCATTAGCAATATTCGCCTTCATATCTCTTAGCTTCTCTAAGAATGATAACTTCGTATATACCGTAGTCTGCTTAGCTGCATGATCACAATCATTACAGTCCTTGATCTTTCCGTTAAATGGATTACCTAAAAGAGTAGCTGTGTTATACATCAACACCGTGTACTCATCATCATAGGTATTCTTCTTCTTGATAGGTTCTGCCTTCTTCATTTCTACAATAGCCTCGTCTATCTTATCTTCATAGAACAAATGAATCGCTCTACTCTCATAGATATCACTAAGATTATATTGATATAAAGATGTAAACAACTTTTCTATCTCTGAATGATCCGTTTTTAACAAGAAACTCTCCATAGCACCAGACTGTTTCTTATCCTTATAAAAAGCTACACCTTGAGAGTTTAATATCTCTGCCATGATAGCATTGCCTTGCTCTTTATAAGTAGCTGATAAAAATTGTCTAATCCAACCTGCTGCATACTCATATCTAAAAGGATCACTATAGTCATTCTTCACTAGGTCTGTATAGACCCATTTCAGTTCTGGCAATAGTTTTTCTTCTGTACTCTTATCTAGTTTTTTGACTTGAGATACAGTATTAATCAAGGCAAATAATCGGATTTGCTCTGCTAATAATTTATCTCCTTTTTTAGAATAATCACTTGCTTCCTCTATTTGCTTAGTGGCACTCTTGTACTCTCCTTGAAAGATATCCATATACCCTGCTGCTAACTTCCACAACACTGGATTGGCTACTTCTTGTGGTTTATCCGCGACAGACTTTATCCACTTCAGTGTATTCTGATCTATCTTCTTCTTAATCGCCTTGAAATACTCATCACGAGATTTAAAACTACTTTCTGCAAATACATTCACTTCCTGCTCTTGCATGTTCACCCATCTCGTCAAGATGTAATCTATATGCGGGCTCTTCGGGTTAACCTCATAGGCACGCTTCATAGATTCACCTAGGTCATCATAGTATCCCATTATAGACCATATCGCTGCTTTCACATCTCTATCGTCTGTATTCTCCACTATTTTTGTAATAGCCGCTTTATCAAGAGGCTTAAAGTTATACAAAGCAACTTGACGCATAGAAGGTTCTCTATCAAAAACAGTAGCGTATAGTAGGTTTGACTTCGCAAAATTAGCTAGCTCATAATACGCCCCTGCGACATAAGACATCGCTCTATAATACAGTGTATTTTGAGGTTGACTACTCGCTGTAGATTCAAAATAAGCAATCACACTACTCTTATCTGCTGAGTAGAACTTAGCTTTCATTACCTGAAACCACATTCTATTAGCAAAAAAAGTATCCTTCTTATCCATCTTCTCATAGAAGCTCTGTACTTTATTGGCATAGTCTGTTGGCAATTGCTCTTTGACTTGTTGCTCATAGTTCCAATACTCGAACTCTTGAGCTGAATACTGTTCTACTGTTTTGGCAAAGTTTAGGAAGTTAATAAAGTTCTCTACTTTCTTATTCTTTAAGTCTAAGTCATAGATACTACTTCGTTTCTTTCCTTTTCGCAGTTCACTATATATAGTATACATCGTGTCTATCTCAAACTCATTAGACACTAAACATTCCTTCACTACATCCGCTGGTACAGTATTCCCTAAATATTGTGTCCACTCCTTAACAATATCCTCATTATACATACCTGCGTTATACATGTATGCACCATCATAGAACTTCTCATAAGGTGCAAAAAACAAAGGCTTATATGAGTTATCTACAAATGCTTCTGGTGTAAAACTTGAAACAGAGGAATAACTCCACCACCCATCAGCACATCCGTATGAATACACACCTGCTCCTAACAGCAGTGATAAGCTACTCGCATACAACAATCTTTTTCCAAACTTCTTTTTCATAATAAGGGATATTTCTTGAATTTAAATCATATAGTATAATTTCAGAGGGGCACTTCCCACTTGCCTTCTCTAAGTCTTTTTTCATCTCTAACAACTGCTCACTAGTAGTCGTTTCTACTTTTATCTGGTCGCCAACTAAAAACAATTGTCCAAAGTACATTCCTTCTTTTGTCACACTATATCTAGTCTCATCTATTCTTTTAAAAGCACTTATTTTATCCACTTCATCTGTACGAACTCTACTGATCAAGCGAACTACTTTATTAGCTCTAGTATGTACTACCCATGAATAAATAGGAAAAGCATACTTCAGTTCTAAAGGATAATCGGCCAATGCACCTATATATTTGCTCCCTATATTACGGTCATAAATAGAGTTCAACGAATCTGCTGAGATAGTCCCCATATTATAGTACATCAGTACACCATAGTCTACTTTTGGTATTCCTGTCTTAGCAGCGTACTTCACTTGGTGTAGTCTAATCGTAGATGACACCTTCCACTGACTTTCTTTCTTAATTGACTCTATCAATTCAAAAAAAGAATCCTTACTCTTTAAGCTCCAATCAGAGTCTAATTGTATCTCACTTATCTGTATATGGTTGTGTTTATTAATCTGATTGATATAGTCTATTATCTTTTTTGACAATTCTCTATCTACCTTACTATTCACTAAGACTTCATTCTTGATATACACAACAGGAACAATCTCTACATCAAGAATAGAGTCTTTAAACAGTATAGGTCGTATAGGTATAGGAGAATCACCTTGTAGTCCAATATCAAAATAGCGAATATAAAGCTTGTCCACTTCTAACTCTTTAAGCGTAGTTCTTTCTAGTGAGTCTAACTGAAAGTTAGTTCTCCAATAGTAAAAAGACAACTTCGTCTGCAAGTCCTTATCTCCCTTAGAGACACAACTAACCAAGAATATTAAACAGATAAATAACACATACTTTTTCATGATGTAAACTTAATTCAGGAAACATTTATGCACAAAAAAAAACGCCTAAATAATTTAGGCGTTTTGTGAATTTTAACTAAACGAACTATTTTACAATAGTCATCTCGTCTACAATATGTTTAGCGTCAGCGAACTTATCTATAATGAATAGTACGTAACGAATATCTACGTTAATTGTACGTTGTAATTTAGGGTCATAAATAACGTCTCCTGCCATAGCTTCGATATTACCATCAAACGCAAGTCCGATTAATTCTCCTTTTCCATTTAATACTGGAGAACCTGAGTTACCTCCCGTGATATCATGGTTAGTCAAGAAGTTTACAGGCATATGTCCTGCTTTATCAGCATACACACCATAATCTTTCTTATTATATAAGTCGATTAGTTTTTGTGGTGCTTCGAACTCTTCATCACCTACTTTATGTTTAGCAACTGTACCTTTTAAAGTAGTAAACCAGTTCTCTGCAGCATCATTTACTTTATTTCCTCTTGGTAGGTCTTTTACAGTACCATAAGTTAAACGTAAAGTAGAGTTTGCATCTGGATAGTACTTACCTGTAGGGTTACTTTTTTGTACTCCATCTACAAATAATCTATATGCTTTTTGGAACTTATCTTCTAATGCAGTTACATTATCAGGCATAGCTCTATAATGATCCATAATAGCTACAGATAACTTAAACATTGGGTCACGAGAAATAGTCACTCCTTTAGGATCTGCTAAGAAAGCATCAATAGCCTCTTGGTTAGCAAATACACTCTTTTCAAAAATCTCATCTACATACTTTTCAAAATCACCATTGTATTCTTTGTTGATTTCAGCTACATAAGGAGCGATGTCATATCCTGTAGATTTAGTTGCATAAAGAGCTAATTGTTTAGCTAACATTTCTCTTTCTAATGGCTCATAAGTACTACCATAGATACTCTTGATATACTCTTTAAACTCAGGTAACATCTCAGCACGTTTCTTATCATCACCAGCAGCATACGCTTCCATACCTCCAGCTAAACGATATGGCGCAGCTACTAAATTAGAAGTACGCAACATTGTCATTAAGTAATTATCATGACGAGACTTCTCATTAGTCGCTTTATACCATGCATTAATGTCTGCTATTACATTTCCGTATTTAGCAACGTTCTCTTTTTTAGAAGCCCATTTATGGAAATCTTTTTCAGCTTTTGTTTTAGTCGCCACAGTCTGGTGTTGAGTCAATGCATCAATCATACCTTGACGGTTCTTCCAGTAGTTAGCTACACCAGCATATTTAGATGCATAGTTAAGGCGTACTGCGTCATTTGCAGCCATATACTTTTTCATTACATCCATTCCTAACTTAGATCCTTCAACCCAAGCTGGATAAGCGAACTTAATGTTTTGCTCTACTCCTTGTGCAGGCATCCATCTATTTGTTCTACCTGGATATCCTAATATCATAGAGAAGTCACCTTCTTTTATACCTGTGATAGATACAGGTAAGTGGTGTTTAGGAACCATTGGTACATTATCTGCAGAGTACTCTGCAGGATTACCATCTTTATCCGTATAAACACGGAACAAAGAGAAGTCACCTGTATGACGTGGCCATTCCCAGTTATCAGTATCACCTCCGAACTTACCGATGCTGTTAGGAGGAGTTCCTACTAAACGTACATCATTATAATCTTGGTATACGAAATAGTAGAATTCATTACCTTGGAAGAATGATTTTACAGAAACAGTATATTTTCCATCTCCATCATTTTCTTTTTGAATCTTAGCGATTTCTTGGTTGATTGCTTTCTCTCTTTCGATTTCAGACATCTTATCATTAACAACGCTTAAGATACGCTTTGTTACATTGTCCATTCTCACAAAGAAACGAACAGAAAGACCTTTAGCAGCTCTCTCACTTGCTTTATCTTTTGCCCAGAATCCATTCGTTAAGATATCGTCTTCTGGTGTAGATAATTTAGCTATTTTATCATATCCACAGTGGTGGTTAGTCAATACCAAACCTTGATTAGATACAATCTCTGCTGTACATCCACCATCAAATTGTATAATAGCATCTTTCAACGAATGATTATTGATACTATATATTTCTTCAGATGTCAACTGTAGTCCCATCTTCTCCATATCGCGTTGGTTTAAACGCTCTATGAACATTAAGAACCACATCCCTTCATCAGCTTTTACCGTAGTAGGTATCGCTAATATGAATGCAGTTAAAAATAAAACGATTTTTTTCATATTAATTAGTATGTTAGAAA
This sequence comes from Myroides sp. C4067, assembly GCF_038039665.1. Lineage (NCBI taxonomy): Bacteria > Pseudomonadati > Bacteroidota > Flavobacteriia > Flavobacteriales > Flavobacteriaceae > Myroides > Myroides sp. C4067. The sequence goes on from NZ_JBBPHJ010000001.1 coordinate 46,874, forward strand.
TGCGAAGATAAATTTAATTCTATAAATCTTCCTCAATTGTTGTAATTATTCTTTGTCTGGTGATTGTTTATCAGCTGTTAACTTTTCCTCTCTACAAGCGTCTAAAGGGATATTATTATGGTTATCATATCGATTCTGTAATTCATCTACTACAGACTTATCCCATAGCTTTATCCCTGTAATATAAGCCGTTCTTGCAATCAAGAATGCTGCAACAGGAGAAGTGATAAACAAGAAAAATATAATAGCTAACACTTTAGTCGTTGTTGAAAATTCTGCAAAATGTATAGCTGCCGCTGTAAGAATACACCCGATACCTAAAGTCGCTGCCTTAATCGTAATAGACAGTCTAGTATAGAAATCAGGCATACGTACTATTCCTATGGAAGCTATTAACACAAATACTGCTCCTACAGTACTTAATATCATTATTAAAATATCAATCATCTCTATTTCTCTTTAATAAATAATAGGCAAAAGCCACTGTACTCAAGAATGCTATTAATGCCAATATCATTGCTACATCTAAGAATATTGGGTCATTAGCAATCAAGCTAAACACTCCAATAACCCCTACCCCTACTGTAATCAGTAAGTCTAGAGCGACTACTCTATCTGATACACTTGGTCCTTTTAGAAATCTTATAAATATGAAGATTAAAGACAAGCTGATGATAGGCATAATTACATATATTAAATAATCTTCTACTGTCATCGCAATATCTCTAATAGTTTAGTTTCTGTTCTCTCTTTCATATTCTTAATAAACTTGTGTTTATCTCTCAAATACATAGTATGTATATAAACATAACTTTTATCTTCCGCAATATCGATCACCATAGTACCCGGAGTTAAGGCAATGATATTGGTCAACATCGTAATCTCAAAATCTGTCTTAGCATCTAGATTATACTTAATGATACCAGGTGTCGTATGATAATTAGGTGTCATTACATCTATCGCCACACGTAAGTTAGCCTCCATCATATCATAAATAAAATAGAGAATAAAGATCATAATCTTCGGTACACGATAAAAGTATTCCTTATCTGCTTGCTTAGATCGTCTTGTTAACATCCATAAAATAAAGAATCCTGCCGCACCTCCAAAGATGAAGTTAGAATAATTCAACTGTCCTGTTAAAGCAACCCAGACAAATGTCAATAATAAATTAAGTAAAAAATACTTCAACATAATCTGCTTATTTTAAATGATGCATTACTGATTCTATATAGATTGACGGATTCATTAGTTCGTATGCTACACGCTCTGCTACTTTAAATACAAAAGAGGCATTAAACCCGATCAACAAGGATACTACAGCTAACCCAATAACTGGTAATACTAAAGCTATTTTACCTCTAGTATGGAACGGTGCGAAATAGTCTACCTCTTCCGCATTCGGCTTTGGCAAATCTTTCCAAAACACTTCTGACCAAATACGAGCTACAATAAATAAAGTAATAAAACTCGCAAATATCAATGTCCCTAATAACACATAACTCTCCTGCTTAAAGGCTTCTTGGAACAAAAGAATCTTTGGCCAGAACCCAGACAACGGTGGTATACCTGCTAGAGAGAATAGGATAATCGCAAAGACGATAGACAACTTAGGGTAATCCTTATAGAACCCTCCTAATCGATAAATATCTTGTGTTACACGTATTTTCTGTATCAGACCACTCATCATAAAGAAGTTACTCTTCACAATAACATCGTGGATTAGATAGAACACTACTCCTACAAAAGCTAGCTCTGTATAAATACCAATACCTGCTATCAGATACCCTATATGACAAACAATAAAGTAAGATAGTATTCTTCTAATATTACGCTTATTGATCACTCCTAGTGCTCCACTTATCATGGTAAGAATAGCAATAACTATAAATACTTGTAATACAAAGTCATCAGGTTCGAATACTACTGTGAATACTCTTATCATAGAATACACTCCCATCTTAGTCAACAATCCTCCAAACACAGCACCGATAGCTGATGGTGGTGTATGATAAGACGATGGCAACCAGAAGTACATTGGGAACACTGCTGACTTAATACCAAAACCAACAAAGAACAACAATGCGGTTACTGTTACTAATCCTCTATTCTCCACTGCTGCTACATGTTCAGGTAGGTCTGCAATATTCAGACTACCTGTTATCCCATATAGAATCCCGATGGCTGTTAAGAAGATTACCGAAGCTAACATATTCATGGTTACGTACTTCACAGCACCTTCCATCTGTCTCTTTTTTCCTCCTAATGTCAATAAAACAAAAGAAGAAATAATCACTACTTCAAACCACACATAAAGATTAAATATATCTCCTGTCAAAAAGGCTCCCATCAACCCCATAATTAGGAAGTGATAGATAAAGAAGTGTCCATATCGTATACGGCTAATATTAGTCGCAGCCGTTGAGTATATACCTACAGCTAATGACACTATAGCAGTAAGCATCACCATCGTAGCGCTCAACATATCACCTACGAAGGTAATTCCAAATGGTGCTTCCCAGCCTCCCATTTGTAAAGTCATATTTCCATTTTCCCATATTAGGGTAAACAACCTCAAACTCACAAAGAAGCCGATGATGTTACCTATTACACTCACAGTCTTCTGTGCCTGTACATTCTTCCAGAAGAACAACAGTACAATAGCCGTCAGCATATGTGCTAATATAGGAGCTAATATAAAGTTCGAAATCATATATCTAAATCTTGGATATTAAGTGAATCTAAATCATCAGTTCCTGTTGTCTCATGTACTTTCTTCAATAGAATAATAGCAAAAGCTGTCAACCCAAAACTGATAACTATGGCTGTCAAGATTAGTGCTTGGGGCACTGGGTCTGCATATACATCTGTAAAATGCTTACTCTCTCCGTTAATGATTGGTGCTTTCCCTTTGGTTAACTCCCCCATTAAGAAGATCAATATATTGGCGCCATTACCTAGCATCATAAACCCTAAAAGTAACTTAACCATACTTCTACGCAAGATCAAGTATATACCTGCAGAATATAAGATTCCAACTAATAATACTAATAGTAATTCCATACTTATCTCTTTTATTCACTTTCTGAAATAGTTAATAATATAGTTAGCACAACACCAACTACCACTAAATAGACTCCAATATCAAAAAACAAAGCAGTCCCCACTGAGCCTATAACTGCTACATTATCTGCGAACCATACTCCTGTCATAAAAGGTCTTCCCAATATCACAGGCAAAAAACCACTTATAAAAGAAATTGTCAAGCCTATAGGTATCAACATACGTGGCGGAATCTGAAACAGTCTCAATGTTCTTCTAGTCGTATAAGCAAAAGCGTGTAACACAAATGCTATAGACGCTATCAATCCTCCAACAAAACCTCCTCCTGATAAATAATGTCCTCTCAGTAATACAAAAAGAGAGAATAATAATAACAGAGGCAATAAATAATTAGTCGCTGTCCTCAATATCGTTGAGTCCATCTTCTTTATATCGTACTTAGTCTTATTCTTCATCTTCTCTATATTTTAACATACTGAATACTCCTAATGCTGCGATAGATAATACTATCGTCTCTATCATGGTATCAAATCCTCTAAAGTCAACTAGAATAACATTCACCACGTTCTTACCTTTAGCTAGCACATATACGTTTTCTGCATAATATCTACTGATATCCTTATCTGCTGGAGATACTAAAGCTTGTAAAGTAATAATAGAAATCAAAACACCGAATGCAATAGAAATAACTGCATCTCTAAACTGTATCTTCCTATTACCTAGTTTTAAGAATGGAGGTAACTTAAACAGTACCAAAATAAATAGTACTGTAGTCAATGTATCAATAGCGAACTGCGTCATTCCTAAATCAGGCGCGCCGTAGAATACGAATATTAAACAGATACAATACCCTACTACTCCAGTAGCTGCAATTGCTGTCAATCTTGATGATGTATTTATTGCAAAGACAATTGCTACTACCGCAATTAAGAATACGACTAACTCATAAGCTCTAAACTCAGACAGCCCTGTCGTGTTCACACGTAGTGGTACATCTGCAAATAACTTATATCCTACTAATCCCACAAAGAAAACAATGATTACTGCTAGATAAGATCTTAGATATCCGTTGTGGAAGATCCAAGTATAACGATAAGCTAATACTCTGAAGAACTCTACGATGATAGAGAATATATTCTTAGGAGATACTTTTTCGAAGTTCTCTACTACACATAGCGGGTTCTTCCATCTCTTAAAGATGATATACACTATCGTACCCAGCACGATCGTACATCCACTTAATAATAAGCTAGTATTTACACCATGCCATATCGCTAGTGGCATCTCTACTACAGAACCGTACATAGCACTAAAGGTCGCTATGATGATTTCGTGATACGCTATAGCTGGTAATACTCCTAATAGTAAGGTAAAGAATCCTAATACTACAGGAGGAGCTATAAGTGCCCAATCAGGTTGATGAGAGATACAGACATTCTTAGTCGCTTTACCGAAGAAAGGTTTTATACCAATTAAGAAACCTGAGCCCGTCAAAAACACATTTGTGAAGAATAAGGCACCTACTAATATTATCGCTAAAGTCTCATCCATATAATGAAGTCCACTCTCATAGATCAACTCTTTCCCAATAAACCCAAAAGTCAGAGGAATACCTGCACATGATAATGCAGCAACAACAGCTGCAACACTTAACAGAGGGAAATACTTACGCAGTCCTCCCAACTCGTTAATATCACGGGTATGTAAAGCGTGATCTATAATACCTGTAATCAAGAAAAAAGCTGCTTTATACAATGCGTGTGCTAATACGAATACCGCCATAGCATATAGCGCTATCTGAGTACCTATCCCTAACAAGAACATTAATAGTCCTAAGGCAGATATAGTAGAGTAAGCTAATATTCCTTTCATATCTTTTCTAAAGACACTGTGAAAAGCGCCGAATAGCATCGTCACACCACCTACTACCAGTAAGATTGTGTTCCACTCCATCTTACCTCCTAGTATAGGAGTGAATCTAGCTACTAAATATACACCTGCCTTCACCATCGTAGCAGAGTGTAGATACGCTGATACAGGTGTAGGAGCCTTCATCGCTCCTGGCAACCAAAAGTGAAAAGGGAATTGTGCAGACTTAGTAAAAGCTGCTATGAATAAGAAAATGATAATTAATAAGTAGAAAGGACTCTCTCGTAACACATCACTCTGTCCTAATAACTCGTGTATAGAATATGTTCCGGATATAGTTCCAACTATGACACCAAAGGACAGTAAGAAGAATCCTCCTAACCCTGTAATGGCTAAAGCCCATAATGCACTCGTTCTAGATTCTTCTTCTTCATTATTAAAACCAATCAAGAAGAATGAGCTTATACTCGTAAGCTCCCAAAAAATAAACAAGGTGATTAGATTGTCAGAAGTAACGACTCCTAACATTGCTCCCATAAAAACAGTGAGGTAGCAAATAAAACGGTGTAACAGAGGATGCCCTCTTAAATAAGAAGAAGCATATAAATATACCAATGTTCCAATTCCAGAAATCAATAATCCAAACAAAAGTGATAGACCGTCTATTTTAAAGTCTAAATTGATACCTAATGAAGGAATCCATTCAGTGCTAAATAGGACACTATTAAATCCGTCTTTTACAGAACGTAAAAAAGATAATAGATATAAAAAAATTGAAAATGGAAGTAGGGATATTAATGCTACAAATTTAGTTTGTACAAACTTCTTTAGAAATAACACTCCAAAAGCAAGTACAAAAGTGAGAAAAATTAATGTTAGCATATTTTGTTTATTTCTCTAAATATATATTTTCAGTTTGATGTAAATATATACAAAAAAAACAAATTTTAACTTATAACTTGCCGTATAACAACAAATAACATTCACATTTTTCTCACCTTCCTCCTGCCAATAGGGAATAAAAGGTAATTCCCTTAATTTAATATTATTTATTCAACATTTCCCATAATTTATCCTTTAACTCCATCAGCCCTTGTTGAGCCACAGAAGAGATAAACATATATGGTACTCCATCTAATTCAGCATCTAGCTGTTCTTTTAATTCTGATTTAAGCTCATCATCTAGCATATCACACTTAGTAACTACTAAAAGACGATCTTTATCCAGCATTTCTGGATTATATCTTCTTAGCTCATCTATTAAGATGTCATACTCTTTTTTAATATCATCAGCATCCGCAGGCACCATGAATAACAAAGTAGAGTTTCTCTCGATATGTCTTAAGAAGTAATGACCTAAACCTTTACCTTCTGCAGCTCCTTCGATAATACCAGGAATATCTGCAATCACAAAAGATTTAAAATCTCTATACGACACGATACCTAAGTTAGGCTTCAGTGTTGTAAACGGATAATCCGCTATCTTTGGTTTAGCTGAAGTAAGTACAGATAGTAATGTAGATTTACCTGCATTAGGGAATCCTACTAATCCGACATCAGCTAATACTTTTAATTCTAATATCACATCTAGTTCTTCACTAGGCAACCCAGGTTGCGCATATCTAGGAGTCTGGTTAGTAGATGATCTAAAATGCCAGTTACCTAATCCTCCTTTACCTCCTTCGGCTACGATTCTCTTTTCACCGTGTTCTGTAATTTCGAATAATACTTCACCTGTCTCTTTGTCCTTCACTACAGTTCCTAATGGCACCTCGATAATTCTATCGTCACCATCTGACCCTGTACTTCTAGAACTTCCTCCATCACCACCGTGACCTGCTTTAATATGACGTGCAAATTTAAGGTGAAATAAAGTCCATAAGCCTTCGTTTCCGACTATGTATACGTGACCTCCGCGACCTCCGTCACCACCATCAGGTCCACCTTTTTCAATAAATTTTTCTCTGTGTAAGTGTGTAGATCCTCTACCTCCCTTACCAGAAGCTACATATATCTTTACGTAATCGACAAAATTCCCTTCAGTCATTTCCTTTAATTTTTTTCGTCCTTATTGCACCATACAATAGGAATTGGGCGGCAAATGTAATATTTTTTAGCGAATGTTATAAAGTACCTTATATTAAAGTATCTATAACTTTGCTTAAACGTCCTGTAATTTCTTCGATAGAACCTATTCCATCTACAGCGTAGAATTTATTTTTTGCTTCGTAGAACGCGATAAGAGGAGCTGTCTTCTCATTATACTCTGTATAACGTGTACGGATCTTAGCCTCATCTTGGTCATCAGCTCTACCACTAGTCTTACCTCTCTCTAGGATACGTGCTACTAATACATCATCATCAGCCTCTAAACCTACAGTTCCTGCAAAAGTGATTCCTTTCTCATTCAATAGTTTTTCTAATGCTTCAGCTTGAGCAATTGTACGAGGAAAACCATCAAATAAGAATCCTGATTTATCCATATTCTTGCTCACCTCTTCTGCCAACATATTAATTGTAACACTGTCCGGAACTAGTTCTCCTTGATCCATATATACTTTAGCTTGTTTACCTAGCTCAGTATCGTTTTTTAAGTTAAAACGGAATACATCTCCTGTAGAGATATGTGTTAAATTATACTTTTCTTTTAAAAACTCAGCCTGTGTACCTTTCCCAGCACCTGGTTTTCCAAATAAAACTATTGCAATCATTATTTATTGTTTATTCTGTTAGTCTAATCTTTATTCTTTAATTTGGTATATCTCTGGTATATTTCTACCGTACTTATCATAGTCCATTCCATATCCTACGATAAACTTATTCTCAATCTCAAAAGCTACATAATCTAAATGAATATCTTTCGTATAAGCCTCTGGTTTTAAACATAACGTACATATACGTACTTCACTAGGTTTATGTTGATCAAATAATTTCTTTAACGCTACTAGTGTATTCCCAGTATCTACGATATCTTCTATAATAACTACTCTTCTATCAGTAACATCTATATCAAGTCCTAATAACTGATTAACTTGATTAGTTGATTGAGTTCCTATATATGAAGCCATTTTAACGAAACTCATTTCACATGAGCCTTTATAATGCTTCACCAAATCAGAAATAACCATAAACGAACCGTTTAGAACCCCTATAAATACAGGAACATCTCCGTTCATATCCATTTCTATTTGTTCTGCGATTTCACGCAATCTAGTATCAATCTGTTCCCTAGAAATAAAAGGAACAAACACTTTATCCAATACTTGTATTTCCATTGTGTCGAAGTTGTTCGTAATTTGCAAATATACAAAAAGAATACAGGTTTATTCGTTTCTATGCAAAGGATTTAACCTAAATAACCAAAAAATAAACCTCAATAATTTACTTTTTGGCCATTTGTTTTTAAAAACAAAAAACGTAGCGCTATTACACGCTACGTCTAAAACAAACTAATTCAATCTAACTCTAAAACCAAAGTTTATAGTTCTATCGTTGAGATTATTTTCACTACTTAAAACGTAATTTCAATTTTAATGAGCCAATTCACAACTCATAACCTACCAAATATAAGTTAATTTTTTTAACTAAAAAATATTTATTTAATATTTTATTACCATACTGAAATCAAAAATAACCAATCAATACCCCATAAAACTACAACTATCATCAAACAAACAACATATTAACTAAAAATTAATCACAAAAACCTCCTTTATTAACTATACAAATAACACTTCTTTAAAAAACTTTTCACACTATTTCTTACGAGAATATAATTCTATTCTTATCAAACTCTCATTATCTCTTCTACGATAGCTTGTCATACTTAGATATAGCGGATAAAACTCTTACTTCCACATAAAAAATATCTCAATCCATCATTAATACATTCATACCCTTTGAACTATTCCTCTATTCTCCATTCATATATACCTTGATCAGTAAGTGATATCAATCTGCTCGGGTAGTGATAGGCTATTTTTGGTACTTTTAAGCCGACCAAATGCCTATCACTAGCCGACCACATGCCGACCACCTCTCCCAAAAAGGTAAAAAAGACACATCTTCCCCTATAATCTTTACACCTATATTATATATCACCTCCATCCAATAACATACTCTAGATAACCAGACTAAGCTCTTCAAAATCATTTTTAAATAGAATAAGCACTTTCCAAAATCAATGTTCATTACATCTTACCCTTAAATATAAAACCAAACTAGGCATGAGGTGAATTTTAGACTTACTCTTTTATATTTTTAAATTATCTTTGCTCAATAACAATACAACTACACAATGAATTACTTTTCTACTGATTTCCGTTTGGGAATATTAGGAGGAGGTCAATTAGGTAAAATGCTCCTATATGACACTCGTAAATTTGACATCGCTACCAATGTACTAGACCCTAGTAAAGATGCCCCTTCTCAGTATGGAGCACATCAGTTCTTCCAAGGGGATTTAATGGATTTTGAAACTGTTTATCGCTTTGGTAAAACAGTAGATGTCTTAACGATCGAAATAGAAAATGTCAACTTAGACGCACTAGATAAGTTAGAAGAAGAAGGGCTTAAAGTATTCCCTTCTCCTAAGACACTTCGATTAATCCAAAATAAAGGAAATCAAAAAGATTTCTATACTACTCATAATATCCCAACTGCTCCTTATAAGAGATTCTCTGATATAGAAGCTCTAAAAACAGCAGCTACAGCTAATGAAGTAACGATGCCATTCGTATGGAAGTCAGCTCAGTTTGGGTATGATGGTAATGGAGTAAAAGTAGTTCGCACGATTACTGACTTAGATGCACTACCTAATGTAGAGTGTATCGCTGAAGTGATGGTTCCTTTTAAAAATGAATTAGCTGTTATCGTAGCTCGTTCTGCTTCTGGAGAAATCAAAACATACCCTGTAGTAGAAATGGAGTTCCACCCAGAGGCTAACCAAGTAGAATATGTGATTTGTCCTGCGCGTATCGATAGCGCTGTAGCAGATAAGGCAAGAGCTATCGCTCTTCAAGTTTCTGAAAAATTTAATCATGTAGGTTTATTGGCTGTGGAGATGTTCCAAACGCAAGATGACGATGTACTAGTGAATGAAGTGGCTCCTCGTCCTCATAACTCTGGACACTACTCTATAGAGGCAAGCTATACTTCTCAGTTCGAACAACACATCCGTGCTATTCTAGATTTGCCTTTAGGGAATACAGATAGCAAAGTGGCTGGTATCATGGTAAACTTAGTAGGTGCTGAAGGCTATACAGGACAAGTGTATTATGAAGGAATGGAAGATATCTTAGCGATAGAAGGTGTGACTCCTCATATCTATGGCAAACGCGAGACTCGTCCTTTTAGAAAGATGGGACATGTAACGATCGTGAATAGCGATATGATTAAAGCTAGAGAAATAGCTCAGCAAGTAAAAGAAACTATTAAAGTAATCAGCAAATAAATCTTATGAAAATAGCAGTAGTAATGGGCAGTACATCTGATATGCCTGTAATGCAAGATGCAATCAATATTATTAAAGAATTCGGTGTAGAAGTAGACGTGGATATCGTATCTGCTCACAGAACACCTGAGAAACTAGTAGACTTCTCTTCTAATGCTCATAAGCGTGGTATCAATGTGATCATCGCAGGAGCAGGAGGAGCAGCACACTTACCTGGTATGGTAGCTTCTATGTCTCCACTTCCTGTGATCGGAGTACCTGTTAAATCTAGTAACTCTATCGACGGATGGGATAGTGTACTATCTATCTTACAGATGCCTGGTGGTGTACCTGTAGCTACAGTAGCCCTTAATGGTGCTAAAAATGCTGGTCTTCTAGCGATACAGATATTAGGTAGTCAAAATGAAGACCTTCGCAATAAGATGGTAGACTATAAAAATGGATTAAGAGAAGCGGTGCTTAAAGCAGCAGAGTCAATTAAATAATTACGAATTACGGCGCTCTTCGAGCTAATTACGAATTACGTAGGTAATCGCAGTTAGCACGAGGAGCGTTGTAATACTTTAAATAAAACAATCCTCTATAGCTTAATTAAGCATGAAAGAAGACAATATTATACAGATTAAGAGTTTTAAATTCGCTGTAAGAATAATTAAAGTTTACCAACATTTAACTACCGAAAAGAAGGAATACATATTAAGCAAACAATTACTTCGTTCAGGAACTTCTATTGGTGCTAACATTGAAGAAACTATTGGTGCGCAAAGTGAAAAAGACTTTCTTTCTAAATTATCTATTGCTTACAAAGAAGCTCGTGAAACTCATTACTGGATACGTCTTTTAGCAGAAACAGATTACTTTACACCTAAAGAAAAAAACAGTTTATTAAAAGATATTGAAGAATTACTAAAACTCATAGGTAGCATCCAAATATCACTTAAAGCTAAACTAGAGAGTGCCAAATAATATTTACAACTCATAGTTATTCTTTTCAATAAAAAACGCTTCATTTACATTTATTTTTCAGGTCAACAAAGCGTAATTCGTAATTTGAAATAATTAAACGTAAAGATGAGATCTTACATTACCCTCAAAAAACACATAACAGATGAGTATACTCATGGGCATCTAATATTGAATATGTACAGTACCCCCCTAATATTATATTTCTATTAGAAGTGATATACATACTTGATGCCGTAGGCAAACCATTTGTAATTCGTAATTTGAAAATCGTAATTAAAGAAACAGGCTGTGTTGGCATGCTGTTAATATATCTCTGACGATTCTACTTATAGGAGAGCTATTATTCACTCCGTACATCCCAAGATAAGGTAAATGCTGTATCACCTCATCTCTCCCTTGATACACCACTTCTTTACACAGTTTATCTATAGTATTACACTCTTCTTCTGTCAGTTCAATACCTTCTTGTACTTTCTGCCATGTAGTAGATGCTAAATCATAAAAAGCTTCTCTACGCGCGTGATATGCTGTCTGTAGTTTCACTAACAATTCTGTCTGGAACTGTTCATAAACACCTCCTTTGAGTTTATTAAAATATACCTCTACTTCTTGTAGAAAGTGGTATTGCATTCCCAACTGATTCACAGCTAATGTAAACTTCGCAAACGGATAAAAAGGAAACTTATAAAGTGGGGTGTCGATAGTACATGCCTCACTCGTGATACTAAAGCTACGTGATTTAGGTACGCATAATCCTTCTGCCACGATAGAATGACTCCCTGTAGCTCTTAGTCCTAAGGTATCCCAACTGTTCTTAGTTGTTACTTCAGAAGGCAAAAAGAAAAATGACTTATACACAGGTCTTCCTTCTGCATCATACTGCAATTCCCCATTGACTTCAAGATGACAATTCGCTGTAAAAACTGTACAATGCTGTAGTCCTGTAACGATATCCCAAGTCCCATTGATAAGGTAATATTCTCCTTCTTCTCTTGCTACTCCACTTACCTTACCACTACCTCCAAAACACACCTTAGCGTCTTGAAAGACTTTATTACTTTCATTAGGATCTAAAAAGCCTACAAACATATTAGCTCCTGCACATAGCGTCACTGTCCATCCTAAACTCCCATCTATAGTAGCTAATTGCTCTTCTACCCTTAGTGCATCTATAAAGTCTAGTTCTAATCCATTATATTGTTTAGGCACAAATAGGTTGAATAAATTGTTTCTATACAGCACTTCTAGTTGTTCTGTTGTTAGATGACCTAATTGTTCTGCTGTAGTTATATTGTCTTTAAGTATTTGCACATCGGCATCACTTAGATACTGTCTCATAATATGTTGTTTTATCAACAACAAAGCTACCGCATTAAAACACTTTAAACAAAAAAGACCTCATCAGTAATACTGATGAGATCTCTTCAAATTGCTCTATTTTTCTCTATTCTAAATTTTCTGGTAATAATAAACTAAACTGACTCGCTGTGAGAATATCTCCTATGATACGGTTCATCTCTGTAGTATAATTCATCGCTCCCATACCTAAATAAGGCACGACTTTCAGAACAGCATTACGTCCTTTATAGACTAGACCTTTGCACATCTTCTCAATATCAGCAGTAGTCTGCTCTGTTAACTTCCCATTTAATGCTATCTCATCACTAGAGGACTGAGCTAATCGATAGAAGGCTGCTCTTCTCTCAAGGAATTTCTCTTCATATTGATAGAACAATTCATCTTTAAACTCAAAATATTTATTATACAACTCTCCTGTAAAGTACTTTCTTAGTTCATCCATAAAATGCTCTTGCATGCCCAAATGATTTGCAGTCAAGGTTAACAATGCAAACGACATAAAGGGATAGTGATAGATCTGTTCGTTGATAACAGGATGATTACTATCTATCTCAAAAGCACGATTACTACTTACCCTAAAGTCTTTGATATTGACGCTGTGGCTCGCAGTAGCTTTTAACCCGACAGACTGCCAATCTTCAATAACATTAATCTCCTTAGGAAAGAAGAAAAACGTTTTAAAATAAGGCGAACCATCTTCCTTATAAAGCAATTCTCCTTTTTCTTCAATATGACAGTTCAAGGTCAATACAGTACAATGTGGTAATCCGACGATATAATCCCAAGTACCATTCACTATATACCCATCTCTGGATACCTTAGCGATACCATCTATCTGTCCACTTCCTCCAAAACATACTTTAGGGTCTTGGAAAATCATTTTGGCAAGAAAGCTTTCTAAATATCCTACGAACATATTAGCACCAGCACACATGGTCACTGTCCACCCTAGACTACCATCTATTCTAGCCAACTGTTCTTCCACCTGTAAAGCTTCAATCAAACTAACTCCTAGGCCTCCTAAATATTCAGGCACAAACATATTAAACAACTTATTATCATAGATAACTTGTAGTTGCTTATCCGTTAATGTACCTAATCTAATAGCTTCATTTACTTCACTTCTCAGAATGTCTACATCCTTTGATGATATTTCCATCATAACATATTGATTAATTATCTATTATAACAAACATATTAATTTAAAAATTGATTAATATGTGATTATTCACACCTAGTGCAAAAAACATTCCAATATTATTAACTAACCATTATTTAAAAAAAACTTACTTTTATAGTATAAAAATAAATTAGAAAATATGTCGGCATTGAACAATCCATTTAACACCGTTCATGGTACAGCACCATTTACTCAAATTAAAACGGAAGACTATATACCTGCTTTCAAAAAAGCAATACAAGATACAAAAGCAGAGATAGACACTATTACGGCTAACGTTGCAACACCTACCTTTGAGAATACACTAGAGGCATTAGCCTACTCAGGGATGGAATTAGATGTATTGTCTAATATCATCTTTAACCTGAACTCTGCAGAGACCAACGATGAGATGCAGAAAATAGCACAAGAGGTAGCTCCTATGTTATCTGCATTAGGCAATGATATCTCTTTAAACGAAGAGTTATTTAAACGTGTAAAAGCAGTTTATGAGCAAAAGGAGACACTGAACCTTACTATAGAACAAGAAACCTTATTGACAAAGAATTATAAAAGCTTTGTCCGCAATGGTGCATTGTTATCAGAAGATAAAAAAGAAAGATTAAGAGCAATAGATGCAGAACTGTCTACTACAGCCCTAAAGTTTGGAGAAAACGTATTAGCAGAAACACATAAATACCAACTGCACATCACTGAGGAGAAAGACTTAGCTGGTCTTCCTGAAGGCGCTATAGAAGAGGCAAGAGCTTTAGCAGAACAAGAAGGTAAAGAGGGATGGATATTCACATTAGACTATCCTAGTTATATCCCTTTTATGACCTATGCTGATAATCGTGAGTTGCGTAAAGAGATGGCTATCGCTTCAGGTAAAAAAGCCTTTCAAGATAATGAGCACAACAATGAAGCTAATGTCTTAAAGATCGTAAACCTACGTCATGAGAGAGCTAATCTATTGGGATATGCTACACATGCTCACTTCGTATTAGAAGAGCGTATGGCACAAAGCCCAGATAAAGTTAGTGCTTTCTTAGAGGAGCTATTAGCAAAGGCTAAGCCTGCTGCAGATAAAGAGTTTGCCGAATTAACTGCTTTTGCTCAAAAAACAGACAAAGTAGATGTGTTAGAGAAATGGGATGGTTCATACTACTCTGAGAAGTTAAAACAAGAGCGCTTTAGCTTAGATGATGAATTACTTAAACCATACTTCCAGTTAGAGAATGTATTAGACGGTGCTTACCAAGTAGCAAATAAGCTATACGGATTAGTTTTTACAGAAGTACAGACTATAGAGAAGTATCATGCAGATGTACGTACATTTGAGGTAACGAACGAACAAGGGGACTTCATAGCGGTATTCTATACTGACTTCTTCCCACGTAAAGGAAAGAGAAATGGTGCATGGATGACTTCATTCAAAAACCAATATATCAAAGATGGTATCAATGAAAGACCACATATCTCTATCGTATGTAACTTCACTAAGCCAACTGCGACTAAGCCATCGTTACTTACCTTTAACGAAGTGACTACTCTATTCCACGAGTTTGGGCATGCACTACACGGCATGTTAGCAAATACCACTTACCCATCTCTATCAGGAACTAATGTATATTGGGACTTCGTAGAGTTGCCTAGCCAAGTGATGGAGAACTGGTGTTATGAGAAAGAAGCTTTAGAGCTATTCGCTAAACACTATCAGACAGGAGAGACTATCCCTATGGAATTAGTAGAAAAAATCAAAGAGAGTGCGAGCTTCTTAGAGGGGATAGCTACTGTACGTCAGTTGAGCTTCGGTTTATTAGATATGGGATGGCATGGTCAAGACCCTACTACTATCACGAGTCTAAAAGACTTCGAAACAAAACAATTTGCCTCTACTCAACAATATCCTGATGTAAAAGAAAATGCAATGAGTACTTCATTCTCTCATATCTTCCAAGGTGGTTACTCATCTGGATACTACAGTTATAAATGGGCAGAGGTATTGGATGCTGATGCATTTGCTTACTTTAAAGCTAATGGTATCTTCAATAAAGAAGTAGCTACTAAGTTTAAAGATTATGTGTTGTCTCAGGGAGGTACTGATCACCCAATGACATTATACAAAAAATTCAGAGGTCAAGAACCTACTCCGGATGCTTTATTAAAAAGAGCGGGATTGTTATAGGTTAACGATGGACGGTTTACAGTTAATAGCTGTAGACCGTTTAGCTGTTAGCTACATTGAACAACTAAGCCCATTGCGTTGCAATGGGCTTAGTTGTTTTATTAAGGATTATCTATATTGTGGTTACTAGGTGGTAGACGCAATGTATTGCCGTCTCTACAGCAAACTACTAATCATCAATTGTAAACTATAAAAAACACTCTTCACTATAAGTATAAGCATCTAGTGTAACAGGTATTTTATTAGCCTCTTTAAGATCATGTTGTACCTCATTGTAACGCTCTATATCAGCATCCGCTTTAGGATCCTTTATACTCTCTAATATTGCATTGATACGGTCAAACTCGCGTTGTTGATCAGCTTTAAGATATCCTTCTGCTACTTTACATACTTCTTTAAAAGTTTGACCTCCTACCTCTTTTAAGAAAGCTGCATCTGTCTTATCATGATCTATTCCCTCATCTTCTGTATAGATGACATTCATATTTCCGATGATTTGTATTGCCTTTTGAAGACGCAATTGATCTGCATCTCCTAAAGTTACCATCATCTTATCTTCTGACTCCATGTAGACATCCATATTGTCTGCCGCTAGCTTTAAGTCTGCTGTCACTGGCTGTACTTGAGGAATCACTATTTGAGTCTCTTCTACAGCTTCTGTTTGAACCTCTTTATCCTTGCAACTAACTGTCAAAAGTGCTAGTGCAAATAATATAATCCCTACTTTTTTCATACCTATCGATTAATATGACAAATGTAAAAACATACCTAGTCAATATGCAATAGCTATAAACAGCTATTTTACATCCACAAAAAAAGGGAGAGGCAATCCATACCTCTCCCTTCACCAAAACAAAACCACTATAAAAATATAGTCACCTTACTTATTATGAAATTTATTATTATGCAAGATCTCCAAACTTCCCAGAGTTAAAGTCATCTACTGCTTGTACCAACTCATCTGTTGTATTCATTACGAATGGTCCATAGTGTGCTATTGGTTCATTTAAAGGTTCTCCTGAGATTACTAAGACTACAGTATCTTTAGTAACTTCTACCGTAAACTCTTCTCCTTCTCTCTCCATGTGCGCCACATGATCTGTAGCTACTGCTGTTCCATTTACTTTTACTTCACCTTCTAATACTAACAATAAAGTAGTGTACCCTGAAGGAAAGCTAAAGTTAGTACTTGTACCTACTTTTGCTTTTAAATTGTACATGTGAATAGGCGAGAATGTAGAAGCTGTTCCTTTAGTTCCATTATAGTCTCCTGCTATCACTTCGATTACCCCTCCCCCATTAGGCAATGTATATTTTGCCATTTTATCATGTTCTATTGTCTGATACTTAGCAGGTCCTTTCTTATCTTCTCTCTTTAAGTTCACCCATAACTGTACCATTTGAAACTCACCACCTGTTTTACTCCATTCTGTTTCATGAAACTCTTTGTGTAAAACTCCAGACGCTGCAGTCATCCACTGTACATCACCTTCCCCTATGATACCTCCACCTCCGCTACTATCTCCATGTTCTACACGTCCTTTATATGCTATCGTTACAGTCTCAAACCCTTTATGTGGGTGAACTCCTACACCTCTTGGGATTTCTGAAGGCCCAAATGTGTATTTAGAATTATAATCAAACATGATGAAAGGATCCATCTGTTGCATATTCATATTAGGCATACTTGGAATAAAGTTGTGCACTCTAAAACCATCTCCTACAAAATGTGCTGGTTGTGGTTTTACTACTTGTTTAATATTTCTTGTTTTCATATCTCTTTGTTTTTTGTATTACAAATTTACAACCTCATCACCCCTTAAACACTTAACCTACAACAAGAAGTATACCTAATAAAAAAGGAGGTTTACCTCAGCAAACCTCCTTCTGTTTATTTATCTAACTACACTAGTTCTTAATCTCTACTCTGATGCCTTCACTATGAGCACTTAGCTCTGGTGCGTACATACTCTGCATGGTTGTAATACCATTCGAGAATTGACCACTTACATTAGCTCTTAACTCATACTCGAATACATAACTTCCTTTTCTCAATCTCGATATAAAGAAATTCGTAGATGCGTCCCTCGTTTCTTCATAGTATCCGAACTCTCCTTTCCATCTATACCCTGATAGTACATTCGTAGGTTCAAAGCCACTAGCACGCATATCTTTTAAGTGAACATAGTCCATATTCCTATCTGTACTTATCTCTAAACGTACTGTCACCACATCACCTACTTTAATTGGAGACTCCTTAGTGATCTCACGTAGTACTTGACCCTGCTCTGTATTAGTTTTTACATATAGTTTTTTAGTTAACTTAATACCTGTCTCTGCTGTATTAATAGCATCTAAATCTTCAAAGTACTGCCAGTACATCGCGCCATAAGCAATACCAGGAGATGTCTTATTTACTTCTACAACACCTTTTTTAGCTGTCAGCTCAGCTTTAGTCCAACTCTGTTTGATATAACCACTACCCGCCTGAGCATTTGCTTCTGTATCTATAGGATATCCTCCTACTTTTACTTCAAGACCTTGCTCTGCATCTAACCAAGACTTTCCTGTATTTAATAAGGCATATACAGCCTTTGTAGTAGCTTTAGTAGATCTCCATCCAGTAGTTTGTTTATTCTTTAGTAACCAAACTTTCATCTGTTCTATCGCATTAGCGTATTTCTCTTTATTTACCTCGTTGGTAGCTTCTAGAATTGCTACTTGAGTTTCGATAGGCGCCTGATACCATAACCATCCTGCTGTATTATTCTTCCAATACATTCCCATCTCATCAGACTCTACGGCTGTCTCCATAATCCCCTTAACAATACTCTCTGCCTTTTTATCAGAACCAAATCTCTTTGCTATCACAGCTCGTATAGCCTCTTGATAAAGATTATTAGCAGGTTTCTCGCTCTCGATACTTTGACGAATAGCTGTTATCATAGGAGAGTATTTCTCATTGATACCAAAGTCCCCTATAAAATAACTACGTGCATATAGATAGTGTGTACCTAAGCTAGGAACTTTACCTTTTACACCAAACTTCACTTGCTCTTCATAATCTTTATACTGTGCCTGATCCATATACTCTATTGCTCTCTTTAGCATCGAAATATAATTCACATCACTTGCCCAAGGCGCATCCATTGCACCTATGCGTTTCAGATTACCAAAACCTTCTACAATAGTTTGTGTAATATAGTTGTCTGATTTACCTCCTTTAAACCAAGAGAATCCTCCATCTTCGTTTTGTTGCTCGATTAACTTATCAATATCCGACTGAAGATCATATTGCATTTTATTCAAATCAAACAAGACTGCCATACGCTTCATTTGTTCAGCCTCACTTGTTGCTTCTCTCACCCATGGTGACTCAGCTAATAGTACACTCTTCAGCTCTTGATTCTGTTCTAACTTAGAAGACATCTCTCCTTTTACATTCCATTGATCGAAGACTGTCTTAATCTTAGGATTGTCATTTAATATCTTCGTTGCAACAGCATTAGCAAACACTTTACTAAACACTTGCTCTGAGCTATCATAAGGATATTCTTGTAAGTATGGTAAAGCAAACACAGCATTCCAAATCGGATTAGTCGTTAACTCTAATGTCAATTTATGATTCTGTAGAGTATTACTTCTATTGGCTTCATACTCCTTAAACTTGAATATCTTATTCTGTCCTTCTTTGATGTAGATAGGCATCGTCTCTGTTACTAGCATTCTATTAGTCAATACCGGTAGTACAGACTCTTCCCCATCACTATAATTATCTGACACAGCTACTATTCTACAAGATACTACATCTACACTATTCGGAACTTCTATATCCCAACTTACAGCACTTGACTCTTCTTTATTGACAGAAAACTCTCCTGTTTTCTCTACCAACAACTCATTCGAGTAAGCATTAAACAGTTGAAGAGTAGCTTTTCCTTTTCTATTAGCATCAGATAGGTTAACTACTTTAGTAGATAAAGTTAACTTATCTCCTTGTCGTAAGAAACGAGGTAAGTTAGGCACTACCATTAACTCTTTTTGAGTTACTACTTCTTTTTCAGCATAGTCACTACGCAAATCCTTAGTATGAGCAAAAGCCATAAACTTCCATTTAGTCAAAGCTTCAGGCATTGTGAACTCAAACTTCACATCACCATTCTCATCTGTCTTTAGTGTAGGGTAAAAGAATGCTGTCTCTTGTAAGTTTTTACGAATAGTCGGCGCAGGGGCATCAGCTTTTTCTACACTGTTACCACCACTACTTACGTCCTTAGACTCAACCATAGGAGCAGTTTCTTTAAACTCCTCTTGAGATGAAAGTTTAAGAGCAACAATATTTTCAGCCATTGCATCTCCACTCGTAGCACTCACCTTACTCATCCCTCTCACTCGCATTGTTCCAGAACCAATTCTAACTTTAGGTTGGAAGTTTAAGCCGTAAGTATTAAATACGATTGGTCTATCTATTATAAACTTAGTATAATCTACTGTCTCACTTGCTAATGAATTAAAGTAACTTATTCCCTTGATATTACTAAAATCATACATACTAAATGAAGGTCTGTTGTAATAATGTACAGGAACCTTAAGAGTAGTATTTAGACTATGTGATACGAACTGATCTAAAGAAGCATCATACATAGTAGCCAATATTTCAGATACTACTTGCTCCTTCTCCTTCCCTTTTACTTTTAAAGACCACTTTTCTTTAGCTCCTGGCTCTACCTTATCTCTAAAGGACTCAATAACTAAAGACAGTTTACTCTCTTCTCCTTTTAGAGCAACACTAGCCGCATCTTGTGCTGCTATATTGTGCTTTAATGCTAAGGCATAAACATCTACTACCTTATAATCCTGTTTAATAGGAATATCTATTGACGAACCTCTCTTATTGATCTTCATCACTTTTTGATAAACCTGTTTACCGTTTGCTTTTACTTCTACGAATGCATACGTATTATTCTCAGCACTACGTATCTCTACACTAGCCTTATCTCCTACTTTATATACTTTGTCCTCTGCTTTTAATTCTACTAAGACCTTTGATGGCTCTTTTGACTCCTCATTTCTTAATGTAAAGCGTTTCTCTATCTCATTCTTCTCACCGTTCTCGTATACATATCCCTTAACGATATACGCACCCGAAGACAATTGTTTAGCTCCCTTAAATACCACCTCTTTTGTATCTGCTGTATTAAATGATGTACTAAACACAGAATTACCTATTCCCCATTGCGCAGTATCTTTCTCATCTCCGTAATCTAAATGAGGGAATAGAGAGACAAACTCATTGTAATCATACAACTTATAATCTCCTTTATCTAAACCAAAATTATCAGAGATACGCTCAGGATTAGGAGCTAAAAGAGGAAATATACTTAACTCCCCTTGAGAAGCGTAGTCTATCCCATTTAAGTTCTTCGTACTAATCGTAAACTTACTCAAATCCTTTACTGTAGAAATAAAAGGAAGATTAACAGCTAACTCTATATTCTTCTCTCCTACTACAACATCTATACTACTGCTATGTGTTTCTCCATTCTGGTCTATTACATCTGCATAGACAAAATAAGTAAAGGTACGAGGCAGCTTACTTTCTTTTTCTTCTTTAGGCAACGCCTTAAAGCTGATAGTAAACTTTCCTTTCTCATCCGTTATTGTCTCTCCCTGAATCATTGTCTCAGGATTCAGATATCTACTTGGGTAGTAAGGTCCACATATCCAATAAGGCCATATCTCTTGTCGTTCTACTCTATAGATTACTTTCGCCTTATCTATATTAGCCCCTAAGAAAGCCTTTGCACTTCCTTCTACTATTACCTCCTCATTTAGCTTATAGATCTCTTTAGGTTTTTCGAACTCTACTTCAAACTTCGGACGCTTATACTCTTCTACTGATAGATGACTCCATCCTACAGTCTCCTCTCCTAATATGACTTCAACACTATAATTACCTAATCTACCTACAGATGGCAATACAAACTGTCCATTGACAGAACCAAACTCATTGGTCAACAGTTGTTGTGTAGTCAATTCCTTTCCATTAGGATCATATAGCTTTATAGATACTTGTGCCTTAGCTACGACCTGCTCACTTAGCTTACTCTTTTTAGAAACTATAGATTTAAAATATAAGACTTGTCCTGGTCTATAGATACCTCTATCTGTTAGTACAGTCGCTTTATACTGTACATTATCTTCTTTTTCTTCTTGCTGATAGCGATTGTATACATAAGAAGAATAATATACCTCTTCCCCTTTTATATTAGCATAAAGATATCGATCAGATTTAGCAAAATCAAGATTAGCCTCTCCATTCGAGTCTGTCGTTATCACCGTTTCCCAATAATTACTATTAGTTCGCTTCTCATCTTCATTAGCGATGTGAATACTAATATTGCTTAATGGCTTACCTGTTCTTCTATTATAAGCACGTAATTTCCCTTCGTTTATTTCTATAATATTAGGTGTCACATTAACTAGGCTCACTTGTACATCCGACTCTCCTTCTTTGATTTGGTCAAAAGGAACATTAGAAAATGCTATAAAGTATCTACCTGCCTCTAATGGATGTAACGCTACCACAGTCTTGTGCATTTCATAATCAGTGAAGGTACTCAACTGCAATGCATAAGTATCTATAGAAGTATATTCCTTATCTAATCTGTTATATGCCTCTATCCCCTTATGAAAGGGTACATTGTTACTTCTCTTAGCCTGGTTGTTCTTATACACGCGCACATATACCTTATCCCCATTCTGATGTCCTATGCTCACAGGTATAGCCTGCTTATCTAGCACATACTTATTGATATTATAAGTGTATTGTTTGCGTTCTGTATACTTCTTCAGTGCACTTAAGTTCTCTGCCGTTTTTGTATTAGGAAATAACTTTACAGCCTTATCTATTAGAGCTACTAATTCTACTCCATTTAGATAATTAGCATATCCCTCATACACAAGAGGCTCATTAGGATACGCTGCTAATAAGCTTTCAAACTTCTCTTTTCTATCCTCACTAGATTCTATAGTAGCTGCTAGATACATCTCTACATACACATAGAGTGTAGGATCATTCTTAGCTTTTACATCTTTTAGAAGAGATGCTTTTAACTCTTCCTTCTTTTGCTCTAGTGTTCTACGTTCTTCATCTGACAAATCAAATGAGTTATACTGTAAATTGTCTAAATAATTTAGACGCAATGCATCATACACTGTCAGTTTAGTCCTATTAACACCTAAGTTAGAAACATTAGAGCTAAACATATCTCCCCAATTACCAATAGACTCTCCTTGTTCTTTAGCTGCTAGAGAAAGTCCACTTTGATAATACTTTTCTATTTCTTTCTTAAACTCCTCAGCAGTCCAGTATGCAACACCAGAAGCTGTACTTTGTTCTAAAGTTGTTCTACCTCTAAGTTTATATTTATTAGCAGTGTAATAAAGCTTAAATATTTCAGCGATATACGTGTCGATAATAGCCTTATTAATTCCTTTAGCATTTCTTCTTTCTTCAGCGAATTGCTTAATGACTGTATTGACATCATACTTGTCATCTTCACTGACTAAGATATTTACTCTTGCCTCGTAGAACATTGCCTTAATCATACTAGGATAGTCATTGTGTCTTTTAGACAACTTCTTTACTTCCTGTATATTGGGCAACATGCTCTTTACCTCAGCATTCTCTTCTTGTTTCTGAATAATATTCCACAACTCCTGTATTCTCCCATTCGAGCTTTGTCCAAAGCCGATCATCGGAGCAAGAATCATAAGATACAAACCTAACTTCTTCATAGTTTTATAATTGAATCCTTAAAGATAGAGTTTTTATAAATTACTTCTAAAAACTTGTACAGCAAATGATACAAAATAGTCGTTAACCCTACATTAAATAACGCCTACAGTTCTACTTTTTTCTAAACGTTTATATAACCTAAGCTTCACAAACGCATAATGCGAACAACTTGTATAATGAGGTGTAATCGAGGTTACTTTGTGACATACAAAAACATTATTATGAAAAGAATTATCCTAAGCCTTATCTTATGTGTATCACTAGTATCATGCTCTAGCGATGACAATAAAGTAGAACAAAAAGAAAACAAAAAGTATCAAACTGAGAATGTCGTTTTATTAGTAATAGACGGTCCTAGAATGACAGAGACATGGCAAGAAACTACACAAGCACATATCCCTAACCGTATTGCTCTATTAAAAGAAGGTGTTTTTATCAGCAACTTTAGAAACAATGGACTAACGAATACTAATGCAGGACATACAGCGCTAATCACAGGTGTATATGACAGTATTAAGAACAACGGTAAAGAACTTCCTACCAATCCTTCTGTGTTACAACAATGGTTAAAACAAACGAACAAAGACAGTAGCAAAGCTTGGGTTGTCGTATCTAAAGACAAATTAGAAGTACTAAACAATACTAAAAACCCAGATTGGAACAATAAATATATGCCTAAAGCAGATGCAGGAGTAGCAGGTAATGGTACAGGTTATAGAACAGATGAAGTAACTATCGAGAACTTCAAAAAAGTAATCACAACTGACAAACCTAATGTGGTTGTTATCAACTTAAAAGATGTAGATAGCTATGGACATGCTAACAAATGGAATGAATACATACAAGCTATCAAAACAACAGATCAAAGCATTAAAGATATATGGGATTTCTTACAATCTCAACCTGACTATAAAGACAAAACAACACTAATGGTATCTAATGACCATGGTCGTCATTCAGATGGTATTAAAGATAGTTTTGTCAACCATGGTGACTCATGTATAGGATGTCGTCATATCGAATTCTTCGCTATGGGGCCAGACTTTAAACAAAATACAACAATCAGTACAGGTAGTTATGAGCAAATAGATGTAGCGAATACAATGGCTGAACTATTAGGTATAAAACTAGAATACAGTAAAGGGAAAGTGATAAAAGATATCTTTAAGTAAGTCTATACTTTATTTCAACAAAAACAGCTATTAGAAAAATCTCTAATAGCTGTTTTTTTTAGTTATAAGTAATAATTTATTTTCTTGGTAACAAAGGATCCACAAAGGCAATAACAGGTCTAACATATAGCTTTCTATCCTTAATAAAGCCCACATCACTCATTTGTCCTTCCACAAGCACTTTCACTGATGTTACTCCTCCAGGACTTACACTAAAGTCTTCTGACTTATACTTTTTATCCTCTACAGTAGTTAGTTCTAGATATCCCTTTAACTGGTTAGTAGTAACAGACTTCACATTGTACATGAACTGACTATACCTTTTTGAATCTCTTTGTATAACAGTATGACTCACATATTCTGTATAAGCATCTTTATCATTACTCTTAAGTCCATTGTCATCTGACGAGCAACTAACTAATAATAGCATCATCATGATCATAGACATCAATATCTTATTCATAAAGCAATTTTTATTACAAATAAACTGCACAAACAAAATAAAACACAATGCTTTAACACTACGTCAACATTAAGTATCCCATTTGTATATATCCTATAGACATTCTATCCTGCCTTTGGAAATTTATACATAGGTGGATTAAAGAAGTCTCTTGAAGGCATTCCCTTATTCGGAAATGCATCAAAATTGATAGGTGTAGCATACACTTTATAGCTTTTTACATAATCTCTTTCAACTACTACTCCTTCTTTCTTCACTAGAACTTCTCTATGTTCTCCCATACTAAGAGAAAATCTATCCGACTTTATCTTCTCATTATTTATAGTAACTATTTCTACATACCCTTGCATAGGTGTACGCACTTTAGATCTAATAGTAAAATAAAAATTAGTGTACTCCTTAGCTTTTCTAGTTTCTACAGATGTACCATTGTACTGAATACTGACATCTTTATTGCTTACTTCTAAGTCTTCTTTTGAACATCCAGTAACAAAAACCATGACTAACATCATGATAACCAAACTTATATTTTTCATGTTATTATTGTTTTAGGGCATCAAAGTAAAATAAAAACAACAAAAGTTTATACCAAAAAAATATTATTTAACGTAAATACAAAACAGAAAACAATAAAATTAAGATTAAAAAATATAGTTTATTAAAATAGTCACCAAAAACTAACCATCAATACTAGAAACTAAATATAAAAACTAGTTTACACTAATATAAAACTCACTACCACTCCTCAAATGTATAACTATGACTGAAGCTCAAATCAAAGTTTTTATATTGCTCTTTAATTAATTCTATACACTCTTCTCTAGTCCCTTCCTTCTGATAAGAGCCTTTTTTACTCACTATAGGAATATCTATAATCCACATATCATCTCTTAACCAACCAAACTGTAGTGTATCATCCTCTCCCTTAAATATTCCAATAAAAGTACCTTCTTCTGTCGACAACTTCTTAAAACACGTGATTACTTCTAGCTCTGTAGCCACCTTAGACTCGTCTCCTTCTTGCCCCTGATCAGTAAGAGCGTCATAGTAAAACAACTTTATCATATCTACCTTTTTATCTTTCAAAATTAAACAACTCTATGCAACATTTTACAATAAAAAAAGAGCATTACCTCAGCAATGCTCTTTCTTTATATCTTAGTTACTTGTGCGCTTAGGTCCTCTTGACTCTGGCCACTCTTGACGTTCTCCTTTACTGTCTAATGGAAGAACAATCTTTTCTCTAGATACCAACTCTTTCTCCTCGCTTGCTTTATAAGCCATGATAGCGATCAGAATAGCGTTGTTCTGTACGTCGTCATAAACGATTTTGTCAGCTGTATCTCTGTTTGTATGCCAAGTATAGTTACCATACCCCCAGCTCAATGAACTCATCATAAACCCAGGTATATCTTTACTTACAAATGACACGTGATCTGAACCTCCTCCTGATGGAGAACCAGGGAAGTGTGTTTTAATTTCTTTCTTATATTTCTCAGGCACTGCGTATAACCAGTCTGTGATATATTGATAAGAATTTAAGAACCCTTGTCCAGAGATATTAGCCACACGTCCTGTACCGTTATCTTGGTTGAATACTACTTGTATCTTATTGTGTAGTTCTGGGTGATCTGCTACGAAAGCACGAGATCCATTTAATCCTTGCTCTTCACTTCCCCAGTTACCGATTAGGATAGTACGTTTAGGATTAGGCAGTACTGCCTTTAAGATACGAGCAGCCTCCATCATCGTAATGATACCTGTACCGTTATCCGTAGCACCTGTTCCACCATCCCAGCTGTCTAAGTGTGCAGATAAGATTACATACTCATCTCCTTTCTCTCCACCTTTAAGCTCAGCTATTGTATTATATGTCTTCGCAGTACCAAGGTCTTTTGACTGTGCATTCACATGGATATGAGGTTTCTTACCATTCTCTGCTAATCGATATAGCATTCCATAATCTTCTAATGCGATATCGATAGTAGGCACTTTTTTAGTCTCTGCTCCAAAGATTCTATTAGACCCCATGATACCTGTCCAGTATGACATTATCACACCAGCAGCTCCTGCATCTTCTAATACTTTAGGCAATTCCTTAGCTGTATATCCTGTATTTTTGATACGAGTAGCCCATGCTTTCTCAGCTGCAGCTTTCTCTTCTTTCATTTTAGTATAAGACTCTTCCGTAGCAAAAGTCTGCCATTGGTAGTCTGGTCTTCCTGTAGGTTGGTGCATAGAGATCATGACATACTTCCCTTTAACAGAAGGTAACCAAGCATTAAAGTCAGCCTGAGAAGCTACATCAGCTAATATCACTACTTCTCCGTCCACCCCTCCTTTTTTAGAAGCAGGGCTCCATGCCAGTTGCATTCCCTCTAATGATTTAGTACGAGGTGAAGTCATCGTGATCTGTGTAGTACCACGCTCCCATGCTTTCCATGTTCCGTATTCTTCATTACGCGCCTCGAAGCCCATAGAAGAATACTGATCCTTAACCCAATTATGTGCTTGCATCATCTGTGGTGTTCCAACTAAGCGAGGTCCGATGACATCCATTAGTTCAAATGCATACTTCTTTAATTGAGAATTAGTAGTTCCTTCTTTTACGATAGCTTCTACTATAGGATCTTGTTTTTGTGCTAATACTAGCGCACTAGACAGTAAGGTCACCCCTAGTACACTATGTGCAATCGTCTTACTGATTACGTTTGTGATTTTCATATTGGTTAGTGTTTAGTTTAAGATGGGCAAATTACACATTTTAACCATACTTCCAAGACTATTAATCGCCTATTTCACCATAAACACTAGATTATACAATAAAATTCACAATAATTAACCTCTATAAATACTCATCACGTAATTTTAATCACTTTTTATTACATAATTACAGCCAACCTATTCATAATATTCATACGCAATCTCCTTCTCACTCACTAGTACATCTCGCTCCACATATACTTCCTGCTTTGTAATATTCCCAAAACTATCGTACCCCTTATTCATTACTATATATTTAGCATCTGTAGAGGCTAATACATCTTTCTGTATATACCCATTCTGATATCCACTATCATCATACATAAACTTCGACAATGAGTTTATCTGTACACTCTCTCCATCCTTTGCTATCATCTGCATAGAGCTAATCTTTCCTTCTTTATCTACTGCCCCTTTTATAGTATTACTCACTGAGGGAGTATTAGTATAAGATGTAACTACAGTATACGCCGCAGGAGAAGACCACTTCTGTATCGCTTCACTTATCACAGCTCCTTCATAATCATATCCTTTTAATACGCGTTGTTGTCCATTATACGGTTCGTATTTAAGAATACCATTACTACTAAATTCTAACAATTCAGTATCTAACTCATTGTCTAAAGACTCCATCGATATCTTATATCCGTTCTCATCATATAGGCTTATTCTCTGTGACACAACATTAGAGTCAGACAGTCGTATAACCTCTGTTACAGACTTTACTCTTCCTCTGATCCCCTCTAACTTCGCATCACTATAGGGTGTAGTACTCCCCTCTGACTTACACCCTACTAGCATCACTGCTAGCACCAACATTAACTGCTTAATCATTTCTTTTTCTTTAGCTTTTTTTATTAATCGTAATATTCGTAGGTAAAGGTTTTATTAAGCACTAATACATCATCCTCGTAATGCTCTTGTACTGTTACATTTCCCTTAATATCTAGTTCTACATTTACCACTTTTAACTCTGTAGATGTATTTTTATTTAAATCATTTACTCTTAAACTAGTTAAATATCCTTCTGTATTGAACGTATTAACTGTCTCTAATCTTTTACCTGGCAAATCAGTTGAACTACTAAATTCATCTTCATACAAACTTTTTACTAAAAGCCCTTTTCCATTAAATGTTTCGGTAGTTATATTAATCAGAACTTCTTTTTCTTCACTACTTTCTCCCCACGAAATTCCTTTACTAATATTAACGCGAATACTATCTGACTGCCACTCTTCTGTCCCCTTAGCTATCTCTACTTTATCACCTAAAAAGCTTATCGTAATCCTTTTATTACCTTTATATGGTTCATAGTTCTCCATCATATTTAAAAACATAGCAACATCAGGTGCTTTTTCATCTAAAACTGACATCTTTTTAGATAGGTAATACCCCTCTTCATTATAAACATTTACTTCTTCAAAGCATGCACTTTCACCTACCCCATTCATAACTATTTCCATATTCTTCACCTTTCCTTTTAACCCATCCACTTGCCAATCTGTAGGTATTTGCCCTAAACAAAAGACAGAAATAAGTATAAAGATCAATATCAACATATTCCTCATATCGAATTTTATGTTAAAGATACACTATTCCTTAATTATCTTATTCTAAAATTATTACGAAAAATGTTATCATCTTAATTTTTCTCTACCAAATCTCTTATCAAAATAAACAGTCCTATCCTAGGTAAAACAAGAGATTAGCAATAATATACCTCCTACTTCTATACCCCGTCTTGAAAATGTACCTTTGCGCAGATTTTTAATTAAAAGATTTTTAAAACAATGAAAAACCTTAAAGGAATTCTATTCGCATTGATTTCTTCGGGTACATTTGGTTTGGTGCCTTTGTTCTCCTTACCATTGATACTGCCGAACTTGCGACCAGAAGGAGTGGTTGCTATAGGCATACCGACCATTCTATTTTATCGATTCTTATTTTCATCTGTGACCATGGGCGCAGTATGTTTGTACAAAAAAACAAGCTTAAAAATTTCTATTAAAGATCTAGCAGTCGTCTTTTTCTTGGCGTTATTGTATGCCGCAACAGCCAAATTCTTAGTCGATGCGTATGAGTATATAGATAGTGGGCTAGCCACTACTGTACACTTCTTATACCCTATATTCGTCAGTATTGTCATGATTATGTTCTATAAGGAGAAGAAGTCTATCGCACTCTTGGTAGCGTCTATTCTATCTCTAGTGGGAGTCGGTATGATGTGTATACACGGTGAGGCTTCACCTTCACTGATCACAGGTCTAGTACTCTCTGCCCTGACGATATTCACCTATGGACTGTATATCGTAGGCTTAAATAAATCTAGAATATCAGAGATGAACTTTGATTCATTGACCTTCTATGTATTGTTAATGGGATGTTTAATCTTCTTATTCTACTGTCTTTTCACTACAGGAATACAGACGGTGACCCTTACAAGCGATTGGATCAACCTTATTCTATTAGGAGTATTCGCTACCTTCATTTCTGACTTATGTCTAGTACTAGCAGTGAAGCACGCAGGTAGTACTGTCACCTCTATCCTAGGATCTATGGAACCAGTAGTAGCTGTACTAGTAGGTACCTTATTCTTCGCAGAGCACTTCGACTGGATGTCTGCTATAGGTCTACTATTCGTATTGGGTGCTGTAACCTTAGTTATTATTGCTAATCAGAAGAAATAGTTATTGGTCAACAGTTATCGGTTAACGGTTATCGGTTAACAGCCTTGCCCTACGGGCATAAGACACTTAGATGATGTGACAAATTATGTAGTGATAAAATAAGACTAAACGATTTCACACCTTCACAAAAAAACAAAAAAACAATTTCATAAAAAAAGCCTGCTAGTATGTCTAGCAGGCTTTTTCTATTCTTCTTTATTAAGCTTCTCTTTCTAATACATCGTCAAGACTCTCTTTGCGCACATCTACTAATTTCATCTGTGGATAGACGAACAGTTGTTGTTTTGCATAAATATCTTTAATGATGGCTAGACATTGCGTCTTGTCAGCATACATCTGTGGGTTGACTAAGGTAGGAGGATTTAACACCTCTACTAAGATACGGTCTTCATCACAGTGAAACTGCATCGTGTGTGCACCTATCGTAATACCGACGAAGTTATCCACTAAATCTATCGTCTCTGAGAATATCTCGATACATTCTTCTAATGTTAGCTCTAGATTCTCTTCAGATAAATTCTCATAATAATCTGTATAAAATACTGTAATCATACTGCGCTTTAATTGTTATAACACCTTCTAGACAACGCTATCTCAGTGGAAGTACAAAGGTATCGTTTTTTTCATTTTTTGCCTTATCCTCCTGAATCTTCTCTGTAATTAAAACTCCTCCCTTCAAAATAACCTATCACAACCTCAAGAGCAAATACATGAAGAATACGTGGAGTATAAAAGGAGATTCTTTCGACAAACAACCTCTTAGCTCCACCATTCTCGGTGTATTGTCCCACTATTGTCGAACAATATGCGATAAAACCCCATGAATACTGGCTTTAAGACAGGTGTATGATAATAGTAAACTTAACACAAAAAACAACAATTACTTAATTATCAACTATTTATAAAAAATACTACTCAAAAAAAACATACCCTTTTTTTCTATTAAATCCCCATTAATCTCCAAAAAAGGGGGATTTCTTAAAAAAAGGTATTCAAAATTTCTAAAATGAGAGAAAAAAACGACTAATAACTAGATGAAAACAAAAAAAGTAATGCTATTTATTTGTGTGATACTTTCTTCTGAAGGGAGTTATTTGCGCTCCACACATATTGTTGTAAGAGATAAAAGAGGATACCCCCTAAGATATAACAGCCTATATCATATAAATCTGCAGTATAACGAGAAGTGTGCTGAGGAAGGTAATATTCAAAATAAAAGGTGTAGTACAAGACTACACTAGTGATCATCAGGGGAGATAACTGATATGTACTCCCTTTCCACAGGCGTAGAATGACTAATATCACTGCCATCGTAAGGGGAATAGAGAGAATATCGTTGACATAATTATTAATAAAGGATGGTAACTCTACCTCCAGCCGCTGTGCTGTATAGATAGCCCCCCCCACTACTAACATAGTAATGAAAGTCCAATGCTTCAATACACTCATGCTACTATCATCCCGATTAGCCAAGCTATAAACATCGTCACTGCCATCACAGTAAACCAAACGCCATAGACTAACTTAAAAAATAAACGTACTAACAGCCATGGATGCTTCGTCATACGGAGTAAAAACTTCTCTATAGCAGAAGGTTCTTCAGCTAACGCCTTAGCGATGCGTTCGCGTTCTAAGTGCTTGCGTTCTTCTTCACGTTGCTGTACCATATTCAATGCATGTCCACACGATATACAGTTATCTGTATCTACATTAAATGTTCCGCATTTAGAACAGCGAATATGTACTTGTCCTTTAGTCATAAATCAAAATAATCTTCTGTCTTCAAAACTACTATTTTATAGTACAATAAAAAAAGCCTTTACTCCAATAAGGAAATAAAGGCTTCTTCCGTTAATAAAAATATAGTTATTACTTTTGATCTACGTTGTGTTGTCCATGAGCACCTCTTCTGTGTTCCATCACTTCTAGATTCTCATCTACGAAGTATGCACTACCGAATCCGTTCACATAAGAACCTTTAACTGGCTTAAAGTTAAACATGATGAAGTCTTCTAAGTTATCTAATACTTCTACTACCTTACCATGTCTTTCTCTTAAGTCAGCGATTGCTTTCTCGTATAATGGGTTTTCTTTCTCGATTAACTCCGCTTGAGTATCTAAAGTTAAACGGTGTCTAGCATATAATTGTTTAGATACGCTCTCATCTTCTACAAACATGAATGATACTTGCTTGCGATCACGTAAGTTCTTTGTATGTTTTGCCATAAAAGAAACTAATATCTGAAACTCATTACCTACTCTAGAATAAGGAGCTGTACTTACTAATGGTGTTCCGTCCTCGCTGATAGTAGCCATCATT
Organism: Myroides sp. C4067; assembly: GCF_038039665.1. Classification (NCBI taxonomy): domain Bacteria; kingdom Pseudomonadati; phylum Bacteroidota; class Flavobacteriia; order Flavobacteriales; family Flavobacteriaceae; genus Myroides; species Myroides sp. C4067. The sequence continues at coordinate 80,136 of NZ_JBBPHJ010000001.1, forward strand.
ACTGACTTACACTCATTGATTAATTCTTCGATTTTAGGAGCTTTAGGCTTTACTTTATGTTGATCGAAATTTGGGTTTATTGTATCTGTACTCATCTCTTATAAATTTTAATGAAGCGAAGATAATAAATTATTTAAACTAAATAAGAATAAGAAAGTAGCTTTAACAACATTATGCCATAAAGACACAAATAAATGTACTAGCTATCCGTACTAGGTTTAAATAAATTGCCTAGAAGTGTGTGTTTAAAAATAATTGTATTTTTATCGCCTAGTCAAGACAACAATGAAAAGAACACTTTTAATAGCACCACTATTATTACTATTAATGAATTGTGGTAGTTTTAACTCTACTACAAAACGAAAAGGGAAAACATTTAAAACAACAGTATTAGACCATGCTGTAGAGAAAAGTTACTTACTAATCACAGAAACTTATGCAGATGGAAAATCGAATACAATAAATAAAGATAAAGAGAATACAGAAACAGAAATACGCAACTTCTTATTTACTTATGATGAATATGGTCAATTAGTCAACACCTACTCTAGTAATATCGTCAATGAGAAAGCGACTAACCCTTCTAGCTTAGGAGTGGTGTTAAATGCTAAGAAGCAATTGACAACTATTTCACTAGACGAGGATACCGATAAGTTAAAAGCTGTTTATAAAGATAATATCCTTCATCAAATCACACATTACGAGCCAGAGTTTAAAGAACTAGTGGTTAGTACATTTAGCTATGATAAGCATCAACTACCTGTACATGCAAGATTAGGCAATGAAAGCAAACCTAATGAAGTTATCAATCTTGACTTCACCTATGACCTTAATCAGAATGTACGTACCTATAAGAATCCTCTAGAGTTATTCTCTTTTAGCTATGATGATAAGCAGTATATACTAGCAGGGCAACCTTATTACTATAATCCGTTCTACTATATGTCTATAGATTGGTTGACCTTTACTACTTATGCTCCTAAAAACAACATTGTGGGGTTCGAAGATGATGAGCACATCACTACGATAGACTATACCTATAATACAGACAACTTACCTATCACAGCAAGGGTTAGAAAGACTTCTAAAATAAATGCACTAGATAGTAGAGTGACGTGTGAATATGAGTTTTATTATAAAGAACTAGAGGTTATCCGTTTAAAAAACAAGAAAAGATAAAACCATGAAGTCTATCAGCTTAGTCTTTCTACTACTACTTATATTTCCTATTGCTTGGGGACAACCAATAACAGTAATAGAACGAGTAATAGAGAAACAACATATACCGAAAGCGCATATTATATCTATCAATCCTAATCCTTCTACAGATCAAACTGAAGGAGATACAGAGGTCTTTATAAGACACTATGATTTTACATACAATACGCAGGGTGTCTTAATTTCGACTAGTAGTTACGCTATAGAAAATAATATGCCTAGTTATCCCTTTACTACATACATAGAGATGAAGGATAAGCATACTATTAAAAATATTGATTTAGGATCTGATACGAGCTCTTACAAACTAGAGTACACAGATAAACTACTAAGCTCGTTTATATTTACTAACAGTAATTTTAGAGAAACGAGAACTAGTACATATAACTATAACACGAACTTATTACCACGTCAGATTACGATTAGCACTACACCAGAACAGACGAATGCTATTGAAATAAGTTTGGAGTATAACGATAAGTTAAACTTGAACAGAGAAATATATAATGGTCAATACACTGACTATACTTATGACAATAAAAAATATCCTTTCAGCTATCTGCCATACGGATATACTATATCTAGTTTCTTAGGGAGTGAATCCTTAATATTTACAAATTATATTCAACAAAACAATGTAATTAGAATTGAAAATGTTAAATTTATAACTTCTATAGACTACACATATAACAAGAAAGGATTCCCTATTACTGCTAGAATCACAAGTATAGATAAGGAGGATAAGAACAACAAAAGGCTTTTATATGAGTATGAATTCATCTATAAAGAATTACATATACCAATAATGAAGTAATATATTATAAAAATACTATGAAAAGAAGTTTGTTATTCACTCCACTGTTACTATTCGTAATTAGTTGGAATAGTTATAGTACATCCAGTCCTATACCTTCTGATCAGATAAAGAAACTGACTGTAGTAAGCCAAGTTGTTGAGAAGAACTATGTTCCTGTTGATAACGCTACCCTTATCGATAATGTAAATGTAGTAGACGCAAGTACACCTAATACTGAAGTATCTATTACTAAATATGACTTTAATTATAATGATTTAGGTCAAATGACTTCTGTGGAATCCTATTTAGTAGAGAATGGAGCACCTAGTAGTTCCTTCACTGCTACCATGGAGTTAGATGAGAATAACCTACTACGCAAAGTCATCTATGGAGAGAATAAAATGAGCTTAGACCTAGTATACGACAATAAAATACTTCAATATACAGAGTTTAAGGATTTATACTATGACGAGTCTAGAGTAAGTAAGATCGTGTATAATAGACTAGATCTACCTGGCTCTATAGAGATATCTTCTAAGCCTCAGTACTCTGATCCTGAAGTAACTGACTTTATCTATAATCCTAGTAACAATCTAAAGTTAGTCAACCTAGATAGCAATAAGACAATCTATACTTATGACCAAAAGAATTACCCATTTGCTTACTTGCCTTATGCGTATAATGTGTCAAACTATCTTAGTGCTAATGAGCTGATGTACACTAACTATAATCAACAAAACAATATCGTTAAAATAGAAAGTAGCGACCTCCTAACTACGATAGAGTACACTTATAATGCTCAAGATCTACCTCTGACTGCTAAGGTAAAAACAGTAGTCAAGTCTATGCCTAATGAGCAACCAAGTATTTATGAATATGAGTTTACTTATAGAGTAATAGAGCTGATGTTATAACAAAGAAGGTTAGCCAATGGCTAACCTTCTTTGTTATTATAAATCTAACTGATAGATATAATCATCCATTACATATCCGCCCCCGATATCAAAAGTCTTAGACTCTATACACTTCATATTATTGCGGATATAAAAGTCTATAGCTCGTTGGTTATTTTTATTCACAGTAAGATATACCGCAGTAGCGCCTTCGCGTCTAGCATAGTCTACTACATGCTCAAACATAAAATGCCCTAAGCCCTTTACTTGTTTATACACATTAGTATATAATTTAGAAAGAAACACACGGTTGTCCTCCATAAGCTTATAGTTTGTGTAGCCTAATAACTCGTCCCCTTGCATTAACAGTTCCCATTGGTACCCTTCTTTTAGTTCACCTAAGATACGCTCATCACTATACATCATTGGTAGCATATAGTCTATCTGTTCTTGTCCGATAATATGAAGATACGTATCCTCCCATATCTTCTCTGCTAAAGGAAGAATTAAGTGTATATTACTTTTATCTACAGATATAAAAGTGGTTGTTTCTACTAAGTTATTCATTGTTATGATTCTTTATAAGATGACGAAAATACGATAAAACTATAAATACAAGTATAAAAAAACGAGAGTAGTTAGACTACTCTCGTTCTCCTTCTTTATATCCTAATCAGATATTATCCTTTATAGTTAGTCAAGAAGTCAACTAGAGTACGTACTCCACTTCCTGTACCACCATTACCTTTATAATCTCTAGGAGCATCCATCCAAGCTGGACCTGCGATATCCATGTGTACATAAGGTGCTTTAGCAAAATGCTCTAAGAACTTACCTGCTGTGATAGTACCTGCAAAACGTCCACCGATATTCTTCATATCTGCTACGTTAGATTTCAACAAGTCTTTATAGTCGTCCCAGAAAGGTAACTTAGCTAAACGCTCGTGTACGTTGTATCCTGAAGCGATAATAGCATCGATAGTCTGCTCATCATTCCCCATAATACAAGATGCCATATCTCCAGCTACTACTAAAGCTGCACCTGTAAGTGTAGCTGCATCAATAATAACCTCAGGATCATACTGAGTAGCATAAGCAATAGCATCTGCTAAGATCATACGTCCTTCTGCATCTGTGTTTAATACCTCGATAGTCGTACCGTCAAACATAGTGATTACATCACCAGGAGCATAAGCATTTCCTCCAGGACGGTTATCTGTAGCAGGAACTAATCCGATAACGTGAACATTCACATCGTTTAAAGCTGCTGCATAGATAGTACCTGCCATACATGCTGCACCTCCCATATCACTCTTCATAGAGTCCATAGAACCTGCAGTTGGTTTTAAGCTCAAACCTCCTGTATCGTATACCACACCTTTACCAACTAAAACGATAGGTTTTTTGTTGATAGGATTAGCTGGCTTGTACTCCATAATTGTAAAAGTAGGTTGATCAATAGATCCTTTATTAACAGCTAATAAACCACCCATCTTCAAGTCTTCAATCTCTTTGCGTCCTAATACTTTCACTGAGAAGTTAGCCTCTTTACCTAAAGCTTCTATTTCAGTTGCTAATTGAGTAGCATTTAAGAAGCTTACAGGTTCGTTTACCATTGTACGAGCCCAATACACCGCTTTTACTGTATTGTTTAAGTCACTGATTTGTTTAGCTGTAAAATCTCCTTTTACCTCAACATTACTCAAAGCGAACTTCATTTCTTCTGCTTCTTTGAAGTACTTTAAGAATTGGTAGTTTGACAACATAAACCCTTCTACTAAAGCTAACGTAGAAGCTCCATTACCTACGATAGTAAGGTTGTCAGCTTTTTTATCTAATTGTTTGCGAACGCTATTACCTGCTAAACGCATTTTTTCTAAGTTCTCATTCTCTTTTACGAAAAAGAAATACTGACTTCCCACTTTAGCAAAGTCTTCTTCTTTTTTCCCTTCTTCGAATGCTTTTACAAAATCATTTAAGAATGCAGGAACCTCAACAATTCCTTTGTTCTCACTACTTAAAACGAAAACAACGTTCCCGTTTTCTTTCATGTTATTTACTAGTTGTATCATCTTTGTCTTTTTATATTACTGCAAATATAACATTTTTAGACGCAACTAAAAAAGAGCTTTTCTTAAAACTCTGCTATAATCCTTGAAGTATCCAAAAAAGACACATTTTACGTTTTTAGACAAGTATTTATCGAATAACAATAAATTTTATTTGTTTTATAAAAAATTAAATATACTTTTGAATTACAATTAACCAACTAAATTACTAACGATGATAAAATTACTAATCCATTGGGCTATGCTTTTAATAGCATTATGTGAACGATTAATAAACGTATTATTTTAAACCTAGATTATGAAGCTGAAATTACTTACAGTTATATTTATTGTATTATATATAGCCAATCTTTGTGTACACTTTAGAGATTTTCAACAAGGGTATAATAATGCTCCAGAATGTCATGATGATAAAGTGTATACTACTTTGATCGTTAAACAGACTCCTAGTGATACCTCTGACCTTCATTTATCTCTAACAGATAAAAAAACTACTGGTATACAAATACGTGAAATAAAAGAGACTATTGAAATAGAAGTTCCTAAACAATATTCGAACGGGATTAGTAATTTCTTCATAGGTTTGTTAGGTATCCTTACTATACTCCTTTTCCCAGTTATCATTATTGTATTTATAAAATTCTTTAAAAACTTATATAATGGTAATATAGCATCTAATAGTCAAATAAGACGACTACAAATTCTAGCTTATTTTCAATTACTTCTACCTGTATTAGGGAATATATTTATTTATTATTCAAACAAAGAACAACAAGAAGTAGCTAATATCTATAACCTCGACCTAGTTAAGTATGACTATGATTTTTCGTTATTTATTATTCCTTTAATTCTGTTATTGATTGTTGAAGTATTAAAGCAACATTTAACTTTAAAAGAAAATGCTGAACTAACCATATAACTTGATCTTATGAAACTAAAATTTCTAACTATATTATTAATCATTGCCTATTTATTTTCCTTTAACAACCACTTTAGGGATATGAAAAGAGGTTTTAATGAAGGTTCTGACAGCGCAAGAAGCATTTCGACAAATCCTTACTATATAACAATCAAAAACGGTACAGAATACAATGCAAAATTAACTACTAATCATAACTCACCTAAGATAGCAGTAACTGATTCAACAAGTAGAATTCGTGTAGATGATGTTCCTTTTAGTTATTCATTTCTTAGAACTGTTATGATAATGAGTTCATTTATTTTTATCGGCTTTATAGTCTATGCCTTATACAATAGCTTTACTATTCTAAAGTTTTTGTACAAAGGAGAAACTGTTAGTCGTATTCAAATTAAACGTATAAAAGTACTAGCTTCTATACTTTTAGGTCTTGCTATTTATGAGAATATACTCGAATATCTATCTACTTACGAAGCATCAAGAATAGCATCTCTATATAACCTAGAAGCTGTAAAAGGTGATTTTAATTTCACGATGTTCTTTATTCCTTTAATTTTGCTGATGATTGTAGAAGTATTGAAACAACATTTGCGTCTAAAAGAAGATGCAGAACTAACCATATAACCCCACGATATGCCAATAATAGTAAACCTTGATGTCATGATGGCTAAGCGAAAGATATCGCTTAATGAGTTGGCTGAGCGTGTAGGTATCACCGTGAGTAATCTATCCATACTCAAGACCAATAAGGCAAAAGCCATACGCTTCAGTACATTGGAGGCAATCTGTAAAGAATTAGATTGTCAACCAGCTGATATACTAGAATATGTAAATGAAGACTAAGCTAAATGCTTGGTCTTTTTATTCTAACATACTTGCATTCCCTTGAATAACAACAATTAACCACCATACAATAGGCACACTCTCTACCCAGAATAGCGTAAAGAACTTAGTTCGTTTCGGTGAAGCATATACAATAAAAAACAGCGTTAATAATACAATCAACATATTATTCCATGCCTGTATAGGCTGATAACCTACCTTAAAGAATTCGATAACATAAAAAGGAATTAGCAGTAATCCTAATAGCCATTTGGTATTAGCTATTCCTAGCATCTGAGGTAAGGTCTTCAAATACTTATCGTCATACTGTAAATCAACGACTTCAAATATTCCAATTAGAATAAACACTAAGATAAAACGCTGTATAAACTTAACTACAATATCCCAACTGACTGGTATATCAGCATTCATCACTGGCACTATAAGCGTTACAGTAGCCCAACACAGACATACGATATACACTTTAAGTCCTGCTAGATTGCGCAGATTACTTCGGTTACTACTGATAGGAATAGCGTATAGTACTGATAACACCAATAAACTCAAAGTAACGAATTGTGCTTTCCAATTCAGCATAAAGAAGGCAACAGTACCTATCAGCAACGCAATAATACTTATCCCTATAATGACTTTCAGACGTAGTGTAAATGGGTTCTTATGTCTATAGATTACTTCTGCATACTTAATGAAATTATAAGAAAACAGCGTTCCTGTAAAAGCTAAAGTAGACACGACTGCATCAAATGGAAGGTGACAGAAATAAAATGTCATCTGCACTAAAGCAAAGACTGCTAACGAAACGTGAACACTTCCGTTTAAATAAAGAGCAACTATTCTGTTTTTTAACAAATCCATATTAATTATCAATCTAACTAGTGTAATGCTTATTTACTTTTCAAAATTAATCGATATAAACATACAATTGTCAGATTAATGGTTATTTTTGTGTGATTAAACACAACTTTTATTTATTGTCCAAATGAAAACAAACGCATTTGCATTAAGACACATTGGTCCTCGTCCTGAGGATATGGCAGAAATGCTTAAAACAGTGAAAGCTGATAGCATCGAACAATTAATCAACGAAACTTTCCCAGACGCAATCCGTCTTAAAGAAGACTTAAACCTTGCTCCTGCAATGACTGAGTATGAGTACTTATCTCACATTCAAGCATTAGGAAACAAAAATAAAATATTCCGTTCTTTCATCGGTTTAGGATATAATGAGGCAGTAGTTCCTGCAGCTATTATCCGTAACGTATTTGAAAACCCTGGATGGTATACTGCTTATACTCCTTATCAAGCTGAAGTAGCTCAAGGTCGTTTAGAAGCTTTATTAAACTTCCAAACTACTGTTATCGAGTTATCAGGTATGGAGATTGCTAATGCTTCATTATTAGATGAGGCTACAGCAGCAGCAGAAGCAATGATCTTATTATTCGACGTAAGAACAAGAGATCAAAAGAAAAACAACATAGTGAAGTTCTTCGTTTCTGAAGAGATATTACCACAGACTTTATCAGTATTACAGACTCGTGCTACTCCATTTGGTGTAGAGTTAGTACTAGGTAACCACGAAGAGTTTAACTTCTCAGAAGAGTACTTCGGAGCGATCTTACAATACCCTGGTAAACACGGTATCGTAGCTGACTACGCTGACTTTATCAACCAAGCAAAAGCAAAAGACATTAAAGTAGCTGTAGCTGCTGATATCATGTCATTAGTATTATTAACTCCTCCAGGAGAAATGGGAGCTGACGTAGTAGTAGGTACTACTCAACGCTTTGGTATTCCATTAGGATTCGGAGGTCCTCACGCTGCTTTCTTCGCTACTAAAGAAGAGTATAAACGTAGTATGCCAGGTCGTATCATCGGAGTATCTAAAGATGCTGATGGTAACTTCGCTCTACGTATGGCTTTACAAACTCGTGAGCAACATATCAAACGTGAAAAAGCTACATCTAATATCTGTACAGCTCAAGTATTATTAGCTGTTATGGCTAGTTTCTACGCTGTTTACCACGGACCTAAAGGGTTGACTAATATCGCTTCTTTAATCCATGCTAAAGCAGTAACTGTAGCTACTGAATTAGGTAAATTAGGTATCGAGCAAGTGAACGCTAACTTCTTCGACACTATCTTAGTGAAAGCTGATGCTGCTAAAGTGAAACCTATCGCTGAAGCAAACTCTATCAACTTCAACTATATCGATGCAAACACTATCTCTATCTCATTAAACGAGACTGTAGAGTTAGCTGATATTAACGCTATCGTTAATGTATTTGCTCAAGCTACTGGTAAGACAGCTACAGAAGTAACTACATTAAGCACTGAAGTTAAATACCAAGATAAACTAAAACGTACTTCTAAGTTCTTAGAGCACGCTGCATTTAACAGCTACCACTCTGAGACTGAGTTAATGCGTTATATCAAAAAATTAGAACGCAAAGACTTAGCTCTTAACCACTCTATGATCTCTTTAGGTTCTTGTACAATGAAATTGAATGCTGCTGCTGAGATGTTGCCATTGAGTAACGCACAGTGGAACAACGTTCACCCATTCGTACCTGCTGACCAAGCACAAGGATACTTAGAGATGTTACACGGATTAGAAGAGAAGTTAAATGTGATTACTGGTTTTGCTGGTACTACATTACAACCAAACTCTGGAGCTCAAGGAGAGTACGCTGGTCTTATGGCTATCCGTGCATACCACCACTCTAGAGGAGACTTCCAACGTGATATCGCACTTATTCCTGCTTCTGCACACGGTACTAACCCTGCTTCTGCAGCAATGGCTGGTATGACAGTAGTAGTGACTAAAACTACTCCAGAAGGAAATATCGACGTAGCTGACTTAAAAGCTAAAGCGGAACAATATAAAGACAACTTATCTTGTCTTATGGTTACTTACCCTTCTACACACGGTGTATATGAGTCTGCGATCATGGAGATTACTCAAATCATCCACGATAACGGAGGACAAGTTTATATGGATGGTGCTAACATGAATGCTCAGGTAGCAATCACTAACCCTGCTAATATCGGGGCGGATGTATGTCACCTTAACTTACACAAAACTTTCGCTATTCCTCACGGAGGTGGAGGACCTGGTGTAGGACCTATCTGTGTGGCTGAGCACTTAGTACCATTCTTACCTACTAACCCTATCGTTAAAGTAGGTGGTGAGAAAGGAATCACTGCTATCTCTGCTGCTCCTTATGGATCTGCATTAGTATGTCTAATCTCTTACGGATACATCACTATGTTAGGTACTGAAGGTCTTAAGAAAGTAACTCAACAAGCAATCTTAAATGCTAACTACATGAAGACTCGTCTTGAAGAGCACTACGCTATCCTTTATACAGGAGAGAAAGGACGTGCTGCACACGAGATGATCGTTGATGTACGTGAGTTCAAAGAAAAAGGTATTGAAGTAACAGATATCGCTAAACGTCTTATCGACTACGGTTTCCACGCTCCTACAGTATCTTTCCCTGTTGCTGGTACACTAATGATCGAACCAACAGAAAGTGAGAGCAAAGAAGAGCTTGACAAATTCTGTGATGCGATGGCTTCTATCCGTCAAGAAATTGAGAATGCAACTATCGAGAACCCTGTGAACGAGCTTAAGAATGCTCCTCACACATTAGCATTATTAACTGCTGATAACTGGGATCTTCCATACTCAAGACAGAAAGCAGCTTACCCACTTCCTTATGTAGCTGAAAACAAATTATGGCCTACTGTACGTCGTATTGACGATGCTTACGGTGACAGAAACTTAATTTGTTCTTGTGCTCCTATCGAAGTTTATATGGAGAACTAATCTTAACTGATTTATCTATACAGAAAACGCCATCATTACGATGGCGTTTTTTTATGCTCTACTATGTTCTTTTTGACCAAAGCTACTAGGTAGCACCTCTATAGTTATCAACAATATTGTTAATAACTACAATTCATCTTATTCACATTATAAATAGTGATAACCTCTACACTTAACAACTAACAAACACCACTAATACAATCACTTACAAAAAAAATAGTAATTATTAAGAATAATATATCTCTAGAGTTATCAACATTTTTACTCCGTAAACAATTCTTATTAACAGGGTTATCAACATAGTTATAAACGCTGTTGTTAACTATAAACTATCGTATTCGAAGTAACCTCCTTGTTCTTTAATATGAGTGATCATCTCTTTATATATACTATTATGACTAAGCACCTCGGCATTACCGATGATAATCATTTGCTCTTTTGCACGAGTCAGAGCCACATTTAACTTACGGTCTACTGACTGATCCTCATTAAGACTCACTACCCCATCTAGCTGAAGTACTTCATTTATAGTAAACGAATAAATAATAATATCTCTCTGCCCTCCCTGAAAGCGCTCTACTGTATCGACTACTATATCCTCTGCATTTAGAATATCACTACCTTCTAGTTTATTTTTAATCAGGGCTATCTGATTCTTAAACGGAGCTATAATTCCTACTCGCTTAGTCAAATCTGCACTACGACCATTTAGTTGATAAAGTTGTTCTATCTTTTGTAATAATTGAACTACGAAGTCAGCTTCTTTCTCACTTGTTTTCTTTTGTTGTCCTGCGTGGTGTTCTTCCACATGGACAAAGAGGACTCTCTTCTGTGCCAATATTGTACTTAATACATCATTATCTACAGGCTTTAAGTTTAACGGAGCTACTTGTCTCTGTAGGCTACTTTTAGCTACTGTAGTTAAATTCTCTAATGTATATGCCTCTTTTAGTTTGCCTTCATAGAATGCTATATTAGGAAATGCCGCTATCTCTCTATGCATACGCCCTTGATATGTCAATGTATCATGTGCATAATTAAGCTTATTCAGTTCACAGAAGTTATATAATCGTTCGAATAATGAATTGCGTCTATCCGCTAACCCGATCTGTTCTAGTAGAGGATTATTAGTCTTAGACAACGTATCACTCTGTACCACTATCGCCGGAAGCTGTTTGTGATCACCGATCATAATGAACCTTTTACACTTCGGCAATAACCCTATAATCTGAGGTTCTAATATCTGAGAAGCTTCATCTATGATAACCGTATCAAATTTCTTTAGTTTGAACACGTCATTCTTACTAGACATAGTAGCCACTGTAGACAGAAACACTCTATTATTACGAATAATATTAGACAAAACATTTCTAGTAAATCTCCTACCCGATTTCTCTAACGCATCACTCTCACGTTTAATAATCGTGCTGACTAGATGATCAGCATATTTCTGACTACTAGATAACGGGCTACCTATACGCACAAACTTATCTATAGCAGATACATGCTCTAGCGCATCCGTCACCGCACCACATAGCTCATCCACAGCCTTATTAGTATAGGCTAGAAGCAGTATATTCTGATTGGTATTGGTATATAATTCTTCTACAAGCTCCTTAATAATATGAGAAGTCTTACCCGTACCAGGAGGTCCATTTAGTACAAAGTAATCTTCTGAAGATAAGGCATTGTTTAATATTCTATTCTGTTCTACAGAAAGAGTAGGCTTATAGAACCCATAATTTATCCCTTGTCTAGGAGGTAGCACATTGAGGATTACCTCTCTCTTATTCTTCGGTGCGTTCATAAACGCATATAGACTCTTATACATACTCGTAAAAGAAGAATCCATAGAGTCGCGTTCTAGCGCCCATAAGCGATATTGATTAAAGTAATTAATCCCTCTCTGCTTATGACGAAACACTACTGTCACCATTTCTTTAGTGATACTCTGTATCGTACATTTAAATATCTGATGCTTCACTGCTGTGTCAGTATCGTGATCTCGAGGATATAATACACAGACATCTCCCTTTCTAAAGTTGACAAAGTCATCTACTAATGTTCGCCTGAAGATAATTTGCTTCTCTTCTTCAAAGATTTTATTCTCTATAATCTCTAGATCATATAAGATGCTATACTTATCTTTTTTGACCTCAGCACTGTCTATCCATAAACTTGCCAACCCATGACTTCCTTCATAGTCACTCGCTCCTAACTTACTAATGTATTGTTCTCTTGCGATAAAGCTGACAAAAGAATAAAAATAAGTACGCTCTAACGCTGAGCACTTCTCTAGCACAGACGTAAACATATCTATCTGCTTATAGAGCATATCTTTAAACTTGGTATTCAGATTAGGGTTACGCACTATATTCTCCCCTTTTACATAGTGGAGTAGCAGCGCTACTTTATCCAGATCATCTGACTTTAAGATATGTTCGTTTAGCACGATTCTATTTCTCAACTCACATATTGCTTGTACCCTACGAAGGTTGATCTGATCTTTACGAAGATTATTAGTTCTTGGTTTACTATAAAAAATAAAGCCACTTAGATACTTCTCATTACCTATCTCTCGATATGGTATATCATATACCACAGATAGCATAAGGTGATATAAATACAGCTGTACAGTGTGATTAGGTTTCACCCCTACTCCATCATCAGGATAGACCGTCCCGCCAGACTTCAGCTCCACGATAGTTGTCTTTAGATTATCTTTCTTTATACTATGCAGAAGGTCTAAACGCCCCTGCACCCCATAGACATCACACAGAAAGCTTGGTTCTAGGTTAATATCTCCCTCATTCGTAATACCATAATGTACAAACTCTTCAAGATATACTCTCTTAATCGTATTAAAATGAGTTTCACAGTCATATCGATATTGTTTAAACTGTTCTATATCTAATATATCAGGACAAGCCGTATGCTCAAAAGGATAGTTCTCAAAGTGGTGGACAAAGACTGTATTAAAGTCTACTGTCTGCGCGTCTTCTGCACCTACTAACTCATCCATGACAGCATTAGCAAAGTTACCAATGAGTAGATACTTATTATTAGGTATCTCATCGAACTTCGACTTTATAAAGCTCAATGAAGAAGTCCCATAGTCTTGAAAACATTCTGCTATAGCAGACACATCTATTAAGTAATCTGGTTCTAGTATAAATATCTTCGGATGATGTATTTGATGATCATCCACTCCTATATTAATCAAGTGTAGTGTAGCTCCCTTCCATATTTTCTCTATAGAACTAAATGAAGCATTCACTCCTTCTTCATTAATCTGTACACGTATAGGCTGTCCATCTTCTGCATTCTCTACATCACATAAAAGTAAGTTATCCTTAATCCCCAATACATTAACTCTCAACTTATCAATAATCTGCTCAAACTCATTATGCTTCAGGGCTAACCTCTGAATAGGAAATGGGTAATATGACCTATTCGCATCAGGTACAGGCACCTGAAATACGTAAGAGATAAAATCATTTACATCCATCCAGTAGGTCTCTAGATATAGATCTAACTCTGCCGAATCATACTTAGTCAAATCATTACTGATCATTCTAAAACTGTGGATAACACGGCTCGCATTATACTTATTACATATAAAGGATAGACGAGAGAATAGATTAGAAAGACTAATCACCTCATCCTTTACTACATATTTACATATTTTCTCTAGTAGATTTCTAAGTAGTCTGTACTTAGCACGTGTAGTTAGTTCTGTATTATTGATAATATCTACTAATGAGGTAAAGTATAAGGAAGTATATTTATTATCAAGCATGTGCAGTATCCGTTTTAAACATCAAAGATAATCTAGATTTTACAGTTAGTAAAATATCTCACCTATACATAAAAAAAGAATTGTCTTATTAACTAAGACAATTCTTCTCTAAAACATTTAATAACTTGTGAACTATAATTGTAACCTCTCAAGCAAATTTAAATTACAAAAGCTTACAAAACCATTCACTATTCAAAGTAAAAATAACTAATACATCAACTAATCAAATATTTGATTAGACTTACTCCTATTACACTATATGATAGTGTATATTTATCCTATTGATATACTATTCTTTAGTACAGAGTAAAACAACTGTCAGTATAGTCGAGAAGTACAGTCTTCTGTCCTCCACTATTTTCTTCTAAGTTTACTTCTGCATACTGTTACATTTCATTCAGTTTTAGTCGCCTTGAGTCCGTAGTGAGTCCGTTATGAGTCCGTAGTGAGTCCGTTATTTTAACCAAAACAACGGACTAAAGAAGGAGACACATCCCTTCTAGTGTAGAATCAAAAGCAACATAACTGCTATAAGACTAAAAGCTAACTAAATGCACAGAAGAACCACTACTTCCTCATATTCTTTAACTAAACATAACACATGCTATTTATAGACAATATCCTTACCTGATCTACCCTCTTATAATCATAGCGTTCATGAAATAAAAGTAAATTTCTCTACAGTGATATTGTTTTTAGACAAACTGATAACTATCATATAATATCGATTTAGATATAAGTACTTTTACCAGTGCCAATAATTCGTATAAAGTTTTTATACAGCTGTTTTTTAGACGAAAAGAGAAGTATATGGGATATACTTCTCTTTTTATTATTTCACGATAGGAACCTTGTTAGACTCTAGTGGAGCCTCATAGATTTTATACCCTAATTTCTTCACCTCTTCTAGTAGCTTAGGACTTAGTACCTGCTCTACAGCCTTCGTATTATACACATAGGCTACATAGTACTTATACCCACCATCACTGATACTATCTTTACACGCATACCAGGTAGGAGCTACTGCTAGTTCAGATTTAAAAGGAAGTCTTAACTGTACGAAGCTTTTCGGTTTGATAATCACATAGTCGGTTACTTTCTTTGTTTTTAGCTTCTCTTGCCACTTCGCTAATAAACCATCCGAATCATAATCTCCACTCATCAGCATCGGCTCATCGATATGATTCGCCTTGTTATACACTCTCTGTCTCAACACATATACTTGGTTCTCATACGTACTTCCTACACTAGCCCCATAAGCTAACTCTGAAGTATCCCACGGAAACCAATATGTATCATTGGAGTTATTCATTACTACAATAGTAGCTAGGCTATTATCCTGCACAGTGGAGTCTAACACCTTCACTTCTATTGGTTTTTTTGCGCTTTGGCCAAAAGCACAAAATGCACTAATAAGTGCAACAAAAACAATAATTAATCTATTCATTTTCAACCGTCTCTTTAATCCGCACAAGATAATAACTACATATTATTTGTCCTCTAAAAGGAATTATAATTTCACAAATTAGAACAAGTATAAATAAGGACTTATATTTGTACTCAAACACAAAACAATCATTATCTATATCATGAAGAAGTTTTTCTATACATTATTATTTCCATTGGCTCTACTATTTGCTCATCCTATCACTGCTCAAGAAGCAATAGAAATAGGAAAAACATATACAATCCAATCTAAAGTGCTTAACGAAGATAGAAAGATACAAGTATACCTACCTGCGGGATATAATGAAGCTCAATATCCTAATCAGCAGTATCCTGTCATCTACTTACTAGATGGAGAAAGTAACTTTAATTATCTAACAGCCTATCTAGATAAGCTAAGTAGATATCCATACCCTTCTATCCCTGAGATGATCATAGTAGGAGTGATTAATACCAATAGAACAAGAGATCTGACTCCTACTAAAGTAAGTAGTGAGGAGATGTCTACAGAACAGGCTAAGAAAATAAAAGGTGAAAATGGAGGGAATGATGCCTTCTTTAAATTCTTAAAGGAAGAAGTCTTTACTTACGTAGATACCAACTACAGAACACTGGATTACAAAATACTAATCGGTCACTCATTCGGAGGAATTACTGCGTTAAACAATCTACTGAACTACACAGATATGTTTAACGCTTATATCGTACACGACCCAAGTATATGGTGGGATAATAAGGTTATACTGAGAGAATATACTGATGGGATAAACCAAGACTTTAAACACAGAAGACTATTCCTTACCCAAGTGGGCGAAAGCGAGAACAAAGGTCACCTAAGTGATCATTATAGTTCGATTAAAGAATTTGATAAATTATTAAGTACTAATACTCCTACTACACTGAGTTATCAATATGTAGCCTATGAAGGAGAAGACCACGGTAGTATACCACTAAAAGGAAATCTAGATGGACTAAGATATATATTTGACGGCTATCGAATCAACTTTAAAGAATTAAAGACCAATCCAACACTCTTAGAAGAAACTTTCGATCAGCTGAATAAACAGATGCATTATGATTTTAAACCGACTGAAAAATTCTTAGATACGGTGATTAAATATTTCACCTCTACAGGAGACAATGAGACAGCCAATCAAGTCACTAAGTATAAGAATACGCTTTACAAGAAATAACGCAGTAGTATCGCGCGCACATTCTTTTAATGCCAATAAGTAATAGTACACAATAAATATTACTTATTGGCATTATTATTATATACCTACACGAAAAGTACTACGAAATCAAAACAGCATTTCAGAATACTTCAAAAAAAAGAGAAAAAACTTATCATTAATAAATATAAAGCTCTAAGTTTACCTTACAATTAACCCAAAAACGATATTATGAATATTAAAATAATAAGTTCAGGATCTTATATCCCGACTAAAGTAATAGATAATACGAATTTCGACCAGTTTGACTTTAGAGATGAACAAGGACAACCATTAAAAGATACTAACCAACGTACAGCTTATAAACTACAACAAATAACAGGGATAGAAGAAAGAAGATATGTAGAACATGAATTAACTACCAGTGATATCGGTACTATCGCCTCTGAGCACGCTATCAAAAGTGCAGGTATAGACCCAGAGACATTAGACTATATCATCTTTGCGCATAACTTCGGAGATGTAAAGCACGGAACATTGCAGTCTGATATCGTACCTAGCTTAGCATCTAGGGTAAAACACAACCTAAAGATCGCCAATCCATCATGTGTAGCATTTGATGTTCTTTTTGGGTGCCCTGGTTGGCTACAAGGTGTGATACAAGCCTATGCGTTTATGAAAGTAGGTATGGCGAAGAGATGTCTAGTCATCGGAGCAGAAACATTATCACGTGTGATAGACTTACACGATAGGGACTCTATGATCTATGCAGATGGTGCTGGAGCTACTATATTAGAACTGACTAATGAAGAAGGCGGAATACTATCTGTAGAGTCTGCTAGTTATACACTAGACGAGGCTTTCTTCATTCACTATGGCAAATCTTATAATCCTGACTTAGACGAGAACACTAAGTACATCAAGATGTTTGGACGCAAGATTTATGAATTTGCACTAACTAATGTACCGTTAGCAATGAAGAGCTGTGTGGATAAGAGCGGAATAGATATCAACAAAATCAAAAAGGTGATGATACACCAGGCTAATGAGAAAATGGATGAAGCTATCGTAAAACGTTTCTTCGAGTTATACGATATGGAAATGCCAGAACATATCATGCCTATGAATATTCAAAAACTAGGGAACAGTAGTGTGGCTACTCTACCGACTCTATATGATATGATTATCAATAAGCAACTAGACCCGCACCAATTAGAACAAGGGGATATTATCCTATTCGCTTCTGTAGGAGCAGGTATGAACATTAATGCCTTTACTTATCAGGTATAAAATATGTATTAGAGAGAGAGCTTCATGCTCTCTTTTTTTTATAATACTCCTCTATTAATATTTCTATTATTTGTTTTCCTTTCTCTCTTTTCCACAAGACTTTCCTGTATAAAAGAGAATAGCTGTACAGACACCTAATGCGCTGTAACATATATAACTAACTAAATTATTACTAAAAAAGTCAAATAAATCAACTATTAGTAATAGTGTAGCTACAGCTATTATAAATTTTAAAATCCGATCTAAACTATACACTCGACTATACTTTCTATTATAAACTCCTTCTGTTGTGTTTAGTTACTTCACTAAAAACACAATAAAAACTCTATCAAATAATTATCAATAGTAATGCCAATTTTTCACAAAATATAAGCTCAAAAGACAAGTTCACATATAGTCATTTTAATTAAATCGAAAGTTTACTAGAAATATTTAAGTTTAAATCAATAATAAAAGAAGCAATCGTCTATTTTTAGTCATTCTTCTTATTCTTTATTAGAAGAAAAATAATTCCAGCTTCCTTATACAAATAACAAATTTTCTAAACTAACGCCATCAGTATAATAAAGCTCTTTTTGATTCTAAAAAACACCTTAAAAGGTAATTTTGCAAACAAAAAGAAAGTAAAGAATGAAAAACACTATTTATTTCGTCTGTTTATTAACATTGTATCAAACCCTAGGTTGGGGGCAATTAATCAATAATAAACAACATCTAACTGCACCGACAACGCCTAACTACGGTTTATCTCCTAAGAAAGAGAAGACTTTTTTTGAGAAAGATGCTGTACAAATTAGCTTTGTCCCTGCGATACTCTTAACAGCTTCAGGGCTAACGTGGAATAAAAAAGAAGAAATTAGAGAAATACGCAATAGATACGTTCCCACATTTCAGTATAAATATGATGATCTATTACAATATGCTCCTGCAGCGGCTACCTTTGGTCTAAAAGCAGCTGGTGTAAAAGGGCGTAATGACTTTAAGCGTTCTGCTATATCCTATGCTACTAGTATGGCTATCATGGCTATTCTAGTCAATGGAGTAAAATATACTGCAAAAGTAGAACGCCCTGATGGTTCTTCTAAGAATTCATTTCCATCGGGTCATACTGCAATGGCTTTTGCTAACGCTAGTTTCTTAGACAAAGAATACGGTCTAGTCAATCCTATGTATTCTATAGGTGGGTATGGAGCCGCTACTATGACAGGTCTTGGACGTAGCCTTAATAATAGACATTGGGTGCCCGATATATTAGCTGGAGCAGGTATTGGTATATTATCTACTCAACTAGCCTATTTCTTTGTAGATAAAATATATGGAAACAAAGGCGATAACCTCAGCCTAATCTCTAGATTTGAAGGAAATGAAAACCCTTCTTTTATGGCTATTAAACTAGGATTCACTAGCGGACTAGAAAGTATAGTAGAAACAGAAAACGAAGAACCATTAGCTAAGCTAGGATGGGAAGCGGGATTAGAAGGAGCTTATTTCTTCAATAAACACTGGGGAGTAGGCGGTCAAATAGCTGTGGCTAGTTTCCCTTTCTCTGAAGACAAAGTCAATGATCCTGATAACACAAACATCAATGGGAAAGTGCTATCTGAATCAATGGGTAATTTAACTTTCTCTCTAGGTCCATACTATGCTATTCATTTCTCTGATAGATGGAATCTGATGATAAAAGCATTAGGAGGTTATAGCATAGGAGCAGATGGTAATATCTCGTTAAAAGTGTTGTCTCATGAAGTTCATATCCCTGAACTAGAAGATGGAAAAGTACAGCTAGCAGAATATAAACCTGCTAATGTATTTCAATTTACAGGTGGATTAGCACTGACTTATAATATCACTGACAACTTGGGACTAACTGCCTACTCGGACTTTAATCACAGCCAATCTAAGATTACTTATATCATAAACGAAGATGTATTAGACGAAGGAGATCTAAAAGTAAATGTAGTAAGGCATCCTCTTAACTACTTAAGTACGGGAATTAGACTGACTGCTTACTTCTAATCAATCAGGAAAAGGAGCTAATAATTAGCTCTTTTTTTGTATCTGTACATTAAAACAACATTAAAGAAGAAACAGAACTTTATTTGATTTTAGTAACTTTGCTCTAATTTACTTATTCTCTTAATACTATGAGCAAACATCTAGAAACAATCGGTGACCACTATAGAGAGAACACGATTAGTCACTATGCCTTCGATGCGTCTGACTACCAATGTGGTAAATCACACTTCAATATTAATATTCGTAAATATTGTAATTTTAATACGCCTTATAACAGACGAGATTATTACAAGGTATGCTTAATTATAGGAGAAGGTGTATTTAAATACGGGGAACATACACTGATACTAGACAGACCTGCTTTATTCCTCCCATGTCCTACGATACCTTATGAATGGGAATGTCTAAGTAATCAACAAGAAGGATTTTTCTGTCTTTTCAACCAAGAGTTTTTAGTAGAACACAGTACAATAGAGTTCTTTAAAAAAACATCTCTCTTTAAAGAGTGGAGTAAACCATTTATATTCTTAGATGAAGAGCAATTAGAGTTGGCCTCTACCTACTTTAAACAGATGTATGCCATGGCACAGAGTGATTATCCCTTAAAGTTTGAGATTATCCGTAACTTACTTGCTCTATTACTGCATCAAGCGTTACAGTTAAAAGTAGAAGACCTTAAACTAGATGAAACACCTAATAGCACTAGATTATACAGACTATTTGATGAGTTGTTAAACAAACAGTTTCCACTAGACTCACCTGCTTATCCTCTAAACCTCAAGACAGCGTCTGACTATGCTACAGCCCTAAACGTGCATGTCAATCACCTGAATGCATCTATTAAGTCTGTAACAAGTAAGACTACTACTCAACTGATAAAAGAAAGGTTATTCGAAGAGGCTAAAAACCTATTGAAGAATACGAGTTGGGATATAGCAGAAGTTGGATATACACTAGGCTTCGATCAGCCTTCTCATTTTAATAATTTCTTTAAAAAGAATGCTGGAGTAACACCATTAAAATATAAAAACCCTATATAACCAATCTTTGATTTTTGCAATTATACCTTTGAGATATTTAATTCAAGATAATGATTGCCTACTTAATTTTGCTCCTCAAACAACAATTATAATATATGCTAAGAGAAGCAAGTGAACAAAGAAAAAAGCTAGCCACAATACTTGCCTTTTGTTCTATACCCCTTTCTGGTTTTGTGACCGATATATATTTACCGTCATTCCCTTCTATGGCTAAAGGACTAGCTGTATCAGAACAAGACATACAGCTTACCCTTACCTGCTATCTATTAAGCTATGGTATATCACAGATATTCGTAGGTAGTCTTTTAGACAATATAGGAAGATACAAACCGCGTTTAGTCGCGTTACTGATATTAATCTTTACCAATCTTAGTATCACACAGATGGATAGCGTCTTCTATATCTGTATTATGAGGATTATACAAGGGATGGCCATCTCTACATTAGTAGTTGCTACACGCGCTATCTTTATAGACATCTATGATGAAACGAAGAGACAGTATTACTTAAGCTACTTTACGATCGTATGGTCATGTGGTCCTATATTAGCGCCTTTCTTAGGTGGATACTTAGAGAAGCTATTTAACTGGCATGCTAACTTCTATTTCTTAGCTATCTATTCAGGGGTTTTATTAATCTTAGAC
This sequence comes from Myroides sp. C4067, assembly GCF_038039665.1. Classification (NCBI taxonomy): domain Bacteria; kingdom Pseudomonadati; phylum Bacteroidota; class Flavobacteriia; order Flavobacteriales; family Flavobacteriaceae; genus Myroides; species Myroides sp. C4067. The sequence goes on from NZ_JBBPHJ010000001.1 coordinate 102,110, forward strand.
CTGTGTATCAGTGGTGAGAGTATTCCTGAGAAGAAGAAGTTTAATTTATCTGATACATTAAGCTTATATAAAATGATGCTAAGTGAAAAGAGATTTATGATTGGTACCCTAATATTAGGACTTAGCTACTCTATCGTAATGATCTTTAATATAGCAGGGCCTTTTCTAATTGAAAACACATTTAACTATGGTTCTGTAGTTATTGGTTATTGTACATTAGTACTTGGATTCTCATGGATGCTCGGCGGTATAATAGGAAAGAAAAGAATGCACTTAGACTTAAAGCCTAAAGCTCTTAAGCCTTCATTAGTACAACTATCTCTTATTGCAGTTCTATTAATTACTACAATATGGATAGAGAGCTTGCCTTTATTAATTGGTTTTCTATTTCTTATACATATCTGCTCTGGTACTTTATTTAATAATTTCTTTACCACGACCATGTTACAGTTTCCAAATAATGCAGGTACAGCAGGTGGTCTAATGGGCGGATTGGTATATGTGCTTACCTCTTTTGTCACATTAATAATCTCATCTACAGGAGCTATTACCACTCCCACTGCACTAGGAATAAGATACCTCATAACGGCTATAGCATTACTACTAGCTATACTTTATATAATCAAGCTATACAATAAAGAAAAAGTAATAAACTAGAAGAAAAATAACTAAGCTTTGCATATTTCTATACAATACAGCATAAAATAGAACATCGCTGTAATTATAAAACTAAAAATAACTTATCGAATATGCATTACATCTCGATAAATACTTAATAAACCTCTCTTAAAACTAGCTATTTTATACAGAGTAGACAATTCGTATACTGTAGTATTTTTTACTATTTTACAGTCATATTTATCAGTAATTTTGCGTTAGTCTTTAGGTAAAAAGAATCCTTTTTATCACAATATATTCAACTAATAATGTACTTAGAAGTACGTTTTTAAAAATGCAATTAAACAATAAGTTTTTAGGCTTTGCATCCGCAATCTTTGCAGCGATGTTATGGGGAGTATCTGGAGCTTTTGCTCAGTTCCTTTTTAGAGAAAAAGAGTTTAACGCAGAATGGTTAGTTACTGTTCGTCTTCTTATCTCAGGAGTATTAATGTTATTATTTGGGATTGTCAGAAAGAATCCTGATGTCGTAAATATCTGGAAAGACAAAAAAGATGTCATTCAATTAATGCTTTTTAGTTTATTAGGAATGCTGACAGTACAGTACACTTACTTTGTAACTATACTTCACTCTAATGCAGCAACAGCAACAGTAATACAATACACTGGCCCTGTGTTCATCGCTATCTATCTAGCATTAAGACTGCGCAAATGGCCTAAGCCTATTGAATTCTTAGCGATAGGAATGGCGATGTTAGGTACATTCTTATTGGTAACACATGGAGATATTAATACACTGAATATCACTCCTACAGCATTAATATGGGGTATAGCTTCTGCTATAGCATTAGCCGTATATACACTTATGCCTGTACATTTATTGAATAGATATAGCCCTATTGCTATTATAGGTTGGAGCATGCTTATCGCAGGTATAGCGATGAGTATTATACACCCTCCACATAAGCTAGAAGGTATATGGGATACAGATACATATTTGGCAGTATTATTCATTATCTTCTTAGGTACATTGATACCGTTCTATATCTTCTTAATGGCGATAAAGAATATTGGACCACAAAGAGCTAGTTTATTAGCTTGTGCCGAACCTCTGTCTGCTACTTTAATAGCTGTAGTATATTTTGGGGTCAACTTTGAATTGATGGACTATATAGGAAGTCTTTGTATTATAACAACGATATTCCTATTGACTAAAATCAAGAAGAAAGTTATTCCAGAAAATTAAACAACGAGAATATCCATTTTTTATAAGCAACGCGGTATATCCCTGTAAGGTATATCGCGTTGTTGTTTTTATATAGGTTACAAACCTAGTTTGCGAAGTAGCTTATCTAACATTGACTTTATTCCTATAACCCAATTTGTCTTTAATAGAACAATGAAGTTTAAGATAATCACTAATCCAACTTTTAAGACTAAGACTAATAGAGGGTGAGAACTATTAGGTATAGAAAATATAATAACAACAAAAGTGACCATCAATAACAATAGCTTAAAGAAGTTAGTATCGAATGGCCATAACTTCATCTTCTGATAAATGTAGTAAGTCTTAGCTATATTAAACAACGTTAAAGATAATAGTGAAGCTAGTCCCACACCGAATATTCCTAAATCTGTATAGGCTAATAATACATAGTTCAAAACAACATTAAGAACCATCAAGCTTAAGATAGAAACTAAATTAAAACGGTAATATTTAGAATAAGAAATAATCTCTGTATTAAACCCTGTAGACATATTAATCACCACATTAATACCAAGTAAATAGATAATCGGCAATGAAGGGGCTAACTTATCATAAGTAGGCAACAACTGAAAAAGAGGTTCTATACCTACAACTACACAGCTAAAAAGAAGCATACCGATAAAAAAAAGATTACGTGCTACTTCTTTATATTTCATATTCAGTGTACGCAGTTCCGCTCTCTTTATTAAATCAGATATAATAGGCGCATATAGTGCAAATACTCCTGTAGCTGGTATAGCGAGTGTAGACGCTAATGTCACTCCAATATTATACGTACCATTCGCTTCATAAGAGATAAAGTAAGGAATCATCAAAGAGTCTACTCTAAATGCAAAGAAAGATCCAAAGCTTCCTGCAAAGGCGAATAAGCTATATGCATAATACTCCTTCTTTCCTACATAAGTAAATAAGTCGTCGTATTTCCAATGCCAATTAAACTTAAAATGTCTATATATATAAGCACCTATTACTATGGCGATAACGTAGTAAGAAACAATATAATACCACACTGCCTTATCTATCGAAAAACTACCATACACTACTATTAAGAACACTGTTGGTAAAGCTATCTTTGGGATAATCTTTTCAAAAAACGTAGGAAAAGAAAGGCGTTGTAGATTAGTCGCTTGTCGTCTAAATAGCTCTATATAAGCCATCGAAATAGCTAGTACAAACCCCATAACTACATATCTCAGCTCAGCACCATCATAGACATAGGATCCTAATAGTAATACTATCCCTACTCCTATCGTGAGCTTAATCATAGAGAGCATACTATAACTAAAGAGTTTGCCTTGTAAACGCTCACTTAATTTGGGGTAAAAGTTGATCAAAGCATGTGTGCTCCCTAAAACAATAATCGGAAACATAATCTGCGCACATGCATCTACAAAACGGATAATACCTAACAGTTCTTTGTCCTGAGGATAGATTAACACCGTAGACACCACCCCTATCAATACACCTATATAATTGATTATAGTAAAAAGAAAGGCTTGTTTCGTAGATATTTTATCCTGCATAGTATAATTACCTGTTAGTCTATTACAAATATACTTGCTAATAAGTCCTTAACTACTATTTTTTTTAAATTTGTAGTTCTTATGTGAATATACCAACTTATAAAAGAAAACTTATTCGCACAAACACTATTACATGAAATACCTAATTATCATGCCTGCTTATAACGAGTCGGCTTTTATCGGTCATACTCTAGACAGTATAATTTCTCAAACGTTATTACCTACTGATGTAATAGTTGTAAACGATAATTCCACAGATGACACAGCAGATATTGTAATAAGTAATTATGCTCATCATCCTTATATAAAACTAATCAACAAAGCCTCTGAGGCTATACATCTACCTGGTAGTAAAGTTGTACAAGCTTTTAACTATGGTTTAGAACAAGTAAACAACTTAGATCAATACGACCTCATTGTAAAGCTAGATGCTGATCTTATCCTACCTAATGATTACTTTGCTACTATTGCAAGTACTTTTGCGCAAGACCAAGCTATAGGTATGGCGGGAGGCTTTGCCTACATAGAGAAAAACAAGGAATGGACAATAGAAAACCTTACAGATAAAGATCATATTAGAGGAGCATTTAAAGCATATCGACTAGACTGTTTTAAACAGATAGGAGGACTTAAACCTGCCATGGGATGGGATACAGTAGATGAACTCTTGTGTAGATTTTACAACTGGAAGATCGTTACGATAGATACGCTAAAAGTGAAACACCTCAAACCTACTGGGGCAATGTATAATAAAGCAGCTAGGTATAAACAAGGAGAAGCTTTCTACAGACTTCACTACGGACTAGTAATCACAAGTATAGCAGCATTAAAACTAGCGATGAAGAAGAAGAAACCTTTCTTATTCATAGATTATATCAGTGGCTACTACAAAGCAAAAAGAGAAAAACAACCGTATTTAGTCACTGAAGAGCAAGGTATTTTTATACGTAAATACCGTTGGAGTAAGATAAAATCAAAGTTACTCTAATCACTTTTTTACTTTAATAAACTTAAAACTCATTTGTAATTGGTAATTTAGCCGATATTTTAATATTTATGATCAAATCTGGATTAACACATATAGGACAGTACTTTATAATGCTAAAAGAAATGTTTAGCAAAATGACAAAGTGGAAGGTTATGAAAGTACTTATATTTAAAGAAATAGATGACCTTATCATTGGTTCTTTAGGTATTGTGGCATTCCTATCGTTTTTCGTTGGTGGTGTAGTAGCTATCCAAACTGCTCTTAACTTAACCAACCCTCTTATTCCTAAATATCTTATTGGATTCGCAACGAGACAATCTGTAATCCTAGAGTTCGCTCCTACCTTTATCTCTATCATTATGGCAGGTAAGATGGGATCATTTATTACCTCTAGTATTGGTACGATGCGTGTAACAGAACAAATCGATGCACTAGAAGTAATGGGGGTTAGCTCACTTAACTACCTAGTGTTCCCTAAGCTAGTAGCAGTAATGTTATATCCATTCGTTATCGGTATCAGTATGTTCTTAGGAATCGTCGGAGGATGGTTTGGTGGTGTGATGGGGAACTTTGTTACATCAGAACAATTCATCATTGGATTACAAGATTCATTTACTCCATTCCACGTTACATACGCATTTATTAAAACCTTCTTATTTGGATTCTTATTAGCTACCATCCCATCATACTTTGGTTACTATATGAAAGGTGGTGCATTAGAAGTTGGTAAAGCCAGTACTACTTCATTCGTATGGACGAGTGTAGCTATTATCTTAACCAACTATATATTAACCTCTCTACTTTTAAGCAACTAAGAAATGATCGAAGTAAAAAATATACAAAAGTCGTTCAATGGTACACAAGTACTGAAAGGAATTACAACTACTTTCGAAACAGGTAAAACTAACCTTATCATTGGGCAGAGTGGATCTGGTAAAACAGTAATGCTTAAAACTCTTCTAGGTATTCACACTCCTGATGAAGGAACCATCAGTTTTGATGGCAGAATATATACAGACCTGACAAATACCGAAAAAAGAGAGTTGAGAACAGAAATAGGAATGGTATTCCAAGGAAGTGCCTTATTTGACTCTATGACTGTAGAAGAGAATATAGCTTTCCCTCTTCGAATGTTTACTAATAAATCCGATGCAGAAATAGCACATCGTGTAAATGAAGTTATAGATCGTGTGAATCTAATCAATGCTAACACAAAAAAGCCCTCAGAAATATCAGGAGGTATGCAAAAAAGGGTAGCAATAGCTAGAGCAATAGTTAACAACCCTAAATACTTATTCTGTGATGAGCCTAACTCAGGCCTTGATCCTAAGACAGCTATCGTTATAGACAACCTTATTCAAGAAATTACACATGAGTACGGCATTACTACAGTAATCAATACACACGATATGAACTCTGTATTAGAGATTGGCGAGCACATTGTATTCTTAAAGAATGGAGTATTAGCTTGGTCTGGTAATCATAAAGAGATCATTCAGACAGACAATGAAGATGTAGTTGACTTTGTGTACTCATCAGAATTATTCAGAATGGTACGTCAAGCTATGAGACAAATCGGAAACGAAAAGAAATAATATAAAAAAGGAGTAAAACTAATAGTTCTACTCCTTTTTCTTTTCTTGTATTCTTACTTAAGTTTATCTGTCACTTGCTGACTCACAACCTTAATCTCTTGTTCTTTCTTCTTAGGGTATAATAGTAAGATATCATCCTTATCTACGATGATATAGTCATTCAGACCATCTACCACCACCACTTTTCCTTTCGCAGTTCTAACAATGTTATTTGTAGCATTATTAAAAAACGCTGTAGCATTCACTACTGCATTGTCATTATCATCTTTAGGAAGCTTATCATATAAAGATCCCCATGTACCTAGATCGTTCCAATCAAATGTAGCTGGCAATACATATACATTATTAGCCTTCTCCATCACAGCATAGTCTATAGAGATATTTTCTGACTTAGAATAATTCTCTTCTATAAATGCTTTTTCTTTATCTGTATTTAAGAACTCATATCCTTTATCAAACAACTCAGTCATCGCAGGTTGAAATTCTGAAAAGGCATCTAAAATAGAGCTTACACTCCATATAAAGATTCCTGAATTCCACAGAAAATGTCTACTTTGAATAAATTTACGTGCTGTAACATAATCAGGCTTCTCTCTAAACTGAACTACCTTTTTAATAGGACGAGAGTCTAACTTGTTAAACTCTATATACCCATACCCCGTATTTGGGAACGTAGGTAAGATACCTAAAGTCATCAATACCTTATCTCGCTCACATACATCAAAGGTACGTTGTAAGTTAGACACGAACTGTAACTCATCTTCTATCCAGTGATCACTAGGAGCCACAACCATTACAGCATTAGGATTCTTCTTCTTAATCTTCATAGCTGCATAGAGAATACAAGGAGCTGTATTACGCATATCTGGTTCTAGGATAATACTATCAGATTCTACAGAAGGCAATTGTTCTTTTACAATTTCTTTATAATTCTCATGTGTTAAGATCAGAATATTCTCTTTAGGCACTACCTGAGACAGACGTTTAAAAGTCTTTTGTATCAAGGTATCTCCTGATCCTAACATATCGTGAAACTGTTTTGGAAACTCTGGTGTACTCACAGGCCAAAAACGTGACCCTACTCCACCTGCCATAATCACAGCGTAATAATTTGAACTCATATATCTTTATCTATTTACAACATAATGGGTCAACAACTCTACTTCAGCATTTGCTTTAAAAGTATACATTCTGCCCGTTGAAACTTCTAAACACTCGAAGCGTTTTACCCGTATAGGACCACGCTTAAATATCTTTCCGTTATACGTTTTAAAATGACTCCCTAAAGGGATTTCATATATAAAACAATTGTTATTATTTATATCCTGCACATCATACCTTCTCATCGCTATAGATAACTTCTCATCAGTATCGCTACTAGCAGAAGGGTTTCTAAAATGATTTGCTAACAAAGGTAATAATGCACTAGGAAACACTTCTTCTCTTAAAAAGGGTAACATTAATAATTGAAAAGTGCTTTTCCACTCTACTCCGTGCGGTTTTATTCCTCCTCTATACTTCTGATAAGCCACTAAATGAGCTATCTCGTGAATCAAGGTCATCAAAAAACGGTAAGGATTCAGGTTAGAATTTATCGTTATAATGTGTTTCCCATCGTGATTACGAGTATAATCTCCATGACGTGTAACTCTCTCATGTACAATCTTTAGATGCACATGATAGTGTTTTATCAATTCAAATACAGGTTCAACTGCTTGTTCTGGTAAATATGGCTTTAGCTTCTCTATCAATTACATTTTTATTTAAGGGGTAGTAGTAGACACTTGCAACACCTTCCCATTAAAAAATCTATTTCCATGTATCGCAAAATTCACGATATACTCAGCCATTTCATCTGGCATAAGTGGAGCTTGATATCCAGGGAATGCCTCTTCTAACATCTCTGTCTGTACTGCTCCTAAAGCTACTACATTAAAGAATACTCCCTTATCCTTATACTCTTCAGCTAGCAACTCACTTAAGATAGTGATAGCCCCTTTACTAGAACTATAGGCAGCTAATCCTCCGAATTTTAATACTCCTTGCACTCCTCCCATACTACTTACTGATACCACATGACTATTCACTTTCATAAATGGGATAGTAACTTGCATTAGACGAGCAGCACCGAATACATTCACGTTATATACATACTGAAAATCTTCTTGTGTGATCTCCTCAAAAGGTTTGTTCACGATAGCCCCTGCATTATTAATCAGGATATCTACATGCTCCCAATTGTCCTGTACAAAGGCAACTACCTTCTGAATGTCCTCTTCTTTAGTTATATCAACAGCTAAACAAGTAACATTATCTAAATCAATAAGTTTATCTGATATTTTTCTAGATACAGCCAATACATTATGACCTAATTTTGACAACCATTGTACGCACTCTAGTCCAATACCTCTACTTGTCCCTGTAACAATTACATTTTTCATCTTAATACATTCTTATTTCTCCCGGAGCTAAATTAACAAGTTTGTTCACAACCGGTATTATATCTTGTGTAAAAGAAGTCATAAAATTTAAATCCATTAAATGAGCTTCATCCTTTACATGGTGGTAATATTCATAATTTTCAAAGTCAAAAGAACTAAATGTTTGACATGGTACTTTAAACATTTGATAGAAAGGATAATTATCAGAACGCTTAAACAAATTAAACTCCTCAGCCTTTTCTAATTTACCTACAATAGGCTTCCCTGCCAATTCGTTTAACTTAGTTGCCATAGTAGATAGATCATACCCTGTAAGATAAGTCATATAATCTCTCTTCATTGGCAGCCCTAACATTTCAAAATTAAGCATAGATACCACATTCACATTTTCTTTCTTTAAACGCTCTGCTAGATGCTTAGATCCCCATAGTCCCTTCTCTTCTCCTGTGAAGAATGCCACAAGTACTGTACGCTTATTATTTTGCAACTTCAAGTTACGTGCTAACTCTAACAGGATAGCTGTACCAGCAGCATTATCATTCGCTCCATTTGCAATAGAATCCCCATCTACAGGCTTTTCTATTCCGATATGATCATAATGAGCACCTAACACCACTACCTCATTTTTTAAAGTCTCATCACTACCTGGTATAACTCCTACGATATTCCAAGCATCTGCTACATTCTGTAACGTATCGTTATAAGAACTATAATAAGGCTTAATCTTGTACTCTTCTAATCGCTTAGCTAAGTACTCTCCAGCCATTTTACCTCCTTCTGTACCAGTATCTCTACCTAGTAACTCATCAGAAGCTAAATAATATAATGTTTCTTTAATATTCTTTTGTTCAGCATTAGCTTTAACAACAGATGGTGTCTTAGTAGTAGCACATCCAACTAATAAGACTGCTGCCAATAGGCTTAAAATTCTCATTTATAAATATTTTTATCAAAAATACAAAAAGGTAATCAACTATAGAAAATAAATTCTACTGTATATCAAGCATACACCATAAATTATCACCAATAAAAAAGCCCTTATTCAAAAGAATAAGGGCTTAAGTATATTATTATTTAGATTACGCCAACATAGTCACTGGGTTCTCTACATAATCTTTAAATGTTTGTAAGAACTGAGCACCTGTAGCACCGTCCACAGTTCTGTGGTCACATGCTAGAGTTACTGTCATTGTATTACCTACTACGATTTGACCATTCTTCACTACTGGTTTTTCTACAATAGCACCTACTGATAGAATTGCAGAGTTTGGTTGGTTAATAATAGAAGTAAATGACTGAATACCAAACATACCTAAGTTAGACACAGTGAATGTACTTCCATCCATCTCAGCAGGAGTAAGTTTTTTAGTCTTAGCTTTACCAGCTAATTCTTTTACTTTACCACCGATATGAGTTAAAGACATTTGATCTGTGAATGGTAATACTGGTACTACTAATCCATCCTCTACAGCTACAGCTACACCGATATTGATGTGGTTGTTATAGATAGTTGCATTATCAGTCCATTGTGTATTCACCTGAGGGTGTTTGCGAAGTGCCATAGCACATGCTTTCACTACCATATCGTTAAACGACACTTTCGTATCAGGTAAGTTATTGATAATCTTACGAGATTCAATAGCATTATCCATGTCTAACTCGATAGTTAAATAGTAATGAGGAGCAGTAAACTTAGACTCAGCTAAACGACGAGCAATCGTCTTACGCATTTGTGAGTTTTTCACTTCCTCTACACTTACTTCTCCAGCTGGTACGAATGCCTTAACAGCAGGTACAGTAGCAGTAGCTGCAGCTTCAGGAGCAGCAGTTTTAGCAGCAGGTGTATAGTTTTCAATATCGCGTTTGATGATACGTCCATTCTCACCTGAACCTTTCACCTCAGTAATATTTATTCCTTTATCTTCAGCAATTTTCTTAGCCAATGGAGAAATGAATACTCTCCCATTAGTAGAAGTAGCAGCCTCCACACTTACAGTTTTTGGTTCTTCAGCCTTAGGAGCCTCCGTAGCAGGAGCCTCAGCAGCGAAAGTACCACCGTTTTGAGCAGATGCAACTACAGCTGATACGTCAGTTCCTTCTGGCCCTAAGATCGCTAATACGCTATCAACAGGAGCAGACTCACCTTCGTTAATACCAATATATAATAAAGTTCCAGCCTCAAAAGCTTCGAACTCCATAGTAGCTTTATCAGTTTCGATTTCTGCAAGGATATCACCTTCCTGAACCTTATCACCTACTTTTTTAATCCAAGTAGCTACTGTACCATCAGTCATAGTATCACTAAGACGAGGCATAGTAATGATTTTAACTCCAGCAGGCATAGCAGCCGCAGCAGGAGCTGGTGTTTCAACTTTAGCCTCTGCTACAGGAGCAGCAGCCTCAGCAGCAGGAGCAGCATTACCCGCACCACTGATTAAAGCAGAAATATCTTCACCTTCATTTCCTATAATAGCAAGTAACGAATCTACAGGAGCAGATTCACCTTCTTGTAATCCAATATATAACAATGTACCTGAATTAAATGATTCAAACTCCATTGTTGCTTTGTCTGTTTCAATTTCTGCAAGGATATCTCCTTCAGAAATCTTATCTCCAACTTTTTTTAACCATGCTGCAACAACACCTTCTGTCATCGTGTCGCTTAAGCGTGGCATTGTAATTACTTCTGCCATGTTCTTTTTATTATAATCTGTGAGGGATAAAAGGGTAATTCTCTTGTTCGTATACTACGTCATACATTACGTTTTTCTCTGGGAATGGAGACTCTTCAGCGAATTTCTCACACTCAGCCACGTAATCTTTTACTCTTTGATCCATTGCTTCGATCTCAGCTTCAGTAGCATATCCTTTTTCTCTAATTACATCTAATACTTGTGTAATTGGGTCTATTTTTTTGTACTCTTCTACTTCCTCTTTAGTACGGTAGTGTTGAGCATCTGACATAGAGTGACCTCTATATCTGTATGTTTTCATTTCTAATAAAGTAGGTCCATCTCCACGACGAGCTCTTTCGATAGCCTCGTACATAGCTTCAGCTACTTTTACAGGGTTCATACCATCTACTGGTCCACTAGGCATTTCGTATCCTAAACCTAATTTCCAAATATCACTATGGTTAGCTGTACGCTCTACTGAAGTCCCCATAGCATATCCATTGTTCTCAATGATGAATACTACTGGTAGTTTCCAGTTCATAGCCATATTAAATGTCTCGTGTAAAGACCCTTGACGTGCTGCACCATCACCGAAGTAACACATAGTCACAGCATTTCTGTCAAAATATTTATCAGCGAATGCTAATCCAGCTCCTAGAGGAATTTGCCCCCCTACGATACCATGACCACCATAGAAACGGTGTTCTTTAGAAAAGATGTGCATAGATCCACCTAATCCTTGTGATGTACCAGTACCTTTTCCTAATAACTCAGCCATAATACGCTTAGGATCTACTCCTAATCCGATTGGCTGAACGTGATTTCTATATGCTGTAATCATCTTGTCTTTAGACATGTCCATTGCATGTAAAGCTCCAGCCAATACTGCTTCCTGCCCATTATATAAATGCAAGAATCCTCTCACTTTTTGTTGAATATATAAAGCAGCAAGCTTATCTTCAAACTTTCTCCAAAATAGCATGTCTTCATACCACTTTAGATAAACTTCTTTTGTAATTTCTCTCATATGACTTTACTTTTCATAAACGGTCTCCCGTTTAAAATACAGACTTTCTCGTTTAACCACACTACTGTGGAGAAGCAAAAATAATATATCTACACTAGACTGAAAAATTTATTTGAAGTATTTTAGATTTGATAATATTTTAGACAATTAATTTAACAATACCTTATAATTAGATCGTTTACTTACATTTCTATTTTTTAAAACTTAAACCTAAAAATCCCTCTTTTGCTTTTTTAATCTTATTATAACATCCTCAATATTGCTAATATCAACCTCATTTAAAGAGACATAAATTATACCACCTTTCGAATAAAGGGCAACTAGTCTGTAAAATCTTCTAAAAACTCCTATTATAGCTCATTTATAGTATTCTCCATCTGCTAGTGTTATTATCTGTCATCTATCAACCTTGACTATTCATTGTCTCTTAGTGCAGATCAGTTAATCGCACTTCTATCTTGCCTGCATACTAAGTCCGTTTCTATCCTTGTTTTAACGGACTCACTACGGACTCATAACGGACTCACTACGGACTCAACTCGCATTACTTTAGTACCAATTCATACTAAGTTTGCATGCAATACCTAAAAAAGAAGAGAGCCTATTCTCACAGGCTCTCTTCTACATTATAAAATATATAATACACTATAAACACTCTCTTACTTAATGATCTATAATAGTGAATAAACTAAGTAGTTCTAATCAAAACTAATTTTGCCACCACATCTTATAGTTAATATTATCTCCTCCCATCTCTGCTACCTTTTTCTCATAATTACCTTTGTTCTGAGTACGTATATTGATCGGGTATGGGAATCTATTAGGCATATTCCCATCGTTTAGCATTGACTCTGTCTTAGGTAGTTTAGGGTATCCTGTACGCTTGTATTCGAACCACTGTTGATAATCGTTCATATACAATGCATAATATTTCTGCAACATAATACGCTCTAATGTACCATTATACCTAGTACTTTCTAAAGTAAAATAATTAGTTGGCATCTCTAATCCCTTAGATGTAATAGCCTCTTTCACCGCCTGCTCATAATAGCTCTTAGCATCTGATAAGTATCCCTTCTGAGCTAACTCAGCCTTTATAAATAATACTTCAGCATACGTTAGTATAGGTGCTTCTGTAGGATTAGCCGCCATAACATTATTCAATGTAGAAGCTTCGTAATCAAACTGTGAATCTGAACCATCAAAGGCACTAGGTATTCCTTTATACCCTATATATATTTTCTTCTTTCCTTCTACTCTGTATGCTTCTGTTGCATATAATGGAAGCCTTGGGTCATTAAAATCATTTAAATTATCAATAAAGAAAGAAGCCATCTTACGACTTAATGTAAAATCTTGAATACGACTCCATGGAGAGATATTAGGTGTTACCCCTGTTATCTTTAGGTTAGCCTGTGACTTCACATCATTAATAATAGGATATTTATCTGGATCGTTAAGTATCGTCAGCATACGTTGATATGCATTCTTATTTTCTTTATTTGATATTCTCAACAATAAACGCAAATGCAAACTATTCGTAAACTTTTGCCAGTCATCCCAATATGTCTTTGAGTCTATATATAAAATATCAGGATTATATACTAACTTCCTATTTAAATCATATAAGCTATTTGCTCTCTCTAGATCAGCTAAAAGACTATCATATATCTTCTCTTGTGAATCAAATGCTGGATATAGAATCTTCTCTTCTCCCTTAGACGCTTCAAAATAAGGTACATCCCCAAATAAATCAGTTAAGTTAGAAGTGATCCACGCTTTTAGAGTTAGAGCCATCGCTTCATAGTTAGGATCTGCTACCTTCACCGCTTCAAACTCCATGTCTCTAGCATTCTTTAACCATCTGTAATAGGCATTCCACGATGACGCTCCTACATCATCACTTAAATCATATCGTTGCATACCTGGTACATCACTAGGATAAACCACGATATCTTGCATTAAATGATTATTATGAGACCAACTGCGATACATATTATGACTAGCCATCTCATAGATGATAGGGTTTAATAACGTTGCTGGGCTAATCTGTTGTAAACGGTTAGGATCAATATTCTTCTCTTCAAAATCAGAAGTACAACTCACAGTCAGCAATACTGTTGCTGATAATCCTAAAAATATATTTTTGATTTTCATCTGTCGTTTTCTTAATATTAGATATCTAGTTTAATGCTAAAACCGTAAGTAGCAGGTGATGGCATCTGCCCCATCTCTACTCCTGGCATCATAGAACCTCCATTTAACGCTGCTGTCTCTGGATCAAATAACGGGAAGTTAGACAACATCGCTAGATTACGTCCATATACAGACACACTTAGCTTCTTCAGGCGTAACTTATTTAATATCTGCTTAGAGAAATTATATTCAAAACTCACTTCTCTCAATTTGATGTAAGAAGCATCGAATGTATTAGACTCTAGATTAGCTCTTCTATAGTATTCTTTATAGTAACTAGCTGGGTCTACCTTAGTCGTATTAGGAGAGAATGTACCATCTCCATTTCTCACTACTCCATCTCCTATGATATATCCTTGTTCTCTACCGTATAAAGTGTGTTCTAGTTTCCCCTGTTCACTCATCTTATGATGAGACTGTGAATATACATTACCTCCGTACTGCCCATCTATCGTAAAGCTGAACTTAAATCCTTTATACTTAAACGTATTAGTCCATCCCATCGTCCAATCTGCATAAGCACTACCGATATATTCTATTTCTTTAGATTGTTCAGGAAGTCCTTTATCAGTATATACGATTTGCCCTTGATCATCTCTCACAAATTTATAACCGTATAAGTCTCCTGTGGTTCCTCCTACTTTAGCTATAATAGATGCTGTACCAGATGTAGCTAATACTTGTTGATCTCCTCCTTCGAACTCTTCTGCTAGGCTTAAGATTTTATTCTTGTTTTTAGCCCAGTTCACTGAGGTGTTCCAAGAGAAATCTTTTGTCTTAATAGGTGTACCACTTAACATTAGTTCAATACCTCTATTGCGTACATCTCCTCCATTAATTACAGCCTTATTATATCCTGTCACATAATTTAATGGTACGGTAATAATTTGATTTTTTGTATTGGTTTCATAGACTGTCACATCAAGACCTAATCTATTGCCAAACATTTTGTGCTCATATCCGATCTCAAACGAATTAGTTCCTTCTGGTTTTAATTCACCATTATGTAAAGTCGTAGCAGACGTAGCAGAGCTCGCAAAAGCACTATTAGAATAGTATTTCAACGTTTGATATGGTTTAGTACCATTACCTACTTTTGCTACAGACACTCTCAATTTAGAGTAATCAATACTCGCAGGCATTCTAAAAATATCATTCAACACAAAACTTGCATTTAATGAAGAATATAAAAATGACCAGTTCATTTTAGGCAATGTACTCGACCAGTCATTTCGAATAGTTCCATCTAAGAATACCATATTCTTATACCCAAATGAAGCCATTCCATAGACAGAGTTCACTTTATAGTCGTCATCTAGAACATTAGTGATAGGATTATTGATACCATTCGCTAACATATATACACCAGGCGTAACTAGTCCGTCTACATAAGATGTCACACTGTGATATTTAGAATCAAGCATATTCCCTCCTATAGATCCACTATAGGTAAATATATCTGAGTCATTATCTGTATAAGTTAATAACACATCAGTATTGATCTCTTGGAAGTTTATCTGTTGTGTTCTAAAGTATCCTTTACCGAACTTAGTCGTGCTATAAGGTCTACGTTGTTCACGTTTATCATTACGTGAGTTCAACGCAGCACGCAACATTAATTTTAATTTAGGTGCAAGAGTAATATCAGTCGATAGGCTTCCTGTTATAGTGTTTGTATTTACTGGATTAGTCGTCTCATAAGCGATTAGATAAGGATTCTCTATATATGAGCTAAACGGATGTATTTGTTGTGTCTGGTTATAATCTTTTTTCCAGATAGGTCTATACCATTCTAAGTCAACATTAGGATTCTGAAAGATCATAAAATATCCTATCGTATGGTTACCATATCCTGTACCTGGTAGGTTATCACTCTTTCTGTTGGTATAACTAACATTAGCATTTAAAGTAACTGCATCAGAGATATTATACTTCGCCTTAGTAGACAGCGTAGTTCTATCGAAGCCGGTGTTAGGCATGATCCACTCATTCTTAGAGTGCGTTATCGTTGTTCTAATATCTCCTTTATCACTTCCGCCTGATAGACCTAAAGTGTTAGTGGTAGTAATACCTGTACGCCAGAAGTCTTTTATATTATTCTTATATGGTCTCCACAAGGTTCTTTCTGCACCCTGAGTCTCTGTTGTAGGATCGTACTGATAGTAATATTGTCCTTCAAACTTAGGTCCGAATGCACTACTCGTACTTCCCGTATTCGCACCATCATCTGATAAGCCGTAAGAGTAATAAGGATTACCTTCCTTGTCAAAGCTATTTCCACTACCTTGACCATATTCGTATTGATATTTTGGCCATCTCTGAATCACGTCAAAACTAACATTAGAATTAAAAGAAATACCTAATCCTTTGTCTTTTTTTCCAGATTTAGTAGTAATCATTAATACTCCGTTACTAGCTCTAGAACCATACAATGCAGCTGCACCTGGTCCTTTAAGCACAGAGATACTTTCTATATCATCAGGATTTATATCAGCTATACCGTTACCATAATCTACAGGAGCATCAGTACCAATATAAGAATCACCCGCCCCACTACTCCACAAAGTACTATTGACAATCACACCATCTACCACTACTAATGCCCCATTAGCATCAGCATTTAATGATCGATCACCACGCAACTTAATTTGTGTCGAATTCATTGGTCCAGAACTAGCAGAGGTCATAGTCATACCAGCCACTTTTCCTTTTAAAGCATCTGACCAAGTATTAGAACGAGTATTATCAAGTTGTTCACTGTTCAAAGTCTGTTGGGAAAACCCTAATTGCTTCTCTTCTCTCTTAATACCTAAAGCCGTTACTACAACTTCATTAAGCATACTGCTTGACTCTACTAAGGTCACATTCACAAAATCACCTTTACTAACAATCATTTTCTTCTCTTCAAATCCCATAAAAGAAATGATGATCTCACCTTTTAAGAAAGTATCAGGCACAGATAATGTGAAGTTACCATCTAGATCAGTCGATGTGATGTGCTTAGATCCAGACAGCTGAACCACTGCACCAGGTAAAGTCAATCCAAGGTTATCAATTACTTTTCCCTTTACGATCGAGCCACTACTTTGCTCTGAAGAAGATTTAGTAGTCATACTATCTAACGCATCAGTTGAAACATTAGAAGCGAATAATGAATTTGATTGTAGCAATAAAACACTTCCTATAATCAAACAAATTTGATGACAATTACGTCTAACTTTTTTCATTACTTAAAATTGTGTTGTTGTTGGTTGTACTAAATACCCCACTTAATACAGTCACAAAAGAATGAAATGCCATTAGTCGACACAACGTTTAACGATTACCAAACAGTTAATCATTGTTATATAATTGTAAACAAAAAAATATCTAAATAATTTTTTAGTATAATCTAAATTATTAATTTAGCCTTGTCTAATAAAAATAAAACTATAAATAATGAAATTCAAACTTCCTGATTTACCATATGATAAAAATTCTTTCAATTCTTTTATATCTACTGAAGGATTCGATTATCACTATGGAAAACATCATCAAACGTATGTAAACAACCTTAACCATTTAATAACAAACACGAAATGGGAAGATGAATGTTTAGAGAACATTATCACAGGTACACAAGCAGAAGGAGAAGTAGCCATATTTAACAATGCTGCACAACATTTTAATCACTCTTTTTTTTGGAAATCTATTACTCCTAATCAAGGTGGTCAGCCTAGTGAAGAGCTACTAGATATGATAGGTAAGTACTTCGGATCTCTAGAAGAGCTAAAAACTCAATTCATTGACAAAGCGACTAAATTATTTGGAAGTGGATGGGTATGGTTAGTACTAACTCCAGAAAACAAACTGGAACTAATGAGTCTAAAAGATGCTGACACACCAATAGTTTATGGAAACAAGCCATTACTTACTATAGATGTATGGGAACATGCGTATTATATAGACCATAGAAATGCAAGGCCTAGCTTTATCCAATTATTTTGGAATGCAATCAACTGGGAATTTGTCAATAAAAATTTAGTAAAATGAGTATAGAATGTATTATGCACATAGAGAAAAGCTGTCAACTAAAGCAAGAACTTGCTAATGAGCAGCTCCAAAAAGGAAATAATGGTTTAGCTATTAACTACTATATCGAAGCCATAAGTCGATTAGAAGTATTATGTGCTTCTTATAAAGCATATCTAAAAACAGGTCCTAAACTCTATCTACAATACATAGATATATCTATGAGGTTAGTCACCTTATATAGGAAAGAACAGGAGACTGACAAGTATAAAAAACTAGTCTCTAAGCTTAACAATTATATTGACAATGTCAAAGAGCTTATAAGCAAAGATCATGAAATGTCAATTACACTAGCTAACTTCAAACTGAAGCTTAATAATATTTAAAACTAAAAGAGATTATTCCATTAATTAGTAAAGCCATAATTCTAAATTGACAAGAATAAAAAACTCTTTTTAAACAAAAAAGGTCTACATTAAATGTAGACCTTTTTCTTTTGGTTGATGTTAAATCAACTATTCTATTGGATTTATGCTTCTCCTTTAGTGCCAAACTTTATAGCTGATAATTCACCAGTAGCTTCAACATCAACTATACTTCCATTACTACCTTCATAGCGCTGGATATTTTCTTGTAAAGCAGTCATTAATCTCTTCGCGTGTTGAGGCGTCAAAATAATTCTAGACTTTACTTTACCCTTTGGCATTCCAGGCATTATGGTAACAAAATCAACCACAAATTCAGTATTAGAATGATTGATAATCGCTAAATTAGAATACACTCCTTCTGCTGTTGCCTCGTCTAATTCAAGGCTAAATTGATCTTGTTCTTTTTCCATAATACTAGAAGTTTAAATCTGTTTCTTTATTTGCAAATCCTTCATCATCTGAAGTACTCACAAGGATACTTTCGTACTCTCTCATACCTGTACCTGCAGGGATTCTGTGACCTACAATAACGTTTTCTTTTAATCCGTTTAATCCATCTACTTTACCTGCTACAGCAGCTTCGTTTAACACTTTCGTTGTTTCCTGGAACGACGCAGCAGAAATAAATGATTTCGTTTGTAAAGACGCACGAGTAATACCTTGTAACATTGGAGTACCAGTAGCAGGCATAACATCACGACTAACTACTAAGTTCTTATCCTCACGTTTCAATAATGAGTTCTCGTCACGTAATTCACGCATAGTAATAATCTGTCCTTCTTTCAAATTATCAGACTCACCTGCATCAACTACAACCTTCATTCCATATAATCTATCATTCTCAGCGATGAAGTCAGCAGCATGTGCTAATTGATCTTCTAAGAATAAAGTATCTCCTGGATCTTCGATTTTAACTTTACGCATCATTTGACGGATAACTACCTCAAAGTGTTTATCACTAATCTTAACCCCTTGTAGACGATAAACCTCTTGAATCTCGTTTACTAAGTACTGTTGAACAGCAGAAGGTCCTTGGATTCTTAAGATATCGTCTGGAGTGATAGCTCCATCAGAAAGTGGCATACCAGCTTTCACGTAATCATTCTCTTGAACTAAAATTTGATTAGATAACTTAACTAAGTATTTTCTAACATCTCCAGTTTTAGACTCAACAACGATCTCTCTGTTACCTCTCTTAACTTTACCGAACGATACAACACCATCAATTTCTGAAACTACTGCAGGGTTTGAAGGATTACGAGCTTCTAACAACTCAGTAATTCTTGGAAGACCTCCAGTAATATCCCCAGCTTTAGATGTATGACGAGGAATCTTAACTAAAACTTTACCAGCTTTAATCTTATCGCCATCATTTACCATTAGGTGAGAACCTACAGGTAAGTTGTATGAACGAATTAACTCACCATCTTTACCATAGATTAATAAAGTAGGAATTAATTTTTTATTTCTTGATTCAGTAATAACTTTTTCTTGGAATCCTGTTTGCTCATCGATCTCAACCATGAACGTTTGTCCTTGTTCGATATCCTCATAAGCAACTTTACCAGTAAACTCAGAAACAATTACACCATTATAAGGGTCCCATTTAAATAACGTAGCACCTTCTTCAACAACATCTCCATCATTCACATAGATTGTAGAACCATAAGGAATGTTATTTGTTGTTAATAAGATACCTGTATTAGTATCAAATAACTTAGCCTCAGTAGAACGTGAAATAACGATATCAATAGCATTTCCTTCATTATCCTCACCTTTTACTGTTTTAAGATCTTCTATTTCTAAACGACCTTTAAATTTAGCAGTAATACTAGATGTCTCAGAGATATTACCAGCAGTACCTCCCACGTGGAATGTTCTCAATGTTAACTGTGTACCAGGCTCCCCAATAGATTGAGCAGCAATAACACCTACAGCTTCACCTTTTTGAACCATTCTAGCAGTAGCTAAGTTACGTCCGTAACATTTAGCACAGATACCAACTTTAGCCTCACAAGTCAATGGCGAACGTACCTCAATTGATTCAATTGGTGCAGCGTTGATTGATTTAGCAATAGCTTCAGTAATTTCTTCACCAGCTTCAACTAATACATCAGAATTAAGTGGGTTAATCACTGCATTAAGAGCAACACGTCCTAAAACTCTCTCTCCTAATGATTCGATAACTTCCTCATTCTTCTTAAGTGGTTTAACTTCAATACCTCTTAATGTACCACAGTCAACAGAGTTAACGATAACATCTTGAGCTACGTCATGTAGACGACGAGTTAAGTATCCAGCATCCGCTGTTTTTAACGCCGTATCCGCAAGTCCTTTACGAGCACCGTGAGTAGAGATGAAATACTCTAAAATCGAAAGACCTTCTTTAAAGTTAGAAAGAATTGGGTTTTCGATAATCTCTCCACCACCAGCTGTAGATTTCTTAGGCTTAGCCATCAAACCACGCATACCAGTTAACTGACGAATCTGCTCTTTAGAACCACGGGCTCCAGAGTCAAGCATCATATATACTGAGTTAAATCCTTGTTTGTCTTCACGAATGTTTTTCATTGCTAACTCAGTTAACATAGCATTTGTAGAAGTCCAAACGTCAATAACTTGGTTGTAACGCTCATTATTTGTGATAAGTCCCATATTATAGTTCATAGTAATATGATCTACTTGTTGGTTCGCATCATCAATTAATTCTTGTTTACGCTCAGGAATCATAATATCACCTAAACTGAAAGATAATCCTCCACGGAATGCGTAACCGTATCCCATGTTTTTGATATCATCTAAGAATGCAGCAGTAGTAGGTACATCAGTAATACTTAAAATACGACCGATAATATCTCTTAATGATTTCTTAGTTAATACCTCATTGATGTATCCTGCAACTTCAGGTACTACTTCATTAAATAAAATTCTACCTGCAGAAGTCTCAATAATCTGATATACTAATTCTCCTTCAGCATTATAATCTTTAGCTCTAACTTTAACGTTAGCGTTAAGATCAAGTTTACCTTCATTTAATGCAATATGTACTTCCTCTACAGAGTAGAAAGTCAATCCTTCACCTTTGATGATATGTTCTGGAGTAGATTTACGTGACTTAGTCATGTAGTATAACCCCAATACCATGTCCTGAGATGGTACAGTAATAGGAGCACCATTTGCAGGGTTTAAGATGTTGTGAGAAGCTAACATTAATAATTGTGCTTCTAAGATTGCCTCTGGTCCTAGAGGTAAGTGAACTGCCATCTGGTCACCATCGAAATCGGCATTGAATGCCGTACACACTAATGGGTGTAATTGAATCGCTTTACCTTCGATTAACTTAGGTTGGAACGCTTGAATACCCAATCTGTGTAACGTAGGAGCACGGTTAAGTAAAACTGGGTGTCCTTTAATTACGTTTTCTAAAATATCCCAAACAACTGGTTCTTTTTTATCTATAATCTTCTTAGCAGATTTTACTGTCTTAACAATACCTCTTTCGATTAACTTACGAATAACGAATGGTTTGTAAAGCTCAGCTGCCATATCTTTTGGCAATCCACACTCGAATAATTTTAATTCTGGTCCAACAACAATTACCGAACGAGCTGAATAGTCAACACGTTTACCAAGTAAGTTTTGACGGAAACGTCCTTGTTTACCTTTTAATGAATCAGAAAGAGATTTTAATGGGCGGTTAGATTCTGTTTTAACAGCAGAAGATTTTCTAGTGTTATCGAACAATGAATCAACAGCTTCTTGAAGCATACGTTTCTCATTACGTAAAATTACTTCAGGAGCTTTGATCTCCATTAAACGTTTCAGACGATTATTTCTGATAATTACACGACGGTATAAGTCATTTAAATCAGATGTAGCAAAACGACCTCCATCAAGTGGAACTAATGGACGTAATTCTGGTGGAATAACTGGAATAACTTTCAAAATCATCCACTCTGGTCTGTTCTCACGATTCAAATTAGAATCACGGAAAGACTCAACTACTTGAAGACGTTTTAACGCCTCAGTTTTTCTTTGTTTAGATGTTTCGTTATTAGCTGCGTGACGTAGAGTATATGATAACTGATCTAAGTCTGTAGTAGCTAATAAATCCATAATACATTCAGCACCCATTTTAGCGATGAATTTATTTGGATCTGTATCATCTAAATATTGATTTTCCATCGGAAGAGTATCACAAATGTTTAAGTACTCTTCTTCAGTTAAGAAATCTAATCTATTGATAGGTTCACCATCAACGTTTTTAGCAATACCAGCTTGGATTACCACATAACGCTCATAGTAAATGATCATATCTAATTTCTTAGAAGGAAGACCTAAGATATAACCAATTTTGTTTGGTAATGAACGGAAGTACCAGATATGAGCAATTGGCACAACTAAATTGATGTGACCAACTCTATCTCTACGTACTTTCTTCTCAGTAACTTCAACACCACAACGGTCGCACACGATTCCTTTATAACGGATTCTCTTATACTTACCACACGCACATTCGTAATCCTTTACAGGTCCGAAAATACGCTCACAGAAAAGACCATCACGTTCTGGTTTATGAGTACGATAGTTGATTGTTTCAGGTTTTAAAACCTCACCTCTCGATTCTGCAAGAATAGACTCTGGCGATGCTAAACCTATTGAGATTTTATTAAACCTTTTTACGGTATTTTTCTCTTTATTTTTATTCATGGTAAACTTACTTGTTAAAGTGTATGATAAAGAGTAAGCAGTGCAACACTGCTTACCCTATAATCTTAGTTTATTCTTCTAATCTGATGTCTAGTCCAAGACCTTTTAATTCATGCATTAATACATTGAATGATTCTGGTAATCCTGGTTCTGGCATAGTCTCTCCTTTAACGATTGCTTCGTAAGTTTTAGCTCTACCAATAACGTCATCCGATTTTACCGTCAAGATTTCACGTAATGTACTAGATGCTCCATAAGCCTCTAATGCCCAAACCTCCATCTCTCCGAAACGTTGACCACCAAACTGAGCTTTACCTCCTAATGGTTGTTGCGTAATCAATGAGTAAGGACCAATAGAACGCGCGTGCATCTTATCATCTACCATGTGACCAAGTTTCAGCATATAGATAACCCCAACAGTTGCACGTTGGTGGAATCTCTCTCCTGTACCTCCATCATATAAGTAAGTATGTCCAAAACGTGGTATACCTGCCTCATCTGTAAGAGCATTGATTTGATCTAATTCAGCACCATCAAAGATTGGAGTCGCATACTTTTTACCAAGTTTTTGACCAGCCCACCCTAATACTGTTTCATAAATCTGTCCAATGTTCATACGAGAAGGTACCCCTAATGGGTTCAATACGATATCTACTGGTGTTCCATCTTCTAAGAAAGGCATATCCTCATCTCTAACGATACGAGCTACAATACCTTTGTTACCGTGACGTCCAGCCATCTTATCTCCTACACGTAATTTACGTTTTTTAGCAATATATACTTTCGCTAATTTCAAAATTCCAGATGGTAACTCATCCCCTACAGTAATCATGAATTTCTCTCTTCTTAGAACTCCTTGAAGATCGTTTAATTTGATTTTGTAGTTGTGGATCAAATCAGTAATCATACCATTTGTATCCTCATCAGTTGTCCATTGTCCTTTAGTTAAGTGAGCGAAATCATCTACTGCAAATAACATTTTTTGAGTAAATTTCTTACCTTTTGGTAAAATCTCTTCTCCTAAATCATTCAATACACCTTGAGATGTTTTACCATTCACGATGAAGAATAATTTCTCAACTAAACGCTCTTTTAACTCGTTGAATTTAACTTCAAATCTAGTTTCTAATAAAGCCAATTCGTCTTTATCCTTAGAACGTTTACGTTTATCTTTTACTGCTCTTGCGAACAATTTCTTATCTAAAACAACCCCTCTTAATGATGGAGAAGCTTTTAATGAAGCATCTTTAACGTCTCCTGCTTTGTCACCAAAGATAGCACGTAATAATTTCTCTTCTGGAGTAGGATCAGACTCTCCTTTTGGAGTGATCTTACCGATAAGAATATCACCAGGCTTAACTTCAGCACCAATGCGGATCATACCGTTTTCATCTAGATCTTTTGTTGCCTCTTCAGAAACGTTAGGAATATCATTAGTTAACTCTTCGTTACCTAACTTAGTATCTCTAACTTCTAAAGTATAGTCATCAATATGGATAGATGTAAAGATATCTTCACGTACTACTCTTTCACTAATAACGATAGCATCCTCGAAGTTGTAACCTTTCCATGGCATGAACGCCACTTTCATATTACGACCTAGAGCAAGCTCTCCTTGTTGAGTAGCATATCCTTCACAAAGTACTTGTCCTTTAGTAACTCTATCACCTCTTCTTACAATTGGCTTTAAGTTGATACTTGTACTTTGATTCGTTTTTCTAAACTTAATTAAGTTGTATGTTTTCTCATCTGGATCAAAGCTAATTAAACGCTCTTCATCAGTACGATCATACTTAATGATGATCTTCTGAGCATCAACATACTCAACAGTACCTTCTCCTTCAGCATTAATTAAAACACGAGAATCTGAAGCTACTTGTCTTTCTAATCCAGTACCTACGATTGGAGATTCTGGACGTAATAAAGGAACCGCTTGACGCATCATGTTAGATCCCATCAACGCACGGTTGGCATCATCGTGCTCTAAGAAAGGAATCAATGACGCAGAAATAGAAGCAATCTGATTTGGTGCAACGTCAGTATAGTGAACATCTTTTGGCTCAACTACAGGGAAGTCACCCTCTTCTTTTACTACTACTTTTTGCTCAGTGATAAATCCTTTTTCATCAACAGGAATGTTCGCTTGAGCGATTAACATACCTTCTTCCTCTTCTGCACTTAAATAAACCGGATCATTAACGATATCTACTTGCCCTTCAGTAACTGGACGGTAAGGAGTTTCGATGAATCCCATATTATTTACTTTCGCATAAACCGCTAAAGATGAAATCAAACCAATGTTTGGTCCCTCTGGTGTCTCAATAGGACATAGACGTCCATAGTGAGTATAGTGAACGTCACGCACCTCAAAACCTGCTCTTTCTCTAGATAAACCTCCAGGTCCTAGAGCTGATAAACGACGTTTGTGTGTAATCTCAGCTAATGGATTCGTTTGATCCATGAATTGAGATAACTGGTTCGTTCCGAAGAATGAATTAATAACTGACGATAAAGTCTTAGCGTTAATTAAGTCGATTGGAGTAAACACCTCGTTATCACGTACGTTCATACGCTCACGAATAGTTCTAGCCATACGAGCTAAACCAACACCAAACTGAGCAGATAATTGCTCTCCTACTGTTCTAACACGACGGTTAGATAAGTGATCGATATCATCAATCTCAGCTTTTGAGTTAATTAATTCAATCAAGTATTTAACAATAGTAATAATATCCTCTTTTGTTAAAACTTGTTTGTCAATTGGAGTATCAAGATTAAGTTTCTTGTTCATTCTATAACGACCAACTTCACCTAGATTGTAACGTTGATCTGAGAAGAACAATTTATCAATAATACCACGTGCAGTTTCCTCATCTGGCGGTTCTGCATTACGCAACTGACGGTAGATGTGCTCTACTGCCTCTTTTTCAGAGTTAGTAGGGTCCTTCTGTAATGTATTATGTATGATGGCATAATCTGCCTGATTATTATCTTCTTTATGTAAAAGGATCGTCTTAACGTTAGCCTCAATGATTTCTTCGATATTATCTTTATCTAGGACTGTATCACGGTCTAAGATAATCTCATTTCTCTCAATTGAAACAACTTCTCCTGTATCCTCATCTACGAAATCCTCATGCCAAGTGTTTAACACACGTGCAGCAAGACGTCTTCCGCTATATTTTTTTAGTCCTGTTTTTGATACTTTAACTTCCTCTGCAAGGTCGAAAATCTCTAGGATATCCTTGTCTCTTTCGAATCCAATAGCACGGAATAATGTTGTAACAGGTAACTTTTTCTTTCTATCGATATAAGCGTACATTACACTATTAATATCGGTAGCAAACTCAATCCATGATCCCTTAAAAGGAATTACTCTCGCCGAATATAACTTAGTTCCATTTGCATGGAATGACTGTCCAAAGAAAACACCAGGTGAACGGTGTAATTGTGAAACTACAACACGCTCTGCTCCATTGATTACGAAAGTACCACTTGGCGCCATATACGGAATTGTTCCTAAATAAACATCTTGAACTATTGTTTCAAAATCTTCGTGTTCAGGATCAGTACAGTACAATTTTAAACGCGCTTTTAGCGGAACACTGTAAGTCAATCCTCTATCAATACACTCTTCGATTGAATAACGAGGAGGATCAACAAAGTAATCAAGGAACTCCAATACGAACTGGTTTCTTGTATCAGTGATCGGGAAGTTCTCCATGAAGGTATTGTATAAACCTTCCTTACCTCTCTCTTCAGATTTCGTTTCTAATTGAAAGAAATCTTTAAAAGACTTAACTTGAATATCCAAGAAATCTGGATACGCAGGTATGTTCTTTGTAGAGGCAAAATTTAATCTTTCAGTCTGATTTGTGATCATCAATGGACAAAAAATTTTGATTAGAATTTGAATTGTTTTTACGCAAAATCTCTTTATACGCAAAATGGTTTAGGCCTGTGGGAAGCTTCCCAAGACCTAAACCTAAAATATTTTTTAGAAAAAAACTATTTAAGCTCTACTACAGCTCCAGCTTCTTCTAATGCTTTTTTAAGACCTTCAGCCTCATCTTTAGAAACTCCTTCTTTGATGTTAGCTGGTGTAGAATCTACGATATCTTTAGCTTCTTTTAATCCTAAACCTGTTAATTCTTTAACAGCTTTAACTACAGCTAATTTAGAAGCTCCAGCTTCTTTTAATACTACAGTGAATTCTGTTTGCTCTTCAGCAGCATCACCTCCAGCACCTCCTGCAACTACTACAGCAGCAGCAGCTGGTTCGATTCCGTACTCATCTTTTAATATAGTTGCTAATTCGTTAACTTCTTTTACAGTTAAGTTAACTAATTGTTCTGCGAATTGTTTCAAATCTGCCATTTTTCTATCTTTTAATGATTTGTAAAAATATAATTTATTAATGTGCGTTCTGATGAACTTTAAAAACTAGATCTAGTCGTCGACTATTCTTCGTCTTTAAATTGGTTTTTAAGAGCTGAAATAACTCTTTGAGCTGGTGATTGAAGTAATCCAATGATTTCTCCAATAACTTCTTCTTTAGATTTAATAGCAACTAATGCATCTAAATTGTTATCTCCGATATAGATTTCTTCGTTGATATAAGCTCCTTTTAAAGCTGGAATATCAGATTTTTTTCTAAAGTCTTTGATAATTTTAGCAGGTCCATTTGCAACATCTGCAAATAAAACAGCACTGTTCCCTTTTAAAGTAGAAGGTAGCTCTTCATAATTTCTATCTGAAGCTTCCATTGCTTTAGCAAGCAATGTATTCTTAACTACTTCAATTTTAATTCCAGCTTTGTTACAAGCTCTTCTTAAGTTTGAAGTAACTTCAGCATTCAATCCTGATATATCAGCGATATAGAAGATATTAGCGTCAGCTAACTTAGCTTTTAATTCTTCTATCGCTACTGCTTTCTGTTCTCTAGTCATACGAATAATTTTTTATTTACCAATTATACTGCTTTAGGGTCTAAAGCAATAGCAGGGCTCATAGTACTAGATATATTAATAGACTTGATATAAGTACCTTTAGCTGCAGTTGGTTTCAATTTGATTAATGTTTGGATTAATTCAGCTGCATTCTCAGTAATTTTATCAGCTTCGAAAGAAACTTTACCGATAGATGCGTGAACAATACCAGTTTTATCAACTTTAAAATCGATTTTACCAGCTTTCACTTCTTGAACAGCTTTCGCTACGTCCATAGTAACAGTTCCTGTTTTAGGGTTTGGCATTAAACCTCTTGGCCCTAAAATACGACCTAAAGGACCTAATTTACCCATAACAGCAGGCATAGTGATGATTACATCAACATCTGTCCAACCGTCTTTGATCTTTTGTAAGTACTCATCTAGTCCAACATAGTCAGCCCCAGCAGCTGTAGCTTCAGCTTCTTTATCAGGAGTAACCAATGCTAACACTCTTACATCTTTACCTGTTCCGTGAGGTAACGTAACCACACCACGAACCATTTGATTTGCTTTACGTGGATCAACTCCTAAACGTACAGCGATATCTACAGACTCGTCAAATTTTGCAGAAGCAACTTCTTTAATCAATGCAGATGCATCTTTCAAAGAATATAATCTATTCTTTTCAATTTTAGCAGCAGCCTCTTTTTGCTTTTTCGTTAATTTTGCCATTTCTTCTTTCTTTTACAATTAAAAAGGAGCTGTTCCTGTTACTGATATTCCCATAGATCTTGCAGTACCAGCTATCATACTCATAGCTGCCTCAACAGTAAATGCATTTAAATCAGGCATTTTGTCTTCCGCAATAGCACGAACTTGTTCCCAAGTTACGCTAGCTACTTTTTTTCTATTAGGCTCACCAGATCCAGATTTCACTTTCGCAGCCTCTAATAATTGAACAGCAGCAGGTGGCGTTTTAACAACAAAGTCAAATGATTTGTCTTTGTAAACAGTAATTTGTACTGGTAAAACTTTGCCTGGTTTATCTTGTGTTCTAGCATTAAATTGCTTACAGAACTCCATGATGTTAACTCCAGCAGCCCCCAAAGCAGGTCCAACCGGTGGCGATGGGTTCGCAGCACCTCCCTTAACTTGTAGTTTAACTACTTTACTAATTTCTTTTGCCATTTCTTAAAAAAATTTGGCACATCTCATTTGGAAGCCAAGATGTGACTATTGTAACATTATAATTTTTCTACTTGTGTAAAACTTAATTCTAATGGTGTTTTTCTTCCAAAAATCTTAACCATTACTTCTAGTTTACGTTTCTCTTCATTAATGTTTTCGATTGTTCCATCGAATCCATTGAATGGTCCGTCGATAACTTTTACTGACTCTCCTATTTCATAAGGAATAGATCCTGACTCAACTTTTACAGCTAGTTCATCAACTCTACCTAACATTCTGTTTACTTCTGACTCACGTAAAGGAAGTGGATCTCCACCTCTTTCACCTCCTAAGAAACCAATAACACCTGTTATCGATTTAATAGCGTGAGGAACTTCTCCTGTTAAGTTAGCTTCAATCATAACATAACCTGGAAAGTAAACACGTTCCGTAGTCTTCTTTTTACCATCTTTTACAGTTACTACTTTTTCAGTAGGAACTAATACCTGTGATAAGTAATCTGATAAACCTAAACGAGTAATTTCAGTTTCGATATAATTCTTAACCTTATTCTCCTGTCCACTTACCGCACGAACCACATACCATTTTTTGACACTTGTATCAGCCATAATCTTTCTTTAATTTTCTCTATGCAGTAGCCCAATTATAAAATACTCCTAAAACTCTTCCGAACGCAGTGTCTACACCCCACGTTGCTAAAGAAAACAAAATTGCAAAAATAGCAACTATTATAGTGTATCGTTGAACTTCTGACCACGGAGACCAAGTAACATTACTTTTTAACTCTGTGAAAGCATCAGATATGTAATTAAAAACCTTTGCCATGTTAATATTGTTTTTGCACGGGTGGAGGGATTCGAACCCCCATCAACGGTTTTGGAGACCGCTATTCTACCCTTGAACTACACCCGTTTGTTAATAAAAGTCAGTGGCCGTAACCACTGACTTTTGGAACTTATTTATACTAAATAATTAGTCAATAATTTCAGTTACCTGACCAGCACCTACTGTTCTACCACCTTCACGGATAGCGAAACGTAAACCTACTGATAAAGCGATTGGGCTTAATAACTCAACAGTGATAGTTAAGTTATCTCCAGGCATAACCATCTCTACTCCTTCTGGTAATTGGATAGTTCCAGTTACGTCAGTTGTACGTACGTAGAACTGTGGACGGTAGTTGTTATGGAATGGAGTGTGACGTCCACCTTCTTCTTTTTTCAAGATATAAACCTCAGCTTTGAATTTAGCGTGTGGTTTTACTGAACCTGGTTTACAAATAACCATACCACGACGGATATCAGTTTTGTCAATACCTCTCAATAATAAACCTACGTTATCTCCAGCTTCTCCACGGTCTAAGATTTTACGGAACATCTCAACTCCTGTAATAGTAGAAGTTAATTTGTCAGCTCCCATACCGATGATTTCAACAGCATCTCCTGTATTAGCAACTCCAGTTTCGATACGTCCTGTAGCAACAGTTCCACGTCCTGTAATTGTAAATACGTCTTCTACTGGCATTAAGAATGGTTTCTCGTTGTCACGTACTGGCTCTTCGATCCAAGCATCAACTTCTTCCATTAAGTGTAATAATGCGTCAACCCATTTTTGCTCTCCGTTTAATGCTCCTAAAGCAGAACCTTGAACTACTGGTCCATTATCACCATCGTATTGGTAGAAAGATAATAAATCTCTTACTTCCATCTCAACAAGCTCTAATAACTCAGCATCATCAACTAAGTCAACTTTGTTTAAGAATACAACGATTCTTGGAATACCTACCTGACGTCCTAAAAGGATGTGCTCACGAGTTTGTGGCATTGGTCCATCAGTAGCAGCAACTACTAAGATAGCACCATCCATCTGAGCAGCACCAGTAACCATGTTTTTCACGTAATCCGCGTGACCTGGACAGTCAACGTGTGCATAGTGACGGTTTTTTGTTTGGTACTCTACGTGAGAAGTATTAATTGTAATACCACGCTCTTTTTCTTCTGGAGCATTATCAATTGAATCAAATGAACGAGCTTCTGAGAATCCTGCGTCAGCTAATACTTTAGTAATAGCAGCAGTAGTAGTAGTTTTACCGTGGTCAACGTGTCCGATAGTACCGATGTTTAAGTGCGGTTTCGAACGATCAAAAGTTTCCTTTGCCATGATTTAATAATTTAATCTTAGTTATATAATTAGTGTTCAAATATAATAAAAAAACCTGAGCCAATGACGGGATTTGAACCCGTGACCTCTTCCTTACCAAGGAAGCACTCTACCCCTGAGCTACACCGGCTTGATGCTTCTTATTCTCTGTGGGGAGAGCAGGATTCGAACCTGCGAAGGTTTCCCAACGGATTTACAGTCCGTCCTCGTTGGCCGCTTGAGTATCTCCCCTCAAACTGTGTTTGATATTACTTTTCTTTGAGCCGATGGAGGGACTCGAACCCACGACCTGCTGATTACAAATCAGCTGCTCTAGCCAGCTGAGCTACACCGGCAAATGACTCAATAGAAAAAGTCCGCTATTTCTAACGGACTGCAAATGTATATATTTTATTGATTAAAAAAAACAATTTACTTATTTTTTTAAATTAATGAGCTTTGATTTTCTCTTTGTGTTTTACCACTAATCGCTCTAGTGCATCTGCTCCAGCATCTAAACCTTCTTCGAAAGTCTTACACGTTTTTTTAACAATCATCTCGTCACC
Organism: Myroides sp. C4067; assembly: GCF_038039665.1. Taxonomy (NCBI): domain Bacteria; kingdom Pseudomonadati; phylum Bacteroidota; class Flavobacteriia; order Flavobacteriales; family Flavobacteriaceae; genus Myroides; species Myroides sp. C4067. Next base: position 134,412 of record NZ_JBBPHJ010000001.1, read on the forward strand.
CGGAACCAGTACTTTTATTTCTGTAATCTTATTTTCTTTTTCATTTGTGTTCTCTAATTTAAAAAAAACATCTACTGAAACTATCTTATCATAATACTTTTCGATTTTTGACAAACGCTCGTTTGCAAAATCTACCAACTTACGATCCACATTGAAATTAATAGCTTGAATGTTTACTTTCATAATTAACGGTTTTAAAAGGTTATTTTTCTTTATTCTTCCCTCTTGGATGCGAACTTTGATACACTTTCTTCAACTCACTTAGATTAATCTGTGCATATCCTTGTGTTGTTGATAAGCTTTCATGCCCCATTAATTCTTTAATTGAATTAATATCTGCTCCTCCTTCTAAAAGGTGCGTAGCAAAAGAGTGACGCAACATATGAGGGCTTTTCTTCTCCTTTGTTGTTGCATTACTAAAGTATGAATTTATTACTCGATAAACAAACATTTCATCAACTTTCTTACCAGATTCTGTTACCAAAAGTCCCTTAATACCCACCACAGAACTCAAGACTAAACTTCTTGATTCAAGATATTTTTTCAATAACACTTCTACACTACCTAATAATGGTACGATGCGCTGTTTTGACCCCTTTCCTAAAATACGCACTTGATGCAAATAAAAATCTATATCATCCACATCTAAAGCAACCAACTCTGCTCTACGAAGCCCAAGACAATACAACATCTCCACAATCAGCAAATCTCTCAGAGAATTAAAATCCTCCTTACCTTCAAACATCGTACGTACTGCATCAATCTCTTTTATAGAAAAAGGCAATTGCAACTTTTTTTCCACTTTTAAAGATCGATGTAAGTAAAGCGGATTAGTCTCTACCTCCCCTATCTTCAACAAGAATTTATAAAAAGAACTCAGCGCACTAGTCTTTCTATTTATAGACCGATTAGTCAGTCCCTCTTCGGATAACTTCACTATCCAGAGACGAACACCATCATATCCTGCCTTTAGATAATCTAACGACAGTTGCTCTAAGAAAGACACATAATCTCCAATATCGTTCTGATAGGCTAAAACCGTCTTGTCAGAATACTTTCTTTCTTTCTGTATATACTCAATAAACTTTTCTAAATTTTCAAACATAAAAAAAACCGTTGCAACAAAGTTAATACTTTATTACAACGGTTATTTTTTAATATTCAATACTTATTAGATTTCTACTGAATCTTTCAAGTGTTGAACGTATGCAGCTTTTTGCATTTTGTCTCTTTTAAGTACAGACGGTTTTAAGAATGCCTGACGAGATCTTAACTGACGTAAAGTTCCTGTTCTGTCAAATTTTCTTTTATAGCGCTTAAGTGCTCTATCGATATTTTCTCCGTCTTTAATTGGAATGATTAACATGTTTTCATACACCTCCTCTCATTAGTGGTGCAAAAGTAAAACTTTTTTTATTCATCACAATAAAAAAACAACTTTTTTTAAAAAACATATACTTAAAGACAAATACTTATCGTTTATCTAAGAAATAAAGATAGAAAACTAACAGCCATAGAAACGAGTGTGAACATTCTTAGAGCCTCTTACCTAATTATTACCCACTCTTTGAGGTTTCCCTCCCAAAAACAACAATTTCAAAAATTCTATACGAATACTTAAGATCACATTGTTTCCTATACTATCTACTAAGGTATTAGTACATAAAAAAGCTGACCAAACAGCTAACTTCTATACACTTACCATCCTACTAAAAGCAAACCTATTCCTAAAGCTAAAAATGCTAAACACAGTGTGAAGAACAGATATTTAAAATAACCTTTAATCCCTTCTATTGCATACTCTAGCCCTTCTCTATCATGATTTCTAATGGCTGACTTTAAGCCTATACTATAGTTTAACATTCCTATTACAGAAACTAATTGAAGAAAAAACAAAATAGCTAAAGTGAAAACGACTATCATCTTATCTGAATATGCTATCCCAAACATAATCACTAATAAGACACTTAACATCAAATTACACACAGCTATAAACGCTCCCCATCTACCAATACTTCTCAAATATGACTGTATCTTTTGAGTAAACACAAATTCTTTTGTCATCATTCAAACAAATTAAGGTAAATCAATTATCACTAATGAATAAGCAATCCAGCCGATAAAAGAGGATACTAACAGCATAATAAATATCCCCATAATCCTCATACTCCAGCTCACGCTCATTAATCCACTCTCTAATAACTCCACATTATTCACATCCACAGCTTTTCTCAATTTCTTACTACTATTCATCAGGTGTACATTAATCAAAAAGAAAATCACACAACCCCCTGCTAATATTAAACAGGTATCTTCTGTCATTAGTCGATCATCTAACGCTGGGTTATCAAACATTGGGGGTTTTACCTTATACTTCATATAGTATAATGTATACCCTACTCCTCCTAAAGAAAGTAACATCGTCACATAACTTACCCGATTCATATAAGTTCCTAATAGTCCTAAACCACTATGCATAGAAGTAAGTACTTTTATATTACTCTCTGTGATTTGTTCGTAACCTTCATTCATTAATAATAGGTATTATTTATCCTCACCAAATTACTAAATAAATCTAGGACTACTATTATCCTTTTTACTTCTTACTAATTCTCCGCTAACCAGCTCTTAAATTCACTCACTCTTTCTCTACTCACAATCACCTCATCTGTATAATTCCTCATCGTTAGTTTTAATCGAGCAGTAGACAGTTGTACGATCTGTTCTATATAATCGATACACACTACTTGAGATCTATTCACTCGAAAGAACTTCTCTGGGTTGACCATTTTAATAGCTGCTTCTATAGAGCCTTCTTCTAGCAGATGAGTCTTTCCTTCTACTGTAGAGACATACACTCCTCTATCCTCTCTATAAAAACACACCACCTCATCTACCAACACCATCTTTATCTGCATCCCCACTTTTATCATCAGCCGTTTTGCATAACTATTCCCACCTATACTTTGCCTAAGGTTTTCTACGGTCTGTGTTGTACTGCGTTGTTGTGACTTGTATTTATTAATAGCACCTAATAGTTCTGTTGGCTCTATTGGCTTTAGTAGATAATCAATGCTGTTTAGTTTAAATGCCTTAATCGCATAGTGATCAAAACTTGTGACAAAGATGATAGCACTCTTAATCTCTACTTGTTCGAATATCTCTAATGACAGCCCATCCGCTAACTGTATATCAGCAAATATCAAGTCTGGGTGCTCATGTTGCACAAACCAAGGGATAGCCTCACTTACAGAATACAGCGTATGCTGTACTTCTAACCCAAGTTTTTCTAATTCTCTACTTAACAGCCTTGCTGCAGGCTTCTCGTCTTCTATAATTACTATTTTCATCAGCTGTCTTTTCTAACTAAAGGTATTCTAACGCTAAAACTATCTTCTAAATCTTTTATCACAATATCTTGTTTAAACAACAACAGACTTCGCTTAGACAAATTCTGAAGTCCTAATCCAGTTGAATCTACTTGTTTAGGCTTCGCACATCTTTCATTCCACAGCACTAAACCATTATCTTCTACAGTAAGTATCACACTAATTTTTCCATCAGAAGGAATTATATTGTGCTTTACTACATTCTCTATCAAAATCTGTAGACATAACGTAGGTACTTGTATATCGCTATAGTGCATCACCTCATCACTAATTCTGAAATCAATAGCATTATCATAACGCACATTGAGTAGATATACATAGTCTTTTATAAAAGCTACCTCATCAGATAGAGCACATGATGTATTGTCTAATCTTTCTAATACATACCTATAAATTTTAGAGAACGAACGGGCGAACTGTTCTGCCTTAACAGGATCCTCTTGTATTGTACTTATCAGTACATTCATATTGTTAAACAAGAAGTGTGGCGATAGCTGCTCTTTCATACTCTCTATCTGACTCTTCTGTAATTCTATCTCTATTTCCTTATTCTTCAACTCTAACAACCTTAATTGATCATTATAAGCAAATATGAATACAACAAGTAAAATAAATACACTAATCAACACAATTGCTAAGAAGTTACCAAAGCGCATATGATCTCCATTGTAAAAGTCTTTAAACGATAAACCATAAAAGATATTGAGCATTATAGCTAAGAACAGATAATAGGCAGTAACAGAAGTAATGATACCATTTATAAAGAACGCTATATTACTAACCTTCTTACTTAACTGTCCTTTTATCTTTTTTTCATGCCTCTCTATCCCCCAACAAACTAAAGTGCTTGTAATAAAATTAGACAGATAGATCAGTACTGATAATACAAATGAAGAGAATGTAGCTTTTTGAAAACGAGCATTACCAAACAACTCAAAAAAACTCATCCCTTTATCTTGAAAAGAATAGTAAGATATCATTAAACTTAAAATCAATCCAAAGCTGGTAGCTAATAGAATATGTCGACGCCAATTAATAACCATAGTTCTCATGTATAAAAATCTAAATTACAACAAAGACAGTAACAATTATTTCCCTTTACACAATTCTTGTGTTTTTAATGCCCAATCTTTCCCCCATGATGGATAAAATGGCACATCACTCTTCTGTTTATCGAATAGCTCTATCGACTTCTCTAGCATCTTACAGTAATAAGTCATATCTACCTTCATAAACTTAGCGCTATTAATCTGAAAACTTGCCACAGAGTACACCGCTCTCGGATTAGTAGGATCTAACTCTATCGACTTATCATACGCTTTATTGATAATTGGAGTCTGTACCATCCCCTTATTCATCGGATCAGTAATTAACTCTAGTGTCTCATTCATTCCTTTTAATACATACCACTCACTTCCTCCCTTTTCTAACCATTGGTCTATTAGTACGCGGTTAGCTGCTACGATATCTTCTATATTATCAGCCTGCGGATTACTAAACCCTCCTGTGATACTTATAAACACCTTGTAGTACACTGGTATCCAATTCTCTTTATCAGACATCGCTATGCGGTCTAGCATAGCCACTGCTTCTTTCGATTGCCCACTTTGCCATTGTTGCATCGCTTTTTGCATTCCTGCCTCGTATTTAGATTGTCCGAAACTCATTACACTAAATACACTGAATAATAAAATCAATAACTTTTTCATCTTTCTAATTATTTAATTACACAACAAATCTACACTGACTATCAAATCTTTAAAAAACGAACTGCGCGAACTGTTGTTTCTAATGTTTAAGTTGTTTTACAAATTCTCTAATTGGTTTTTCTTCTTATCAGCACTTATTGTCCACATAAACCCTACATATATAAATCGCTTTGCAGAGGCATTTGTGATATCAGGTTGTCCCCCTCGTTGATTAAACTGATAAGCATACACAGGATTGCGTCCTAACAAATTATCTACTGATAAGTACACTATCTTTTGCCCACTGAATAGATAAGCCCAGCTCATACTTACATTGTGTATGGGACTACTCTCATAAGTAGCTTTATTAGTTGTATTTATATCGTGGAAGTGACGTGGGCTACTGTAGTTATACGTCATACTCACCTGAGACTTCCATTGCTCTATCCAGTACTTCGTCACCACAGAGAAATTGTGCTTCACTACATAAGACGGCTGTATCCATTCGTTCCAATACATCTCTTTACGTTGAGAGTCAATGTAAGTATAGGTTACCCAATAGCTAAAATTCTTAAACGTGATATTATCTTTCCAAAACAAATCAAATCCCTTTGCATACCCCTCTCCTAACTGTGCATACTCACTTGGTTTACCCAGTGGAGTTAATAACAACTTACTGTAATCTTTATAGAACATCTCTGCTCTCAATAGACGTTTTCTAAACTCATAAGTATAGTTCAGTATATAATGATTAGCCTGCATCCAGTCTTCTTGTTTCACTGCTAATGACTGTTCTAAGTTCATCGCTTGATTAAACACCCCATAAGAGAAAGACATCTGATGCTTAGATGTCATCTGATACGTCAGCATCGCTCGTGGCTCCACTGTCCAATCTTCTATCTCTGAATACTTACTCGTTCTCAAACCAGCTCTCAATGACAAGTCTGATGTTATCTTCCAATTGTTCTCAAAAAACAATGCCCATCTATTCGCATCCGTACCTAAGTCTTCTGCTCTACTTCCTTTACTTCTCGTCAAATCTAACTTAGAAGCCTGTACATCTACCCCAACAAAAAACTGAAACTGCCCATTCCACTGATAAGACAACTTCACCTTCTGATTCACATCCCAACTAATCTTCTTTACACTCAAATCATTGCTATCTCCTGTATAATCCATATACCCTAACCCTGTACCAATATCAAGTCTCATATAAGGAGTAAGCTTCTTAAAGAACACACTATTCATATACACATTACTCGACTTAAAGCCTAATGTATCTACTCGATTACTTGGTTGTATCTCTTGCTCATACTTAATGGTAGAGAAGTCTACAGCAGTGTATAGTTTATATCCTCCGTCCTTAATCTCGCGCTTATACATCATCTCTCCAGAAGCTGTAGAGAAAGGTTTTCTAGTATTATATCGCTGTTTTACCACTGCAGTATAAGCTCCTAAGTTTAGATAGTTTAGACTATATGACAGCGAGTTTTTGCCCCATTGATGTGTCTGCGCGAAGCTCCCTCCTACAGTAGAGATAGAGTAATCTCTACGTGACGGATCTATCTCATCTGATGTATCTAACTGTAATACTCCTGATAACGCATCTCCAAACTCTGCGCTATATCCTCCTGCTGAGAAAGACATTCCCTTAAACAGAAACGGATTAAACTTAGAACGCACAGGTACATTACCCACAGAAGAGGTATAAGGTTGAAACACCCTTACACCATTGACGAATATACCACTCTCCTCTGCTCTACCTCCACGTATCAGTAGTCTCCCATCTTCTCCATTGGTCTGCGCTCCTGGCATGGTACTTAGGACTCCCATAATATTACCAGGGCTACCCGCAGTACTCACTACATCCATCGCATTTAATCCTATACTCTCTGCGCGTCCTCTCTTATTCTTACTATTGGTAGTAATAAGTATCTCTCCCATCACCTCATCTTGCCCACTTAACACAAAATGTTCATTATAATTCTCCTTTGTATTGATCTCTACATCTAGATTGCCATACTGTGGGTGCATTAACTTCAGTACGCCACTCACTACTGTATCTGTAACTATAAAACTGAAATACCCTTTCGCATCGGTCAATGCTCCTTCAAAGCTATCTTCAAAGTACACATTCACATTCTCGATTGGTTTATTCTTATCGTTTACCACTGTACCCGATAGTTGAATCTGTTGTGCCTGCACAGCACCTACACATAAGGTTAATAACAAACATAGTAGTGTTCTCATCTTTCTTCTTGATTAATTCTATCACAAACGTAATCTGACAACACAACTTCTGAAAAAACGAGTGCGCGAATGGGAGTATTTACTGCGCGAATGGGGAGATTGGTTAACGGTTTACTGTTATCGGTTCACAGTTGTAGTGATGTGGATAAACTAGAGCTAGGTATCTTGAGATGTTTATTTATTCTTGCTGACTTATAACCATAAAAAAACGGTTAATAGCTTTTTATACTATTAACCGTTTTTCGTATACTAATTCAGATAAAGAATGCTATATTGAATAGAGTAGGTTTAAAACATAACATTTAATAACTATATACTACAAGTCTTATAATATGAGATTCCTCCTTCGTCGGAATGACATACTAGACAAATAGAGCTTATCCTTTTAAAAAAGCCTATGAGAAACAACTCCCTAGTATCTTATATCAAACGAGAAGTAGCATTAAAACTCTATTACACTAGACACAAAGTATTGTGTCTCTACCGTGCTATTACATACAACACGCTTATATGACCATCAAAGTAAAAATCATTCTCCTACTTCTCTATCTTACGAATCCTATAATGACTGTCATAACTAAATTAATTACAAAGAATAAACAGAAAACAAACAATAACTTTCGAATAGTACTGAAAGTGTCTTCTAAAAATTCTTCAGAATTATGAATAATGGTCTTTCTGATTCGTCTACTTAAAAAGAACAAATGCATACATGAATAACTACTTAATACAAAACTTAACAGATTCATTAAAACAGGCAGATATTCTTGTTTTGATAACCTCACAAATAGTTCAAAAAAACTGACTAAACTAATGACTCCACATACAACAATTAAAGGTATAACCCACTTACTAATACGTTTTAAGTAAAGTAGTGATTGTTCTGTTAGTACTAACTTTTGATTGCTATCTTCACTATGTTGATTTACTTGATTATTCATGACTTAATAACTGAGAAAAAAATTATAAATGCAGTAATAACACCTACTAAAACAGAACTAGTGATAAGTATAGTTATCCTACTAAGATTACCTAAACTATATTCTAATTTATTACTGTTCTTCATCTCTAAAGCTATTTTTAAAGATGTACTAAATCTATATAGAAGATAACATATATACACAAATATTAAGAAGGCTAATAAGAAACTCAATCCTAAACCAAACAATTTACCATCTATAAAACCCGCTATTATGATAAGGAAAAATTGACTCATTAAAGGTTGAAGTGTATCACTTAAAAAAAGATCAAATAGTATTACTAACAATACCTGTGATAAAATCAAGATTAATAACGCTTTTGCTAATACTCTTATCCGTTTTAATTGGCCAATAGACATAGCTGATATCCCTAATTCTTGCTTTGTATATTCTTTTATTTCTTTATCCATTTCAGTTCTATTTTTTTATACTATTTAGACATAAAGTATTGTATCTCTACTGTGCTATTACATACAACACGCCTATATGCCCATCGAAGTAAAAATCATTCTGATAGACTAGTCCTATCTTCTCTAATACTTTGATTGATGCGATATTCTCTTTCATCGCTCTACCGATAATACGGTGTAGCCCTAAGGCTGTAAATCCATATTCTAAACACGCCTTTGCGCTCTCTGTAGCATACCCCATATTCCAATGCTCCTCATAGAAGCGAAAGCCTATATCTGTCCTATCTATATCAGCATTGTACTTCAGCCCACACCATCCTAAGAACGCATTGTCTTCCTTACGAATAACTGTCCATCGTCCATATCCGTTTCTCTCATAATCGCTATAATTAGCTAAGAAAGTATACGCTTCATCCACACTGTCAAAAGCATCATCTCCTGTATAGCGCATCACATTAGGATTAAGGTTTAGCTGATAAAAGTGCGCTGCATCTGCAGTAGTTAATTTTCTTAGTACTAATCGATCTGTTTCTAAAACACTCTTCATGCCTAGTCATATTTCTAATAGGTTAATATTACGAATATTTAATGAAGTAACAATTCATAAACTCCTTATAAACACCCTATTCATTTTATAATTGACCTACTTTGGAGAAAATGATCTGATTTGGTTAAAATAGATATTTATGAAAAAAAGATAATCCTTATCACTTCTTTATTGACAAGGCTTACAAGAAATTGGCTACGCTTTACGAAGCAGTTTGTTCGGAAGTTGTTCGGAAAAACCTCGGTTTTTACTAGGATAAAGCCCCCTTTTCCGAACGACACTAAGTCTGTCTCCGAACCAAACTATATCAACAAAAACATATCATTACTAACATCCTATATTATACCTCCCTACCTCGACTACCATATATATGGTATATTCTGAAAATGACTAATAAAAAACAAGGTTTATAAATATCTTTGCTTTGAATAATTTAGTACTTTAATCAAAAATAGAGATATCAGAATATGAAGAAATTCTTTAGTAATACTATAGTAAAACTTTTACTAGGGGTGATAGTTGGTCTAGTCATAGGACCATATCTTACAGACAGCTTACTACAAATCATCTTATCAACGAGACATATACTAGGTCAGATCATTCTGTTCTTAGTACCGCTGATCATTCTAGGATTCGTAGTATCTTCTATCGCTAAACTAGACAAGGGACAGACTGGTATAATCGGTTTCTCTATTATTATTGCTTACTTATCTAGTATCGGAGCAGGGTTCTTTAGTAGTACACTAGGGTTTAACATTATCCCTCACTTACAGATAGAGAACAATGTGGAGACTCTTAAGGAGCTTCCTGCGATGTTGTTTAAGCTAGATATACCGCCAGTTTTTGGAGTAATGACTTCTCTGACACTTGCCTTAATGATTGGTATCGGTATTCTATGGACAGAGTCTAAACCACTAGAGCGTGCATTTGATTCTTTTAAAGATATCGTACTATTATTAGTGAATAGAGTATTAGTACCTGTATTGCCATTCTATATTATGGCAAACTTTGCATTACTTAGTTATGAAGGGTCTATACAGTCACAGCTACCTGTGTTCTTAACTGTGATTCTTATCGTGATAGTGGCACACTTCATTTGGTTAGGTGTGTTATATACGATAGCAGGGATATACTCTGGTAAGAATCCATGGGAAGTTATTAAACACTATCCTCCTGCTTACCTAACAGCAGTAGGGACGATGTCTTCAGCGGCTTCTCTAGGTGTAGCACTACAGTCTGCACACAAAAGTAAAGTGCTAAAACCTGAGATCACGAACTTCACTATTCCGTTCTTCTCTAATATACACTTATGTGGATCAGTATTGACAGAAGTATTCTTCGTGATGACTGTATCTCAAGTGTTATATGGTACATTACCTACGCTGGGTACGATGATCTTATTCGTACTACTACTAGGTATTTTCGCTATCGGAGCACCTGGTGTACCTGGCGGTACTGTAATGGCCTCATTAGGTATCATCGCTTCCGTACTAGGTTTTGACGATGCTGGTATTGCATTAACCTTAACGATATTTGCATTACAAGATAGCTTCGGTACTGCATGTAACATTACAGGAGATGGAGCACTTAGCCTTATGGTAACAAAATACAGTGATAAATAAAGATAATGAGGGAAGGCCTGTGCTTTCCCTTTTTTATACCTTCTACGCTATGCTAAAGAAATTAGTAAACAATACTATCGTTAGATTAATATCAGGAGTAATCATCGGTCTATTAGTAGGACCTTATCTAAATGATATTCTACTTCAAGTCATCTTATCAACGAAACATATTTTAGGACAATTAATCTTATTTTTAGTTCCCTTAATCATCTTAGGATTTATCGTATCGTCTATCGCTAAGCTAGATCAGAAGTCTTCTGTTATTATAGGGTTCTCCCTAGCTATAGCCTATATATCGAGTGTCGGAGCAGGGCTATTCAGTGGTTCATTAGGATACACTATATTACCTTGGCTAGATATCCCCTCTACTGCTGCTACGGGAAGAGCATTACCTGAGATGCTTTTTAAACTAGACATTCCACCTATATTCGATGTGATGACTTCCTTAGTACTTGCACTCATGATAGGTTTAGGTATACTATGGACGCAGTCTAAACCATTAGAAATAGCCTTCGATCATTTTAAAGAGATTGTGTTATTATTAGTCAATAGAGTACTAGTTCCTTTATTGCCTCTATACATTGCGTGTAATTTTGCTTTGCTTAGTTATGTAGGTAGCATACAGTCCCAATTACCAATATTCTTAATCGTGATTATCATCGTGATCTTAGCTCATATCGTATGGATCGCCATCTTATACACAATCGCAGGTCTGTACGCTAAAAAGAATCCGTGGGAAGTACTCAGACATTATGGACCGACCTATCTAACAGCATTAGGCACGATGTCTTCAGCGGCTAGCTTAGGTGTAGCACTACAATCAGCACATAAGAGCAAAGTACTAAAGCCGGAGATTACGAACTTCACTATTCCGTTCTTTTCTAACGTACACTTATGTGGTGCTATGGTTACAGAGACCTTCTTTGTGATGACAGTATCCTTAGTCCTTTATGGGCATTTACCCGATGTTAGTACATTGATTCTCTTTGTGCTTTTGCTAGGTGTATTCGCTCTAGGAGCACCTGGTGTACCTGGGGGAGCACTAATGGCATCCTTAGGATTAATAACCTCTATGCTGGGCTTCGATGATACAGGGATAGCATTAGTATTAACCATATTCGCACTACAAGACAGTTTTGGTACTGCGTGTAATATAGTGGGTGATGGCGCCTTAAGTCTTATGGCGACAGCCTTTCATGAACGACAACAAAAAAGGGAAGCTCAGTAGCTTCCCTTTCTTATATATCGCCTAATCTGATTAGTCTTTTAAAATGTTACGAGAGATAACTAATTTTTGAATCTCTGTAGTTCCTTCTCCGATAGTACACAACTTCGAATCACGGAAGAACTTCTCTACTGGGAAGTCCTTAGTATATCCATATCCACCGTGGATTTGGATCGCTTCTGTAGATACTTTCACACATACTTCAGACGCATACATCTTCGCCATAGCTCCGATCTTAGTCATTGGTTTGTTATTGTTCTTTAAGAAAGCTGCTTTGTGTAATAATAACTCAGAACACTCAATCTCTGTAGCCATATCCGCTAATTTAAAACCGATAGCTTGGAATTGGCTAATTGGTTTTCCGAATTGAACTCTCTCTTTTGAGTATTTTAATGCTGCTTCATAAGCTCCTTTAGCAATGCCTAATGATAATGCACCAATAGAGATACGCCCTCCATCTAATACTTTCATCGCTTGAATGAACCCTTCTCCTACTTCTCCTAAACGGTTAGCATCAGGTACGCGACAATTATCAAAGATAAGTTCCGCAGTCTCAGATGCACGCATTCCTAATTTATTTTCTTTCTTACCACTAGAGAACCCTGGTGTACCCTTCTCTACTACGAAAGCTGTCATTCCGTGAGAATCACCTTTCTCTCCTGTACGAACAATAACTACTGCAACGTTACCCGAGATAGCGTGAGTGATAAAGTTCTTCGCTCCATTTAAGATCCAGTGATCACCATCTTTCACAGCTGTAGTACTCATACCTCCTGCATCAGATCCAGTGTTGTGCTCTGTCAATCCCCATGCACCAATCCACTCTGCTGTCGCTAGCTTAGGTAACCATCTTTTCTTTTGTTCTTCATTGGCAAATGATAAAATATGATTAGTACATAATGAGTTATGTGCTGCTACTGATAAACCAATAGATGAGTCAACTTTAGAAATCTCTTCTACGATAGTGATATATTCGTGGTAACCTAGTCCCGATCCTCCGTATTCTTCAGGAACTAAAACTCCCATATATCCCATCTCTCCTAGTTTTTTAAATAAATCTACAGGAAAGATTTGAGCTTCGTCCCATTCCATAATATGTGGACGAATATGTTGTTCTGCAAAGTCTCTTATAGATTGAGCAATCATTGCTTGAGTTTCATTGTATTCAAAATTCATGGTTGATAGTTTTAATTCGTAAATCTCAAATATAAACTAATTATATCAATTTTGTCAATAGGGAATTTCTCAATTTGTAGTAATCCTTCTTTATTAACAAAATCTCCGTTCATACTCCTATGCTTAACTACTTCTCTTGCGATATAATAATTCATATAGGGTAATTCTTTCAATTGATTTATAGAGGCTTCATTGATATTTAAAGTTGTAACAGTTGGGGCATTCATCACTTTAAAATACCTATATAATTCATTTACAACTTCTTCTGAAAGTCCATACACAAACTTTAACTGCTGTATGGACACAAAACCACCGTACTTCTCCCTTTCTTTCATAATCTTATCGGCATAATACGGGCCTATTCCTCTGACTTTCTGTAAGTCCTCTAAAGTTGCACTATTTATACATATTGCTACTATGGGAACTTCTACTTTAGGCTTACTATAATCTACATATTCTCGTTTCACCTTAGGATTATTCACCCAATCTGGGAACTTAAAATAAGTACTATAGGTCTTCAGCCATTCGTCTGAAACTTGAGTGATTTGTTGAAATTCTTTAGCAGAATTGACATACTTATTCTCCTTTCGAAATGACAATAACCGATCTATCTCCTCTGTAGACATTCCTAAAACAAAGCCTCGATAATCTGTAATAAAGTTGGGGTTAAAAGGATAGATCGTATCTCGCTTAGCTATAGCAATAGTATTAATACTATCTAAGAGACTAATCTGCTTCTGATATTCATCGTTAAAAAGGGTGGAATATTGATCAACGATATGCTGATCGGATGACCTAGGATAATAGATATAAAGCTGAATGGCTATCACAAGGAGCACTAAAAAGAAAAGGCCTCGCTTCTGTGACTTCGTGTAGTAGTAAAATCTTTTTCTATAGTTAGATAACATCTCCTCTTTTTACAGGAAAATTACAAGATTACTATCTAACTCACATACAGTATTCAAAGAGATTTATAGGTCGAATACTGATGTTCTCTTTGTATAGATTAAGTCTTTAATACGAGCTAAAAAAGCTAAAGTAAGATATAAAGCAAAAGCTAATCCTAAGGTGAAGAATGATAAATAGATAAAGAACAGACGTACACTAGTAGCGCGCATCCCTAGTCTATCCCCTAGACGGCTAGATACTCTGAATCCTCTTTTCTCGAAATAGTGTCTTAAACTAGTAACCATACCTATATCATATTAACTAGACAAAGATAAACAATATCCATCACAGCGAAGTGAACTATGGTGTATGATTAACTTTTTTTGAGAAATTCTTTCCCTATAGCACACTCTATACATCGATTACTATCACAATACTTCTTCTTTAGATGAACTAGAGCTTGGCTATCTACAGCATTAATCGCTGTTATATTATAACTAGAGAATAAACTGACGATACTGTTCTTCTCCGCTTTTATGCTTTCGGCTAGTGTTATAATATCACTAATATCGTAATCTTCATGCGATATCGACTTCTGATAAATAATCTGCATCGGTAAAATGACATTGATAATTACTAAATCAATAAAGTCTTTAGTCAGCTTCTTAGCCTGTTTCTTACTTACTTTATTAAATACATAATGTGTCTCCCAATATGAACTCACTTTTATATCAAATAATTGATAGAAATAATCTAAATCTGTTGTTGTCAGTATCTTTACAACAGGGATCTGCTGGTGATATAACCAACTACTCAGCTGTGCTAATCTAATAGTAGGAAAATTAGGTGGTCTAAGCTGAAAGAATCGTATAGGAGATGGGGATGATACTGAAATAGTATATTTATGTCTTAAGAAGGTCCATTCTCTTTTTATGTCTTTTACATAGTCATCCTCTAACTCCAGTTCTTCTTCTAACAGACCTGTTACTCCAAAGAGTAAAGCTTCTATTTGTAACAAGGATTGGGATTGTTTGTAAATAGACAGTATAGGTAGATGTCTTACTGCATCATAGAATGCTTCGCCATTCGCGTTTAAGCCAAAGCTCTTAGCTAGAAAACAAAAGAATACATGTTCCCAATGATTATTGGTTTCTAAAAGCAATTGTTCCATTGGTTTGGTTTTTTCTATCAACCGTTCTAGAAACAACTTCTCTTTCCAGAATGTCCAGATACATGGGTCAACTACTCCTATGCTATCTTCACAGTTTAAGTGATTCTTGCGCAAAAAGAGTTGAGTACATTTCTCTAAAACTTGTTGATCTACATAGTTCTTCAAAACGAAAACAGATATCTCACTGCCATCTAATCTAAAAACTGGAATATCATACTCCCATACCACATGTAGTATCACACTGTCATAACGCTGATCTCGCTCATGATGATGTGCATACCAGTCAGAAGCCTTAATGTGTATCTCTACATTTCCCGCCCATTCCTGATCAGCAATGCATATTCTTGCATTAAAAAAGTCAGGCCCATCTAGACCTGTAAAAGTCCCTGTAGAAAGTATATTGAGAGATTCATTAGATGTTGTATATAAGTCTTTAGAATTGAACAACTGATTTGCCCAAACATAATGTAGAAATGCTTCTTTCATAAAAGTATTCGCTTATTGATTATATTCAATTCGTTTTCTCTATTTTTATAAAAAACTATAATCACACTAACTACAATCATGAGAATATTATTCTACCTCACTTGTCTTACTATGACCTTGTCTTCTAGTATTATATACGCACAAAAACCTAACCAAAATATGCTTATAGAATACTATACTTACTCCAACAATAAAATAATCAATGTAGAAGACCCTATAATTCTGATAGCAAATGAGGATAATGCTTTTATCGCTAAGAAAAAGCAACTCGATATAGGGCTAGAAAAATATCCTTATGAACAAACTTATATCGACTATAAAAACAATATTCAATACAGTGTAGCCCATCTAACAAAGAAGAATAAAATAAAGATGGTACTTCCAAACACCAACCAATCCTTCACACATCATAAAGAGACCAAAACAATATTAGGCTATAAATGCAATAAAGCGACTATAACAATTAATTCTAATAAAATCACCTTATGGTACACTAACGATCTAAAAGCGAAAGGAAGTCCTATGTCATTAGGAGCTAATCTAGGGGTAGTGTTAGAGATAGATCGCAATGGTACATACAAAACGATAGCTAATAAAATAAACAAAGATTTAAAACTGAATATACAAGACTATATACAACTAGAAGATAGTCATGAGGTAGATACTAAAACTTATAAAACTGAACTATGGAAAAGCAGATTCACTACAATTAAGCTATTCGAAGATGACTTGATCAATTTCTCTGACTCTATTATTAATAAGCCAAATCTAATGCGCTTCGCTAAAGGGACAGTTATCGTTACTAAAGTAAAAATACCTGCTATAAAACCTACTGATCAAATATTCGTCAACTTAACAGAACAATCTAATGGCGATGCTTATGATAGAACAGGTAGTGTGTTCTTGATACCGCACTATCACGAAATTTCTTTTATGGATGCTTTAGAACAAGGTATAGAGGTACTCCCTATCTATCAGAATCAGGATTCGTCAGAGAAATTCCAAGGTGTTATCGCTACACAAAACTATACTCCTCCGATAGAGTTAATGCGCTTCTTCACTCCATTTGGTGTCAAAGGCTTTAATCATATCGATGTACTAGATTATAAATGGCAAGAGAAGGTGTATTATAGACAAGAGATTTCTGAGTTTCAACCTTTATTAAGCAATAGTGAATGGTATGTAGGGGTATATATAGGCAATTATGATAAAGATGGTCATAAAATAAGTGCTGATATCACTATCCATCCTGACGGACTAAGCAATGCTAATAAAACGACAACGATGATGCCTATCTTTAACACTACTAATCTAATGGAGATGGCAGGTCAGAACTATCCTATTATGTTCGCTTCACCTACAGGTCTAAAAATAACTTTTACAACAACTACTGATATCAAAAATGCTAGATTAAGGTATATCACGACAGGTCATGGCGGATGGGAGAATGGAGATGAGTTTAATCCTAAGCTTAATACAATTAGCTTAGATACTACTAAAGTGTTAGACTACTTTCCATGGAGACAAGACTGTGGCTCTTATAGAGAATATAATCCTGCTTCTGGTAATTTTGAGACTGGGTTATCTTCATCTGATCTTAGTCGTTCTAATTGGTGCCCTGGTACTATCACACCACCTATTTGGGTTCCGCTAGGAGATATAAAGAAAGGTACACATACACTAGAAGTCAAAATACCTCAAGGAAGAAGAGAAGGCAATAGCTTTAGTTATTGGAATGTCTCAGGTGTTCTCTTTGGGGAATAAAAAAAGCGCAGTTTTACAAAAAGTAAAACTGCGCTTTTTTTTTATTCTAAATTCTTATGTAAAGAAGTTCCACGTTACTCCAAATCTCAAGGTAAAGTCCTTATATGGATTATTAGGTGCTGAATAATATTTGTATCCTGTCATACTAGAGTTAAAATGCTCCAACATAATATATATTCTAGCTGTTCTAATCTTCATATTAATAAAGAAATCTAATACTGGATAATTTCCTATTTCAACTTTATCTTGTACAAAAAAGTCTCCTATCAATGGGTTATAATCATTTCCATAGTACTTCGTAAAATAACTCAAGGTGATACCTGTCTGAAACTTTAAAGCCTTATCAAAGAATGCATCTGTGAAGTATAAAGTATTACGTGTCACAAACTCTGGTACATTTAAGATATTATCTTTTTGGTCAACTTTCTGATACAAGAATGTATTATCTAAACCAAACTTACCAAATCTAAAGTCTTTCTCAGCCTGAATAGATAAGTAGTTAATTGTACCTCTATATTGTTTAGGAGTAACTAACACTTGCTGTGGTATACCAAACTTATCATACTCAGTAGCATCATTAGAAAAATATAACTTATCTTTTAATACTGAATATGTCCCTGACAGCTTTACCCATGGTGTTGTAACAGAGGCATCGAATTGATTAATCTTTTCGTTCTTAAACTCATTATACCAATTGTAATTAACATAGTCACTTTGATATAAATAATAGTTTAAATTCCCCATTCTATTTAGGTTTTGATAGCCTAATTGAAATGCAATATCTTCTGAATACTTATAATCTAAATTAGCTTCGAAGTTTCTTGTTTCGTCATTCCCTAGAGATGTACTGGCTAAAACATTTGCTTTCCAATTCTCCTTATGATAAATATATCTACCACCTAGCATTGTTATATTCTTCTCTAGTTGATCTGGTATTAGACCACCTCCCACATGAGCTATACTTTTATAATGATATCTATACTTATAAAAATCAACAAACCCTTCAAAACGTCCTGCTACATCTGACTGGTAAGCAGCCCCTACTCTATTAAATACATTGTAATATCTGGTCTTATTATTTATACTACTTTTAAATGCATCTCCAAAGTGTGTCTTATCTGTAAACTCACTATTAATATCTGCTTGTGTATACTCAAAGAACTTATCTTCATAAGTAAACTCATGAGTTAATAAAACACCATTTTTAAAAGAGTTATTTAATTGATATTGATGATTTAAGTATAAACGCTTTCCTTTCAACATCGTTTCTACATCTCTGTAATAGACATTAAGACGTTCGCGCTTATTATATGGTTTAACACTGCTTTCAAAAAGATCTAAGTCACGTATCCCCCCATTCTCTTTGTTCATGATGTCTTGAGCTGTAAAGTGAGCTCTCATCAAATATTTCTTGTTCTCAGATTGATAACTAGATCCTATTCTAAAATTCCCTGTTGAAGACAGTTGATTAATATACTTTCCTAAAGAACGCAATCCTTTATACCCTACAAAGAAATTTAAGTTCTTACTTGTATTTAAAGTAATGAAGGCATCGAGATTCTGTCCTTGTTTCATCACTGATCTATAGTATAAATCAGTATAAGGAGTAGGTGCAGAATAATACTTAATATCTTCTACATTTAGGTATGCAAACTGCTTAGCTTCGAAACCAAAACCTGGTAAAACATGATTTGCTTTATAATTATATTTTAATACGTTATAAGTCTGACCTTCATTAGCAAACTGAACTAACCCAAAAGGATCTTTTCTTAAGTAATTAAATTCATAATGTTTCTTTACAGATAAAGCTGTATCAACAGCTATTGTGTCATTCTTAATCGAGATTATCTTATAGTCACTGATAGGTGCCACAGAGTCTTTCTTTACCTTCTGTCTAAGGCTTCCTATTTCTTTCTTCTCTTTTTTATCTTGGTCTCCATCAGGTCTATAACTTCCTTGCATATCTAAAGTTTGAAACTGTGCCTGAATAGTCACACAACAAAAAAACAATAGAAAAACACCTAGGTACTTTCTCATAAAAATATAATTTGGACAAAGGTAAATTTATTTTTGAATTAAATAAAAAAAGCCATCCGAAGATGGCTTTCTATTTTATACTTAATAAGCTAATTATTTCTTAGCCCAAATAAGTTTTGTATCCATTTTGTCACCGCCCATACGAGCAGCAGCAGCATCTTTGTTAGCTTTGTTAACAAGATTCATATCTGATGGAAATGTAATTCTCTCTGGTAAGTCTTTTAAATCCACTTTAGGAACAAAAGTATACTGAGTTTCTCCTTTAGGTCCTGGCGCTACAAGATCACGTGTTTCACCTGGTAATAAAAATGTTTTTGGAAACTTCGTTCTTCTGTATTCAGCCCAAGCCTCATAAGGTTGCATATATAATGCAATATACTTCTGAGTCATCACATTTTCTTCATTAGCAGCTGGAACTAGTTGCATATAACTATCTATATTTCCACCACTAATTCCCCAACTTTCCATAGATGCTCTGATACCTTTTTTGTAATTAGTATCATCCCATCCATTTACTTCTGATAGAATAAACTCTACTTCAGCATACTCCATTAAAACCTCAACCTTATCAGCTTTATATATAGCAGCTCCAAATTGAGAAACACTACCCGTTTGTGAACCAGTAAAAGCACCCAAAATACCTATTGGCATACCAACATAAAAATCAGCTGTTCTATCAACATAATTCCCTTCTTCAATACTACCTACTACATTAGATGCACGGAAAGATACACGTGTTTCTACATCTTTATTATCTTTATCCTTAGTAATGTTAGTTGTCGGTGCCACCATCTTGTATAAACGTGGATCTACAATTCCTTTGAAAGGATTCTTTTTTCCCACCATTTTCTCCTCACCTTTTAATAACTCTACAAACGTATTTGTAGGAGCGAAATCATTACGATTATCAATGAAAGCGGCTCTATAAAATGGAGCAGGATTAACTTTATCATTCTGGAATTTAAGACCTACAGAATCATCATTAGATGTCATTACTCCACTTTTAATCGCATCCGTTATATGATCTTTAGCTTCTGGGATAACATTTTTTACACGATTAGCAATCTTTAATCTTAAAGAATTCGCAAATTTTTTCATCTTAGTTGCATCACCAAAAATAAAATCTCCTTTGCTAAAAATATCCGAATCTAATGTAATACTTTCGGCAGCCTCCTTTAACTCTTTCATCATATCCTTATAGATCTTATCTTGTGGAGCAAATTTAGGAGTTCTTATAGGATTAGCAGTTCCTACTGTCATACCTTCAAAATCAGGGTCATCACTACCATAAGAATAATACGGAATATCTCCATAGATTTCCAAAGCTTGTAATTGGCTATACACCATCATAATACGTGCAGCAGACAACATATTTCCAGGGTGTCCATAAGTAAGAACTTTTACCTGATTAGTCTGATCTGTAACTATGTCAATGATTTCCTTATATCCTTTTGCAGCTAAGAATATATTACTGTACAAGCTATTATTTACATCAGTACGGAATAAATATAGGTCTTCATCTGTATAATTTCGTTGTGCAGAGTACTGCACCCATGGTAATGCCATACGTCCTGAAGGGAAACCTCCACGAGTGTTTGTCATTAAATCTTTATTGGATTTATTAAATAAACCACCTGTAGGAACCTCTAATGGTTTATTAGGGTTTACGTTAATATCTTCTAAATCTTTATCACAACCTACAAAAGCAATAAAGCATGTTAATAAAGATATTTTATAAATGTATTTTTTCATGAGAGTTTCTAGAATTTAAATTTAACATTCATACCATAAGTTCTTGTAGATGGCAATGATGCCCCTTCAATCGCTTGAATATTTCCACTTCCGTAAGATGCCATCTCTGGATCCATACCTTTCCAGTCTAAGTTCCAAGTAAATAAATTACGACCATAAGCTGAAATAGTAATTCCTTTAAATGGACCAATCCACTTAGTAGGTAAATCATATCCTAAAGAAATTTCTCTTAACTTAATATAATCTGAATCAAATACATTTAATGCATCAACACCACCATAATGTGATTGTGCCCATTCCTGACCAGATACAACTTGATCATTTTTAGAGCCATCTTGTTTAACTCCCGCTAAAATAAGTCCATTCTCACGAATACCATTCTCAGCTGACTTATCAAGCATACCAGTATACATTCCAAACATATGAGAAGTAGAGAAGTATTTACCACCTTTTTGCATATCAATTAAAACTCCTAGATTAAAATTTTTATACTTAAAGTTGTTTCTAATTCCCATATTGTAATCAGGAAGATATGACCCTAAAGCTTGTATTCCTGTTTTCAAATAAAGACCATCTTCTCCAATAACCTTGTTACCATTATCATCATATACAAAGTCAGTTCCATAGATTTGTCCATAAGACTCACCTATTTTACCTTGTAAAGAAACTTGGAAAGGAGCTCTTGTAATCTCAACTGATTCTACACCCTCAGCTAAACGAGTTAACTCGTTCTTATTCTTAGAGAAATTCCATGTAATATCCCAAGAGAAATCATCTGTACGAATCGGAGCTAAATTAACAGTTGCTTCTATACCTTTGTTTTTCATGTCTCCAGCATTTTGCCATTGGTAAGCAAATCCTGTTGCAGCATCATACTGTACACGAGTAATCAAATCCTTTGTGTCTATTTGATAATAAGATAATTCAAATCCTACTCTATTATTTAAGAAACCAGCTTCTAAACCAATTTCTTTTGTAGTCATCATCTCTGGTTTTAAATCTGGATTATTTGCTGTTGAGCTTAGAGAATACGTTGGGTTTCCATTAAATGGACCATCTAAATTATAATAGTCAGCTGTTCTATATGCTTCAGTATCATTCCCAACTTGAGCCCATCCTACACGAACTTTTCCGAATGATAACCAATCGATCTCTGGCATTAACTGAGAGAAGATAAATGTTCCTGTTACCGATGGATAAGTAACCGATTTTTTAACAGTTGAGAACCAATCTGTACGAGTAGTTCCTTCTAAAAATAAAAACTCTTTATAGTTCACACTAACAGATCCAAATACAGAGTTAGTTCTTGAATGAAACTTCTCATTACTTGCTTTTGCATCTGAAACACTATTACTTAAATTATATAAATTAGGTATATCTAAACCTCCAACTGTAGTCCCATATACATAATCTCTACGTTTTTCACTTCTATTTACTCCAACAAAAGCATTAAGTCCAAAATCTCCAAAGTGATCATCATAATGAACACGTCCTTCATAATTGTATTCTGACACATCACGTTTCATAATACTATACTTAGATGTAGCTTGTGAACCTACAGCCACTCTTTCTTCAACAGTAAAACTATAACGATCACCGTATACTGTTCCAACAGCATATATTTTATCCGTAAAATTATAAGTTAACTTCACATTCCCATACGTTCTATTACGAACATCTTGAGATGTGTTTTCATTAACTACCCAATAAGGGTTATCTGAATAAGCAGGAGTACCATCATCCCAAGCATTTCTGTTCCAAGAACGTTGATCTCCATTCGCTAACTTATAATCCTTTAATTTCTTAAAGTCAACTTGACGTTGTCCCCATTGAAAGAACTTTTGTGCAACAGAGTTATCACCATATCCTACCTCTGGACGGTTAAACCCTTTAGTGTAAACATAATTAAAGTTAGTTTCTGCTTTTAATTTATCTGTTAATTGAGTAGATGCACTTACAGAAAAATTATTACGTTGTAATTTTGAATTAGGCACTACCCCTTCTGTAACATTGTTACTAAAAGACATTCTAACATTACTATCTTTAAATGATTTTCCAACAGAAACAGATTGGCTATGTGTAATTCCAGTATCAAAGAATGATTTAACATCGTTCTTAGCTTTTTGCCAAGGTACTTCTTTCATATAATCATCAGCAAACTCTGGATCAAAAGCATACCATGGTAAATATGGAGTACCATCAAACTTAGGTCCCCAGCTTTCATCTACTTTGTATTCTGCAATATTATATGTTTTGCCTCCAATAACAGCTGTTGGTAACTTACTAGCAGAACCACCTCCATATAATGTTTGTAACTTAGGCATGATATTAATACTTTCGAAACTTAATCCTGTATTAACCTCAATATCTGTACGTCCATTTTTAGCAGACTTAGTAGTATAAATAATTACACCATTACCACCTCTATTTCCATAAAGAGCAGAAGCAGGCCCTCCTTTTAATACTGTTACAGATTCGATATCATCTGGGTTAATATCTGCAGAAGTATCACCATAGTCACGTCCAC
This sequence comes from Myroides sp. C4067, assembly GCF_038039665.1. NCBI lineage: Bacteria > Pseudomonadati > Bacteroidota > Flavobacteriia > Flavobacteriales > Flavobacteriaceae > Myroides > Myroides sp. C4067. Next base: position 158,324 of record NZ_JBBPHJ010000001.1, read on the forward strand.
CAGACCCACGTTGCATATTTGTATCCGCAAAGTTACTATTATCCAGCGGCACTCCATCTACTACAATAAGAGGCTGATTGTTACCTGTTACAGATTTAACACCACGTAATACGATACGTGCAGAACCTCCCATTGAAGAAGGAGAAGTCACTTGTAGACCAGCAACGTTTCCTGAAAGTGCATTAACAGCATTTGTCTGACCTGATCCAGATAAGTTATCTCCTTTAACTTCTTGTGAAGAATAACCTAACTTTTTCTTATCACGCTTAATACCTAAAGCTGTTACTACCACTTCGTCAAGCATTTCTTCATCGCTCGCCATAGTCACATTGTAAACAGCTTCACCGCCTACAGTGTGTTTAATGTCTTTCATTCCTACAAAAGAGAAAATAATTACATCTCCCTTTTTAACTTTTAACGAATACTTTCCGTCAAGGTCAGTCTGAGTACCTTCTGAAGTACCAGAAATCGTAACGGAAACACCTGGAAGAGGAAGTCCACCTTCACTTACAATCCCATTAAAAGTCTTTTCCTGAGCAAAACCTACTTGCACTAAAAAAGCAAGAGACCCTACTAAGATCCATTTAAACTTTGATTTCATTTTAATTATTGATTAGTTAGTATGACAAATCTAACAAAATATTTTAAACTCATTAGGTTTATTTTAAGTTTTTTAAAAAATCAAACATTAAACTAACCTTATAAATGAAAACGAAATCAAACATTATTATTAAAAAACAATACGAAAAAATACATATATACTAAAAATAACCTTTTAAAAAACAGTGAATATGCTAATTAAAAAATTAGAATTCCATCAAACATACAATCTATCAAGTTTACATAAATATTCTGTAAAATCACATTGTATTAAGGATACCAATAGTTACTAAAGTATATCTATTAAAATCTTTAAAAAAAGTATCACTTATCAGTGCATAAAAAAACAGTAGTAAATTAAGTTTACTACTGTTTCTATTTATAGTGAATTTTAATACTTAAAACCTTACTATTTATAAGCTTGATTCTGTTCTATCTTACTAACATTAATCTCTGATTGTGGTATAGGAAACGCTGTTAAAGCATCTCCGAATTTGACTTCTTTTGAAGGGATATCTGTATTTGTACTAAGTACAGGATTAGTTACCTTCCCTCCCCATCTCATAATATCCTCATAAGCAAACCCCTCAAACATCAGCTCCTTTACTCTTTCCTTCTTGTAATCCTCAAAAGTAAGTATTGAGTACTTATAAGCACCTCCTCCAATCTCAACACGTTCCCCTACTATTTGATTCAAATACCCCAAAGCCAAGCCTCTATCTCCTTTAGTAGCGCCATTAATTGTTGCTTCAATATAATTTAACATTACTTCTTCTATACGCAACATTCTTATATTAGATGTACGGCTTGTATATTTTCCAAGATTACGATAGGGTTGTTTATCTGCTAAAACACCAACTACTCTACTTCTTATATCATCTATAGGTTCTCCATTGACAGTTGACAATGGAAAGAAATACTCTTTTGTACTTCCTATCCAAATCAAATCTCCATAACCACCTCTTGTTTCAGGTCTTGGATCATAAACATAAATATTAAATAAACTATTCGTCCCTTTATTATCTGTACCACTTTGAGTTAATTCGAACAAAGAATTTGACATTATTCCATCACCTTTATAAGCATCTAAAAAACTACTTCTAGGCATAACAGGAGATTTATCTTTTTCCATTGCCAACTTAGCGCTCTCAACCACTATATTTAACTTAGATGTATCATATTTACTAAAAAACAAAGCAATACGTGATTTTAGTCCATAAGCAGCTGCTAATGTAATACGTTGTTTAGAATTATTCCCTAAATCATTCTTAACCATTAAATCTATACCTCGATCTAAGTCTAGAAAAATATCTTTCATGTTCTCTCCTACAGTAGAACGCTTAATCTTTTCATCAATAGCTTTAAAAGTGGTTTTATAAGGCACTCCCAACGCATTTAAACCTTGTCCTCCTACATATTGTTCACCATAAAGTCTAACTAAATCATAATGTGCTAAAGCTCTAATAATGTACGCTTGCCCCTTGTAATATTTTACTTTTTCATCTTCTGGTACATTTGCCTCAAGAATTCTATTCGTATTAGAAATTACCTTATATATTTGACTCCAAGTATCTTTTGGATAAGCCTGAGTAGGGTTTAAAGTAAAACCAGAAACGTTATCAAACCTACCTGTCGCACCTGTTGAATACATATAAGTAGCCCTACACTCAGAGAAAGCAATTATATCTCTTCCATAATAACTAGCAGCGGTCATACGCGCATAAGAACCATTTAAACTAGCCAACATATCAGCAGCATTCTTAATTGGATCCTTCTCATTATCCTTATAATTTGACTGTTCTGGTTCTAAAGAACAAGAAGTAGTAAAAACTCCTGTCAATCCAATCATTCCTACAATAAGGATATATTTTATCTTATTTCTCATACTTCTTAAAATTTAACGTTTAACGTAAAAATAAATGTCTTAAGTGGAGGCGTAGCCATCTCGATGTAACCATCAGCTTTAACCTCTGGATCCCACTTTAACTTACTATCTTTAACCCAAGTCAATGGATTACGAGCTGTAACAGATAAGTTTACAGCATCTACTCCAATAAATTTAGTTGCTGATTTATTAAGATTATATCCCACTGTAATCTGTTTTAAACGAATATGATCACCTTTATATAAAAATCGTGTACTTGCAGAAGTATATGTTGTTCCACCTCCTTTTGTTAGTTTAGGCACATCTGTTATATCTCCAGGTTTCTGCCATCTATCAAATAAATCTGTAGTACCATTATATGTATTTAAAGTTTTAGAATTTACACCACTCGTATATGATGCCCAATAATCATACACACTATATCCTGTTGCAAAAGTAAATAAGGCATCTAGATAAAAACCTTTATAATTCAAATGAGTACTAAGCCCACCTGTGACTTTAGGTAGAGCACTTGTATTCTGAAATCTCGTCTCTGCTTGGTTGTAATTACTTGTCTTAGTACCATCTGCTTTATACCATTGGGCTAATCCTGTTTGAGGATCTACACCAGCGAATTCTTTTAATCTCCATGTTTCTATAGCTTTTCCGTTAACTGTAGCTTTAAAACTCCCCAAAACTTCTAATGGTTTTCCATCTACAATTGGCATATTAGTCATCTCATTCTTTACTGTTGCAACATTAACTCCAATAGACCAATTAAAATCTTCACCACGCACAACATCAAAATTAAACTCTGCTTCAAAACCACTATTCTTTAAGTCTCCCATATTCATCCATTGATACTCAAAACCAGAAGTAAGAGACAAGGGTCTTTTATACAACAAATCTTTACTCTTACTACTAAAATAACTAAGGCTTCCTGTTAATCTATTGTCAAATAAACCGAATTCAACACCTACATCAATTTTATTTTGGTTCTCCCATCCTAACGGTCCTCCAAATTGATTAGAGATTAATGCAGACTCTCCATTATAAGAGCCAGCTCCTACTAGTTGCATATAGGTATTAGGTGTTATTTCGGCATTACCTGTAGTTCCGTAAGACCCTCTTAATCTCAACAAATTAATTGACTCAACACCTGTCATAAAACTTTCTTCATTAATATTCCAAGCTCCACCTATGGCATAAAATGTCCCCCATCTGTCATTTTCAGAAAATCTAGAAGATCCCTCTCTTCTAACTGTTAAATCAATCAAATAACGATTTGCATAACTATAGTTTAACAAACCTAAAAAACTCAATTGAGACCAATCTAGATATTCAGCATCTGTCCTAAAATTAGTTGCAGCAGTACCTAGTCCCGTCATTCCTGGAGGTATAACTTCTCCAAACCCTTCCAATCTTCTAGTTTTATTTTTTTGGAACTCCATAATAGCACGAGCATTAAACTTGTGCGAGTCACCTAGATAAAACTTATAGTTAAGTGAATTCTGCCATACATAATTAAACCTTTTATTGACAATATCATTTGCATAACCATCCCTTTGTGCACCATCACCATACGTTGGATTCCTATAGGCACTGTAATTTGCTAATATATAATCTAAGCCGATTGTAGATTCAAATTTCAAATCATCTAACACTTTATATCCTAATGCATTACTAGATATAACACGAGTAATATCATTTTCTGTAAAATCATTTTTAACAGTATACAAAGAATTATGTACCCCTGATGGAATAGATAAATTATAAGATCCATCCTCATTATAAATAGGTGTCCAAGGACTCATAAACATACCTGTTAAATTAGGATTCGAAAAATAAGCTCCACCTTCTAAGATTGCATCTTGTTTAATATTAGATATATTCGCTCCAATCTTCATATCAAATTTATCCGAAAGCTTTCTAGTCATATTAAATGAACCTGTAACCTTCCTAAAATACATACCTATAATCACTCCATCATACTTCTCATGTCCCAAACTTGCAAAATAAGTACCTTTATCATCTCCACCTGTTACATTCAAATTAATAGATGAAGTCACAGCTTGCTTATTTAAGACAGCATTGCGCCAATCATTATCAATAGATCCACCATCTACCCATTGCTTCAAAGGGCTCGCAGCTCCTTCTCTAGTGTTAATATACCAATTATAAGTATCTTCCTTAGCAAATCCATTCGCAGCACCATCAGTATTATAAATAGCTTCTAACCAAAGCTCCTTCTTTTGTTCTCCGTTTAAAAATTTAGGTCCTTTAACAGCAAAGTCCTGAAAACCTATAGCAGCTTTAAAATCGAACTTAGGAGCACCTTGTTTACCACGTTTAGTAGTAATCAAAATAACACCATTACCTCCTCTAGCTCCATAAGCGGCTGTAGCTGCGGCATCTTTTAACACTGTAATACTTTCTATATCCTCACTATTAATCCCTGACAATGAAGATAAACTAGTACTTGAATTACCACTCTCAGTATAAGTTCCAGATATATCCCCATTAGTTAATGGTATACCATCTACGACAAATAAAGGTTCATTAGTCGCTGACATTGAGTTACGTCCACGAATACGAATATTCTGAATAGCCCCTGGAGAACCTGAAGTAGATGACATCTGTAATCCAGCAACTCTACCTTGCAACGCTTGATCTACAGATGCTACGGGTGTATTAGCTATAATATCACCTTGAACAGCTACAACATTACCTGTTACTTCATTTCTTGTTTTTGCTTCACCATAAGCTAAAACTATTACACCATCTAACACATTATCCTCTGTAGATAAATTAACATTATAATGATCACTTGTACCTACTTTATAGGTTACCTCATTCATCCCTATAAAACTAAAAACAAGCACATCGCCTGATTTAACTTTCAAAGAATACTTACCATCCAAATCAGTTTGGGCTCCTTCTTGAGTACCCTTTATCGTAACAGAAACACCTGGTAAAGGCACTCCTCCTTCACTGACAATTCCAGTGAGTGTCTTGTTTTGTGCATAACCCGCACTTACTGAAAGTAATAGCAGGTTAACATAAAACCAATTAAGTCTAGATTTCTTCATAAAAACATTGATTAGTTAGTATGGCAAATCTAAATATATCACTTAACATTAAATTAACATAAACAAAGAACTATAAATTATTTGTAATAGAATTCAAATAAAAAAAGCCCATCCAAAATTTGGATGGGCTTTAATAAAATTTCTCACATCAATAACTATTATCAAAAATAACCACTGATAAATTATCAGTGGTTTTACATTTTTAAAAATATTATTTATATGCCTGATTTTGTTCTATCTTACTTACGTTAATCTCTACTTGAGGTATTGGAAATGCAGTCCATTTATCTCCAAAAGCAACTTTTCCATCAGTTAATAACTTATTAACTTTAGTTCTAGGATTAGAAACTACTCCACCCCAACGCATTAAATCTTCATATGCCAAACCTTCAAACATCAACTCTCTTACTCTTTCCTTTTTATAATCTTCTAAAGTTAATGAAGAATATACTTTAGCAACTGCGCTGAAATTTCCTTCTTGTAAAGTAACTCGTTGTGAAACAATATCATTCATATACGTTAAAGCTTTAGCGCTACTTCCATTAGAAGCACCTTGTAAAGTTGCTTCAATATAATTCAACATAATTTCTTCAAGACGCATTACTCTGATATTAGATGTACGAATTGTATACTTCCCAAGATTACGCAATCTTGCAGGTTTCATTTCATCTGATGCAACAATATCTCTACGAATATCATCTACCTTTTTATCTCCTTCTAATTTTGGAAATATACTCTCGATAGCATCTTCCATACAAATCAAATCACCATAACCTTCATGTGAGTAAATATTAAACAAGCTATTAGTACTTAAATTATCAGTACCAGACTGTGCTAATTCAAATAATGAATTAGACATAATACCTTCTCCTTTATAAGCGTCTAAAAATGAACTTCTTTTTATAACTTCAGCTCCAGTCGATTCGATCGCCTTTAAAGAACTCTCTACTACAAGATCCAGCATTTTAGCATCATATTTACTAAAAAACAAAGCAATCCTAGATTTAAATCCGTTAGCACTTGCAACATTTAAACGAACATTAGTACCTCTACCAACTATCTTTTCTGAATCAGTCATCATTTTAATTCCTGTCTCTAAATCAGACAAAATTGATACTTGATTTTCTTTTACAGTAGGACGGCTAATTTTCTCATCAATATCAATAAATGAAGTTTTATAAGGTACACCTAAAGCATTAACACCTTGATTTCCAACATACTGCTCTCCATAAAGCCTTAACAAATCATAATGAGCAATAGCTCTCAAAACATATGCTTGACCTTTATAATATTTTACAAAATCAGATTCAACAATATCTGCCTCTAAAACACGATTTGTATTTGAAATAACTTTATATATTTGAGTCCATGTATCAGCAGAATAAGCATGTGTAGGCAAAATAGTATAACCAGATACATTTCCAAATCTACCTGAACTATTTAAAGAGTACATATACGAAGATCTACTTTCTGAGAATACTATAAGATCACGTCCATAATAAGTTTCAACAGCCATACGAGCATAAGAACCATTCAAACTCGCTAATAATTCATCTACAGAACTTATAGGATCCTTTTCATTATCTTTTGTGTTAGAATCAATTGAATCTAACGAACAAGATGTAAAACTTGTACTTGCTAATCCAACAAATCCAGCAAGTAAAAAGATTTTAACTATATTTTTCATTCTTCTTAAAATTTAACGTTTAACGTAAATACAAATGATTTCAACGGAGGAGTTGCCATTTCAATATACCCTGTTGCATCAACCTCTGGATCCCATTTCAATCTACTATCCTTCACCCATGTCAGAGGATTTCTAGCAGAAATTGATAAATTAACAGCATCTAATCCCATAGATTTTGCTACAGCCGATTTTAAATTATAACCTAATGTTATTTGTTTTAATCGTATATGATCTCCATCATACAACCATCTAGTACTTGGAGAAGTATATGTTTCTCCTCCTTGAGTAGAAACCATTGGCACATCAGTAATATCTCCTGGTTTCTGCCATCTTTCTAACAATTCAGTTGTCCCATTAAAATTATACAATGATGTATCATTAACAGCATTTGTATAAGCTGACCAATAATCGTAGACACTATAACCCGTTGCAAAAGAAAATAATGCATCTAAATAAACACCTTTATATTCAACATGGGTGTTGATAGCTCCAGTTAATTTTGGTAATGCACTCTTATTTTGATATCTATCTTCTGCTGCATTATAATTAGTTGTTTTACTACCATCAGCCATATACCATTGCGCTAACCCTGTCTGAGCATCAACACCTGCATATTCTTTTAATCTCCACTCTTCCAATGCTTTACCTTCTTCAGTTCCTTTAAAACTCCCTAATACTTTTAAAGGTTTCCCATCAACAATCGGCATACTTACCATTTCATTTTTAACAGTTCCAATATTTCCACCTATAGACCAATTAAAGTCTTCTGTACGGAATACATCATAATTTAACTCAACCTCAATACCACTATTTTTTAGGTCTCCTAAATTCGTCCACTGAGAAGAGAATCCTGAAGTACGTGACAACGGACGTGCATATAATAAATCTTTACTTTTACTATGGAAATAAGTAAAACTACCTGTTAAACGATTATCAAATAATCCAAACTCAATACCCACATCAGTTTTTACTTGTTTCTCCCATCCTAACAAACCTCCAAATTGAGATGAAACCATTGCTGACTCTTCATTATACTTACCTGGTTGCAAAAGCTGAGCGTACATATTAGAATCGATCTCTGAATTCCCTGTAGTACCTACAGATCCTCTTAAACGCAATAAATTCACAAATTCAACATCACTCATAAAAGATTCCGAACTAATGTTCCAAGCTCCTCCTACTGCGAAGAAAGTTCCCCATCTATCACTTTCAGAGAATCTAGAAGAACCTTCTCTTCTCAACGTCAAATCAAGCAAGTACTTATCATTATAACTATAATTCAATAGTCCTAAAAATCCAAGACTAACCCAATCAGTATATCTCGCATTCGCTACATAATTAGTAGCTGATGCTCCGACACTAATCATTCCTGGAGGTAAAACTTCTCCACTACCTTGTAAAAGATTTGCCTTATTTTTTTGATACTCCATTAATACTCTTGTATCAAACTTATGACTATCACCTACATAAAATTTATAGTTTAAACTATTTTGCCATACATAGTTAAATCTTTTTCTATCAGTTTCACTAGCTGACCCTTTATAATCCTCACCATCACCGTGCACTGGATTAAGATAGGTCTTATAATTAGCCATAAGATAATCTAATCCAATAGTTGACTCAAATTTTAAATTATCTAATATTTTATAACCTAAACTATTATTTGATATCACACGTATTACATCATTACGAGCAATATTATTATCTGTTACATATAACGTATTATGTAATCTTCCAGGAAGATTAAAATTCGGAGTACCATCTTCATTATACATAGGAGCCCAAGGAGAAATAAACATCCCAGATAAATTAGGATTAGAAAAATAAGCACCTCCTTCGTTAACACCATTTTGAAGAATATTAGATACGTTAGCACCGATTTTTATATCTAATTTATCATTTAAGTTTCTAACCATATTAAATGCACCTGAAACTTTTCTGAAATCAGTACCTATAATTACACCATCGAATTTTTCATGTGCTAAATTAGCATAATACGTTCCTTTCTCATCTCCTCCATTTACCCCTAATGAAACAGTAGTAGTTAAAGCATCTTTATTTTGAACTGCATCTCTCCAATTATGGCTTTGAGATCCATTTGCTACCCATTTTGAAAGAAAATCATCTGGCCCATATCCATCTGGCCCAAGATACCAATCCCAAACATTATCCATTGTGAAACCATCTTCAGCTCCATAGTCGTTAAAATTCGCTTCTAACCACAATTCTTTCTTTTGCTCTCCACTCAAGAACTTAGGTCCTTTTCTTGCAAAATTCTGGAATCCTATAGAAGCTTTTAAATTATAACTAGGTTCACCTCTTTTACCTTTTTTAGTTGTAATCAAAATAACCCCATTACCTCCTCTAGCTCCATATGCAGCAGTGGCAGCGGCATCTTTCAACACAGTCATAGTTTCGATATCTTCAGAATTAATACCTGAAAGAGAAGAAAGGGAAGTTCCTTCGTCGTTACCAGAAATATTACCACTTGTCAACGGAACACCATCCACAACGAATAAAGGTTCATTATTAGCAGATAGTGAATTACGACCACGGATACGAATATTCTGTGTAGCTCCAGGAGAACCAGATGTCGTTGCCATTTGTAATCCAGCTACACGTCCTTGTAATGCCTGATCTACAGATACTACAGGTGTCTTTGCAATAACATCACCTTTTACAGTTACAACATTACCTGTAACCTCATTTTTACCTTTACTTTGTCCATAAGCAAGAACTACAACTTCTGTCAATTGATTATCTTCAGATGATAAAGATGGATTATAAATACTTGCTTGTCCGACTTTATACGTAATATCCTTCATACCTATAAAACTAAAGACTAATACATCCCCTGGTTTTACATTTAAAGAATAATTACCATCCAAATCTGTTTGAGTTCCATGGTTAGTACCTTGGATTGTAACAGAAACCCCTGGAAGAGGAGTTCCTCCCTCGCTTACAACTCCCGTAAGCTTCTTGTCTTGTGCATAACCTGCGCTTACTGAAAGTAATAGCAAACTAGCATAAAACCAATTAAGTCTAGATTTCTTCATTAATAACATTGATTAGTTAGTGAAACAAATCTAACAAAATATTTGAATTTCTTTATGACAATATTAAGATTTAACAAAGTGAAATAGATTTATTAAAAAATAATAATAAAAAACAAAACAATAAACATGTATTAAAACTAAAATATTAACATAATAAATATATTGTTTTTAATTTCAATTTGTAAAATAATTATAATATACAAATAATCACATCATCAGTTATCTCCAAACAAAAAGCCTATAAGAAATTTCTTATAGGCTTATATATTTTTTAAATCAGACTTAATTACTTCTCTGGTTCTCTAATAATAACATAATCAAACTTAAACAACATATCTATTGACTTCTAATTCTTCTCTAAATATTAACCAAATATAGTAATGACGAAAAAAAGGCTTTCGCATATGCGAAAGCCTTTTCCTTATTTTTCAGATGACCAAATTAATTAGTAACCTTTATTTTGATCGATTTTACTATCATTGATCTCACTACGAGGGATAGGGAATGCTAACTTAGCATCACCATATTTAACCCCATCCTTAGATTGAGGTGTTACACCTAGATCTTCTTTATTACGCATTTGATCGTCAAAACGGAATCCTTCAAATACTAATTCTTTACGTCTCTCTGCTAATACAACCTCTAATGTTAAAGAAGCAAATTTAGCTTTAGGGTTACCTTCATATCTTTCTTCAGCAACCTTATTAACTAATTCTAAAGCTCTTGTAACATTTGATTTTGAACGAACTGCAGCCTCAGCGTAGTTATAAATTAGCTCCTCATAACGCATAACCTTGATGTTAGAGCTTACAGCTGTATACTTACCAAAGTTACGGTAGTACTCAGCTTTACCTTTCACCATATTTACACCTTGCATCTCTTCAGATGAACGGATATCTGTTTTGTCTGTAAAAAGAGCTTTTAAGTTCTCTTCTATCCCTACAACATCTCCATATCCTAAATAAGAATAGATATATGATAATCCATTAATACCTTGATTATTGATATTATCTTGTGCTAATTCTAGTATAGAGTTACTTTGTGGTTCTTCAGCTCTAAATGAAGCAACATAAGCACTTCTTTGAACAACAGCACCACCTAAACTCAATGCTTTCTCAGCACTTTCCATTGCAATGTTATAATCTGCACTATCAAATGCTCCAAAAAACAATGCTACTCTTGATTTCACACCATTAATTGATTGTGCATTGAAACGTGTTTTCTTAGTTGCATTCTTATCTACTAAAGTCAAAGCCTCATCTAAATCTCTATAAATAAGATCTCTAACTTCTCTAACAGAAAGTCTTTTGTAATTTTTAGCATCTAATTCGCCAAACTGCGTAATATAAGGTACACCTAATCCTGCTAATCCAGCATTGTCAACATTTTGTTGTCCAAATAAACGCAATAGATCAAAATGAGCTAATGCTCTTATTGCTAAAGCTTCAGCTTTTCCTTGATTAATATCAGTTTTATCACCTATTGTAATATTAGAACCTATAGCTAAGTTAGCAGAACTAATTACCTCATAGATCTTCTTCCATGTATCTGATGGAAAAGCATGAGTAGGAGTCAAAGTAAAACTAGATACATTTTGAAAACGGTTCGAAAAACCAGCCGCCGCATATGCATTATCTCCACGTACTTCACTGAAGATAACCATATCACGTCCGTAGTAATTATAATTTACCATTCTATAATATGCACCAGATACTGCCGCTCTTAAGTCAGTAGCAGATACTAGTGGCTTAGATTCGATATCTCGAGCACCTTCTAATGTAGCGTCTAATCTATCATCTGAACAACTAGTCATTCCAGCAGATAAAAGAACTACAGATAATATTGAAAATATAATTTTTTTCATAACTTTTTAAAACTTAACATTTACAGAGAATACTACTGATTTTACAGGCGGAGTAGCTACACTAACATAACCTGAAGGATCTACTTCTGGGTCATATTTTAATCCTTTGTCTTTAACCCATGTCCATAAGTTCGTTCCTATAACTGAGAAACTTAAACCATCGACTTTTAAAGCTCTTGTAAATTCAGAGTTGAAATTATACCCTAAAGTAACATTACGCAATCTAATATAATCTCCATCGTGTAAGAATCTAGTAGATGGACTTGTGAAACTCTTGTTACCTCCAGTAGCAGTATACTCTACGATTGGCACGTTAGTAATATCACCTGGTTTTTGCCATCTATCTAACATCTCTACAGACGCATTTGAAGAAACTAAAGCACTTGTAGTACCAGCTGTTTTAAATGCATACTGCTCATATACTTTATGTCCTCCAGCGAAAGTAAACATACCATCTAAGAAGAATCCTTTATAATCTACGTGTAAGTTAGCACCTCCAGTATATTTTGGTAAAGCACTCGCTCCTTGGAATCTATGTTCTGCTTTAGAATAATCAGAAGTAGCATTACCGTCTTTATCAAACCACATAGGTTGTCCTGTAGCAGGGTCAACACCAGCCCATGTTGGCATATACCACTCTCCTACTTCATGTCCTGATACATCAGCATTATAAGATTTATAAACCTCTAATTCTTTTCCATCAACAACAGGCATCTCAGTAATTCTATTACGAACTGTACCAAAGTTAAAACCAACAGAAACATTAAAATCATCAGATCTAACAACTTCCCCATTGAACTCTACTTCAATACCACGGTTATTCATAGCTCCCATATTCATCATTTGGCTAGTGAAACCAGACATTTTAGAAAGAGATCTATTGTATAATAAGTCACTTGTTTTACTGTCAAAATAAGCAGCTCCTAATGTAATACGCTCATTAAACAACCCTAAAGTAAAACCAAAGTCCATTTTTTGTTGTTTCTCCCATCCAATAGGTCCTCCAATCTGAGTTGGAATAAGTGCTGCCTCTCCATCATAAGATACGATATCAGCACGACGTACATATTGATTAGGATTAATCTGAGAGTTACCATTCGTACCATACGATCCTCTAAGACGTAATGTCGAAATAGTTTGTTGATTTTGCATCCATTCTTCCATATGCATATTCCATGCACCACCAACTGAATAGAAGTAACCTATTCTATCTGTAAATTTAGAAGAACCTTCACGTCTTCCTGTTACATCTACTAAGAATCTATTTTGATAGTTATAGTTTAAGATACCAACATATCCTAAGTTAGAATCATCTAAGAAATCATATCCAGCATCTCTATTAGCAGCCGCAGCAGCTAAAGAATTGAATCCTTCTAAGATAATCTGTCCTGTTCCTTGTAAGAAACTACGTTTAGATTTTTGATATTCTACTAATACTTTAGCATCGAACTTATGGTTCTCTCCTAAATAGAATCTATAGTCTAATCCGTTTTGAGCTACATAACTAAAGTTTCTTCTAACATATTTAGCAGCAGTACCATCATAAGTTCTACCATCACCATGAATAGGGTTTCTATACTCAGAATAATCTGCTAATGTATAATCAATACCCATAGAAGAAGTAAACTTCAAGTTATCCGTAATAGCATAACTAATAGAATTAGAATTAATTACACGAGTAACATCATTCAAATTTTGATTATGCTTTGTAGTATATACAACATTGTGATATCCTGATGGTGGTAGATAGTAACTACCATCTTCGTTATACAATGGGTTCCATGGATTCATCACTAACTTAATATAGTTAGGATTCGAGAAATATGATCCCCCTTCAGAAATACCATTTTGTTTAGTATTTGTAACTTTAATACTAGTGTTAAATTCGATTTTATCACTTAATTTTTGCATAAAGCTTAAAGAAGCTCCGATACGTCTAAAATCAGATCCGATAACAGTACTCTCCATTTTGTCATGTGACATAGATGCGTAGAAGTTGTTACGCTCACCACCACCTGTAGCAGAGAAGTTGATACTAGTTAAAGGCGCATCTGCATTCTTAACATATTCACCCCAATCATTATCAGGACGACCTGCAGCAATCCAATTACTGTAACCACCAGCATTAGCATGTTTAGGCTGTGTTAATGCCCAAGCTCCAGCTTCTGCACGAGTAAATCCATTTTCAGCACCGAAAGTATTATATAACCCATCTAAATAAAGTTCTTCTTTTTGATTAGATGATAATAATTTAGGCCCTCTAACAGCGTTATTTTGGAATCCTACACGTGCACTTAAATTATATTTAGTAGCTCCTGATTTACCTCTTTTAGTAGTAATCAAGATTACCCCATTTGTACCACGAGCACCATATACTGCTGTCGCACCAGCATCTTTTAATACAGTCATAGACTCAATATCTGCTGGGTTAATCGTTGCTAATAATGATAATGATGTAGAAGGTGAATCTGATCCTTGATTTCCTCCAGAGAAATCACCATCATACATAGGTACACCATCGATAACGTATAACGGCTCATTAGTAGCAGTCATAGAGTTACGTCCACGAATACGAATATTTTGTTTTGCTCCAGGAGAACCAGATGAAGCAGACATTTGTAAACCTGCTACACGTCCTTGTAAAGCTTGGTCTGCAGAAGCCATAGGAGTAGCTGAAACAGCATCACCTTTAATAGCTACAGCATTACCTGTTACTTCATTTTTAGTTTTAACCTGACCGTAAGCTAACACCACAACCTCTTCTAAAACAGAATCTTCTGATTCTAAAGAAACATTATAGTTATTTGCTGTAGACACTTTATACTCCTTATCGTTCATTCCGATAAAAGAATATACTAATACATCTCCAGGTTTTACCTTAAGAGAATAGTTTCCATCTAGATCTGTTTGAGTACCCTCGTTAGTTCCCTTGATTACCACGCTTACACCTGGTAATGGAAGACCTCCTTCTGATACTACTCCAGATAGAGTCTTTTCTTGTGCAAAAGAAGTTTGCACAGCTAGCCCTGCTACCAGAGCTAAAGTCCATCTTAACTTAGAAATCATTATTAAATTGAATTAGTTAGTTCACAAATCTAAAAAAGTAATTAGATAACCTAACCTCAATACCAATTATTAACAATACAAGCCATACTTATTCACAATACATTATTTAATATTCAAAATATTAACAAATAAAAAACATTACAAATCAAATAAAACAACAACCAACACACATCAAAACAATTGTTTTTTTAACTCATTGCTAAAAAAAACAAAATTGACTTATTTTTTTTAACAATTAAAACCTACAATACTAGTAAATACGCCTTGTCACCCAAAATAATTCACTAATAAACTAACCATTTTTTAACAAAACATTGAACTAAGAACTATAAAATTTATCATAAGATTCTCTGTAACTATCCAGCTTATATTATTTACATTTGCGATAATTAAAAACGAAACTTCAGATGTTATTAAAAAATTTCTCAGAGTTTAGCTTAGAAGCTGGTACTGACGAAGCTGGTAGAGGGTGTATCGCTGGCCCTGTAACGGCTGCAGCTGTTATACTCCCACTAGACTTTATCAATGAAGAAATAAACGATTCTAAAAAAATCACCTCTAAGATACGATACAAACTCCGAGATATCATAGAAGATCAAGCATTAACTTATAAAGTAACACATCTACACGAAAATGTGATCGAAGAACTAAACATCTTACATGCTTCTATTAAGGCAATGACTCTTTCTGTACTTGACTTAGACCCTAGACCAGAGTTTCTTATCATAGATGGTAATAAGTTTACTCCTATACCAGACTTACCTCATCAGTGTATAGTCAAAGGGGATATGAAATATCTAAGCTTAGCGGCAGCGTCTATATTAGCGAAGACGTATCGAGATGATTATATGGATAAAATCCACGAGGAATTCCCAATGTACAATTGGAAGAAAAACAAAGGGTACCCAACTAAAGAACACAGGGAAGCTATTGCTAAATATGGCCCTTGTAAGTACCATAGAATGTCTTTTAAACTTCTACCTGATCAATTAAAACTAGACATATAACAACCTTATACAAATTATAAATACAAGCAGAAACTCAATAAGTTTCTGCTTTTTTTATTGATCTAATTTCCTATGATAGGATAATGATGGCACTTTGATCGCATAATGGTCGCATAAAAAATAGGCAAAAACATGCGAGCACTATCCCATAACTATGCGACCACTATGCGATAACTCCCAAAATAGCCTATAAAAAAACAACCTATTCTATCGAAAGAATAGGTTATTGATCTGTATTTTGAAAGTGCAATAAATCGCTTAAGAGAAGATCTTATTCACCGCATTAATCGTGTAATCTAAATCTTCGTAAGTCAATGCATCTGTAATAAACCATGTTTCATAAGATGATGGGGCGATATATACTCCTTCTGCTAATAGTCCATGGAAGAACTTCTTGAACGTATCGTTATTACCATACCCTGCCGTTTCGAAATCCACTACTTCTCTTTCGTCAAAGAATACAGAGATCATCGATCCTACACGGTTAATCGTATAAGCTACTTTATTATCTGTTAATACCTTGCGCATACCTTTTTCTAAATAAGCTGTCTTTTCTTCAAGACGTTTAAATAGATCAGCATCTTTATTAATCTCTTGTAACATCGTAAGACCAGCAGCCATAGCTAATGGGTTCCCAGATAGTGTTCCTGCTTGGTATACAGGCCCCACTGGTGCAAGGTAATTCATGATTTCATTACGAGAAGCAAAAGCCCCTACAGGCAATCCTCCACCTATCACTTTACCAAAAGTAACGATATCAGCATTCACACCGAATAATTCTTGTGCTCCACCTTTCGCTAGACGGAATCCTGTCATCACCTCATCGAAGATCAATAGTGTACCATGTTTATCACATAGTGATCTTAATCCCTCTAAAAATCCTTTAGCCGGAGGTACACATCCCATATTACCAGCTACTGGCTCGATGATGATCGCTGCTACCTCTCCTTTATTTGCTTCTAGGATAGACTCTACATTACTTAGATTATTATAATCTGCTAATAAAGTATCTTTTGCTGTACCAGCAGTTACACCAGGACTATTAGGAGACCCGAAAGTAACAGCTCCACTTCCTGCAGAGATCAAGAACGAATCTGAATGTCCGTGATAACAACCTTTAAACTTGATGATTTTATCTCTATCTGTATACCCTCTAGCTAATCTGATAGCACTCATACAAGCTTCCGTACCAGAATTCACAAAGCGTATCTTATCAATATTTGGCACCATAGATACAGCTAGCTCTGCTATCTGTGTCTCTATCTCTGTAGGCATCCCGAAAGAAGTACCTAATTTTGCTTTTTCGACTACAGCATTAACTACAGGCTCATAAGCATGTCCTAAGATCATAGGTCCCCAAGAGTTAATATAATCTATAAGCTTATTACCATCCTCATCGTATAAATATGCTCCTTTAGCCTCTTTAACGAAGATAGGAGTTCCTCCGACAGATTTAAAAGCACGTACTGGAGAGTTTACTCCTCCTGGTATCACTTTCTCAGCTTCTGCAAAAAGCTTACTACTTCTTTGGTATAACATATTATTTTATTTTTAAAGTTTGACCTATTGAAAGGTTTGTTCCTGTTAATTTATTCATTTTCTGTACCTGTGCTACAGTCGTATTATATCTCTTAGAGATAGAGTATAATGTATCACCTTTTTTCACTATATGTACAGTTCCTTTACTCTTAGTACTAGACTGAGTAGACTTCGATGTAGATTTAGTTTCGGTTACTGTACTCGGCTTATCAGTCGTTGTAGCTACTGTTCTAGGTCTTGGCCCTGTCACAGTCTTATTTAGCACCTCAGCATCGTATTTATACAGTTCATATCGTTCGATAAGACTGATCAGTTTATCAGCATATCTAGGATCAGTAGCATACCCTGCACTCTTTAGCCCTACTGCCCATCCTTCATAGTCATCTTTTTCTAATAAGAACAGATCACTATAACGTCCTCTATTCGTTAAAAATAGAGAGTGGTCTGTATAAGATTCGTTAGGATTACTATATTTTCTAAAGCATTCGTCTGGAGCATCATCTGTATGGCGCACAGACTCACCGTCCCATCCTTGATGACATTTAATACCGAAGTGGTTATTCGCATTTCTACTCAACGTCCCTTGTCCTGATCCAGATTCTAATACCCCCTGCGCCAACTTAATACTAGCAGGGATTCCGTATGTCTTCATATTATCTTGTGCAGCATCTTTATACGTAAGGATATAGTCACGTATCATATCAGTAGTCACACTCAGTCTAGACGTAGCTTCTAAGACTTCACTAGAGCTTCTCTTCTTTTCTTCTTTTTTTCTATCTACTTCATTCTTCTGAAGCTTATCTCTATACTCAGACTTAGACACGAGTTCTTTTTCTTTTACTTTTTTCCCAGTAGGAGCAGGATATCTCTTCGTAGTTAGAGCCTTACTCTTAGGCATTGGAGTTTTCTTGCTAGCACATCCAACAAGAAAGACCATACAAATAAAAAAAATGATTCTTCTATACATACATTACTATTGCTAAATTTTAATCTTTTCGTTCCAACCTTGTAAGCCACCAGTGTGTATTACAAGTATTTTACTATTATCCTTAAATCTTCCTTTCTTAATCTCTTCTAATACCCCGTATATCATCTTACCATTATAAATAGGGTCAAACAAAACACCTGTTTGCTTATAGAGTTCTCTTAGAAATGACAATAACCCCTCATTATACTTAGCATATCCTCCGAAGTGATAGTCTAAGACTAGGTCCCAATTATTGTTAGTAACAAACTTACGAATATCCTCATATAAAAAGCTTCCTTTAAGGGCAGGAAAGCCTAATATTGTTTGATTCGGATGAGAACTGTTAATAATACCAGCTATCGTCCCCCCTGTTCCTACAGCTGTACAGATGTAATCGAAGGTCTCGTCACCTTCTTTTAATATTTCTTCAGTCCCCTTTATTGCCTCTTCATTGGTTCCTCCTTCTGGTACTAAGTAAAAATCTCCATAAATAGCTTTTAAACTATTGATGATCTCTACCTCTCCTTTATTTCTATAATCCGTACGCGTCAGAAAGCCTAATGTCATTCCATCCTCTACTGCCTTCGTTAGTGTTGAATTACCTGCGTAGTTATTCTCTAGCTCTTCGCCTCTAATGATGCCTATCGTCTCTACTCCACAGATACGTCCTGCTGCTGCAGTAGCCGCTATATGGTTAGAATATGCGCCACCGAATGTCAAAAGCTTACTATATCCTAACTCTTGCGCTTTTAAAATATTGTACTTTAATTTTCTAAACTTATTACCCGATACTTCCTCATGCAATAAATCCTCTCTTTTGACAAAAATAGTAATCCCTCTAGGCAATTCTACTTTTAATTGTTCATTATATACATTCTCGTTCTCAAACATTGTTTCTATTTCTTAAGAATGAATAAAGTCTTCTCGTTTTTAAATACTCTAGATTGTGTTCATATTGATACGCCTCTCTCTCAAACAAGTTCTTTCTATATGCCTTTTTCATATCCTTAGTTTGAAAATAACGCCATACAAAATCTAAAACATACCAAAGGTAAAAGAACACAATCAACAGCTCTACTTGTTGTCTTAGATGGATGCGCTCATGGTTTAGCAAATAACGATCTCCTTTAGATTCTGCCGATCTTAAAATAATAAAGGGAAACAATGTTATCCCTTGATATCCTTTAGGAACTAAATATTTACAAACAACTACCACTCGCTTTTTTTAGAACTTTTTAATAATCGAGATATTAATTTTATCCAAGTTTATTACTATCTTCCCATCAGTTTTACTACAGCTAGTGTAATAAAGCGTCAACGTAGCAAAAATAGTTAATGATTTGGCTAATTCACTAGTATTTAAATAAAAATTAATAACAAACAAAAAATTATAAAAATGACTTTTCAAGAACATATTTTACAAGGGATACCAACTGTGTTACCTCCTAAGAAAGAGTATGATTTATCTATCAACCACGCTCCTAAGAGAAAAGAAATCTTATCAGATGATGAGAAAGTACTAGCTCTTAAGAATGCGCTACGCTATTTCCCAAGTGAGAATCACAGCACGCTTATCCCTGAGTTCAAAGAAGAACTTGAAAAGTACGGAAGAATCTATATGTACCGTCTACGCCCTGACTACAAGATGTATGCTAGACCGATAGATGAGTATCCTGGACAATGTCTACAAGCGAAGGCGATCATGCTGATGATCCAAAACAACCTTGACTATGCTGTAGCTCAACATCCACATGAGTTAATTACTTACGGAGGGAATGGGGCTGTGTTCTCTAACTGGGCACAATACTTACTGACGATGAAGTATTTAGGAGAGATGACTGACGAGCAGACATTAGTAATGTATTCTGGTCATCCTATGGGACTATTCCCTTCTCATAAAAATGCGCCTCGTGTAGTGGTGACTAATGGTATGATGATCCCTAACTACTCTAAACCGGATGATTGGGAGAAGTTCAATGCATTAGGTGTTACACAGTACGGTCAAATGACTGCGGGTAGCTATATGTATATAGGCCCTCAAGGTATCGTACACGGGACAACTATCACAGTGCTAAACGGTGGTAGAAAAATAGCTAAAAACGGAGAAGGATTAGCAGGTAAGTTATTTGTAACCTCTGGTCTTGGAGGTATGAGTGGCGCTCAACCAAAAGCAGGTAATATAGCTGGATGTATTACAGTATGTGCAGAGGTAAACCCTAAAGCAGTACATACAAGACATTCTCAAGGATGGGTAGATGAAGTAGTAACTGATATCAATGCTTTAGTCGTTCGCGTTAAAAAAGCACAAGAAAATAAAGAAATCGTATCTATCGCATACCAAGGTAACGTAGTGGATATATGGGAAGAATTTGACAAACAAGATCTATACATAGACTTAGGTTCTGATCAGACTTCTCTTCACAACCCTTGGGCAGGTGGATACTACCCAGTAGGTGTTGCTTTTGAAGAAGCGAATGACTTAATGGCTAATAACCCAGCTAAGTTTAAAGAACTAGTACAAGAGTCTCTAAGAAGACAAGCTGCTGCTATTAATAAACATACAGCTAAAGGAACTTATTTCTTTGACTATGGGAATGCCTTCTTATTAGAAGCTTCTAGAGCAGGAGCTGATGTTATGGCCGCTAATAATATCGACTTTAGATACCCTAGTTATGTACAGGACATTATGGGACCAATGTGTTTTGACTACGGATTTGGGCCATTTAGATGGGTATGTACATCTGGAAATCCAGAAGATCTAGCGAAAACAGATGAGATTGCTTGTGAGGTATTAGAAGAGATGATTAAAAACTCTCCTGTAGAAATACAACAACAGATGGCTGATAATATCCGTTGGATAAAAGGAGCTCAAGAGAATAAACTAGTAGTAGGGTCACAAGCTCGTATCTTATATGCAGATGCAGAAGGCCGTATTAATATCGCAAGAGCATTTAACGACGCCATTAAAGCAGGTAAGATAGGCCCTGTAGTATTAGGAAGAGATCACCACGATGTATCAGGTACAGACTCACCATACAGAGAAACATCTAATATCTATGATGGCTCTAAATTCACAGCTGATATGGCTATCCATAACGTTATCGGAGATAGCTTCAGAGGAGCTACTTGGGTATCTATCCACAACGGTGGTGGTGTAGGATGGGGAGAAGTAATCAACGGAGGTTTTGGTATGTTACTTGATGGTACTATTGAAGCACAAAAAAGATTAGAGTCAATGCTATTCTGGGACGTTAATAATGGAATCGCTAGAAGAAGTTGGGCTAGAAATGACGAAGCTATTTTTGCAATAAAAAGAGCGATGGAAATAGAGCCACTTCTAAAAGTAACTATTCCGAATATAGTAGATGAAAACTTATTGAAATAACAATTAAAACAATTTCACTCATGAAAGCTATTAAACTATTACCTCTAGCTCTATTGATGTTATTTGTAGCATCATGTAGTAGCGTTAAAGTAACAGCTGATTATGACAAAGCTGTGGACTTCGAACAATACAAAACGTATGCTTTCTTTAAAGAAGGCATTGATCAAACAAAGATTAATGACTTAGACAAGAAGAGAATTCTAACTGCTATTGATAACAATCTTACTGCGAAGGGTTTTACAAAAGCTAGTAGCAATCCTGATTTTGTTATTAATATTTTCACTAAAGCGTCAAAACAAGTCAATGTGACAACCCATAACAACTTCTATTCTCCTTACGGATACTATGGTTGGGGATGGGGACCATATTGGGGACCTAATAATACGACAGTGTCAACTTCTATAGAAGGAACACTTTATATAGACGTTCTAGACACAAAGAAAAAAGCATTAATCTGGCAAGGAATAGGGACAGGGTACTTAGACAATGCTCCTACTCCAGAGAAAAAAGAAGAGAGAATACACGAGTTTATCGAAAAGATACTAACTAAGTTCCCTCCTACTCTAGAGAAGAAATAATTCTTCCTGTAGATGATATACACAGAGGCTTTCCTTTAGAGGAGAGCCTCTGTTCGTTTATAGTTTCCTAAAGAATTATCTTAATGATTCGATTAAAAACACAACAATAAGGTATTCTGAGTGCCTATCGTCCATTGTTTTTATTATATTTACGACAAACAATAACAAATTTCATTTATGAAAACACAAGAATATGAAAGTAACGACTTGATCGAAAGATTACCACAGCATTTAAAACAATTTATCAAACCACAGAGTTATCAGGAGTATACACCTATTAATCAAGCTGTGTGGCGATACGTTATGCGTAAAAATGTTGATTATCTATCTAAAGTTGCACACGAATCATATCTTGACGGTCTAGCTAAAACAGGTATTTCTATAGAAAGCATTCCTAGTATGTATGGAATGAATAGAATATTAAAAGAAATTGGTTGGGCTGCTGTAGCAGTAGATGGCTTTATACCACCGAATGCCTTTATGGAGTTTCAGGCTTATAAAGTACTTGTTATTGCATCAGATATTAGACAACTAGAGAATATAGAATACACACCTGCACCAGACATTATACACGAAGGTGCAGGACATGCTCCTATTATCGCTAATCCAGAGTATGCTGAGTATCTAAGACGCTTCGGAGAGATAGGCTGTAAGGCTATTTCTTCAGGGAGAGACTATGAGATATATGAGGCTATCCGCTTACTGTCTATTTTAAAAGAAGCTGAAGGTGTAGACCCAGAAGAAATCAAAAAAGCAGAAGAGCAAGTAGATTATTTACAAGGCATAACAGAAGAACCTTCTGAGATGGCACTTATCCGTAATCTACACTGGTGGACAGTAGAGTATGGACTAATCGGTACTACGGATAACCCTAAGATATACGGAGCA
Source organism: Myroides sp. C4067 (assembly GCF_038039665.1). Taxonomy (NCBI): domain Bacteria; kingdom Pseudomonadati; phylum Bacteroidota; class Flavobacteriia; order Flavobacteriales; family Flavobacteriaceae; genus Myroides; species Myroides sp. C4067. Next base: position 181,914 of record NZ_JBBPHJ010000001.1, read on the forward strand.
GGCTTATTATCTTCTATTGGAGAGAGTGCGTGGTGTATGACTGATAATGTAAAGAAGCTTCCTTACAGCATAGAAGCTGCATACCAAGGCTTTGATATCACTAAACCTCAACCTCAGCTATACGTGACTCCTGACTTTGCTTACCTAAGTGAAGTACTAGAAGAGTTTGCGAATAAGATGGCTTTAAGAAAAGGGGGCTTAATGGGAATAAACAAACTAATAGATTCTAAAGCCTTAGGTACGATAGAACTGAATACAGGACTACAGATATCTGGTGTATTCACACGTGTAATTGAACATGAAGGTAAACCTGCTTATGTACAGACAACAGGAAACACTGCTCTAGCATATAGGGAGAAAGAGCTAGTAGGACATGGTACAGAGACACATCCACACGGATTTGGTACTGCATTAGGTCGTTTAAAGGGAATCAACCTTGCTATCGAAGACATGAGTCCTAGAGACCTTAAAGCTTATAACTTATATGAAGGCAAGCCAGTAACACTAGAGTTCGAAGGAGGTATCACTGTGTCTGGAACTAATATTACAGGTATTCGCAATATACATGGGAAGATTATTCTGATTAGTTTTAGTGATTGTACAGTGAAGCACAATGACGAAGTACTATTCCAACCGGAATGGGGTACTTATGATATGGCTGTTGGTGCTCATGTCATATCTGCTTTTTCAGGGCCTGCTGATTACCACAGTTTTGATCTAATCAATCACGTTCCTTCTAGCCAAACAATCAAAGCAAAAAGAGACGAGAGTAAAATAAAGCTCGAAAACTTCTACCAAGAAGTTAGAGCCATGAGAGAAGAGAATAAAACAACTGATTTAAACAACGTATTAGACGTTCTAATCAACGACTACTCTTCTGATTGGTTACTTACAGTAGAAATACTAGAATTAGCTAAAAAAGCTTCAAATACAGTATTAGCTGAAAAAGCAATGAGCCACCTTAAATCTGTTCAAACAAACAGACCTGAAGTAGCTCATTTAATCAAAGACGGTATAGATATTATTCTAAAAAGCTTATAAAGCCATATCTAATACCAAGTCTTTATCACTTTGAATAACGTTGCCCTGATACTCTAGTTTCCAACCTAGAGTATTGGTAACTATTAATATTTTAGAAAGTTCACTGATAAGTCGATTCTCTGCATTCGATTTTAAAGTGGACTTTTCTATTTTATCCTCTAAGTCTTTCTTTACTTTCGCATTAATCTTATTGTAGTCATCCCCTTTAAAAGGGTTGAAAGTACTCTGTTCTACATCTAATATTTTATAGTCAGGATAGATATTTACTTCCGCTTCTGGGATATATATTAATTGCACTACCTTATTCTTCTCATCGATCTGATATTGCAGTTGACTCAAATCATACGCTACAGTAGCCTTAGCGTTAATAATAACAACAGCCTTCTTGTCAAAAGAAAGCATATTTAAAAAGTACTTCTGCTGATCCTTATACGTCATTACTTGTGAGAAGGTAGCTTCTGTCACTACTAGTTTGCTCACATTTTTTAACTGCTCTTGGATTAGAGCTGTATTGTATTGCATATCGTCTTTACTTCCTTTTACAAAGCTGTTATACAAAACAACTCCTGCAAACATAAAGAAGAGCACTATAAATATACCGAAGAGTACGCGCAATAACTTTCTCATAACTATCTAAAGTTCATAAATGGATATTTCTCTAATAAGTAATCTATCTTGGCTACCAATGTATCTAAGAAAGCTAAATGTTGCTCTGCAGTAGGGTTAAAAGGTCTATGGTTCAGTCCTTTTTGTACCTCATCTACTTTATGCATGATCGGATACATATCAGGATGAATCCATGTCGTCACAAAGCGCTCCCAGATATAGTCTATCGCCAACTCATTTGGATGTAACATATCAGCTTTATAAAAGCGATAATCTCTCAGCTCATCCATCACAATCTCATAAGAAGGGAAGTAACTAATCTCTGCTCCCTGCTCATCTTTTTGCACATCTAACACATCGTGTAAGGCAGTAAATAATGCTGACTTACTTCTCTGATTCTCTACGATACCATCTTTAAAATGTCTCACTGGAGATACTGTAAACACAATCTGTATATCAGAGTTAATAGCTTGTACTAATTTAATGATTTTAAACAGACTAGCCTTTATTTCCTCGTAACTTAATAATCTCTTTTTGAAACTGTGCTGTGGTACCTTATGACAATTAGCAACAACCATTCCACTCTCGATATGCTCATACACCCAAGCCGTTCCTAAAGTGATATACATAAAGGCACTTTCTTTTAACGCTACCTGTAGGTCAAACAACTTTACATTCAGCTTCGTCACAATATCTTCTTCTTCTAACTCATTCAAATCAGAATGCGCGATAAAGCTACTCCACACCTCGTTATGACAGAACACATCTGCACTAGTAAACTCATGCCCTTTCACAGCATATTCTAATACACGCTCTATCACAATAGGATGAAACAGAATACCGAATGGGTTCACCACACTCTGGAACTGATATTCTTTTAACTTATCACTGATATTCACAGCAAAGCAAGACCCCATAGATAAGATCTTATCCTCATACTTAATTCTGTCCTTGGCTACCTTAGTAGGCACTACTGTACTAAACTTCATCCTCCTAAATTTATTAATGCACCTTAAATCCACAGTTACCATTTACTGCGAATAAATTCTACTTTACATAGCTTCAATTAGCTTTAAAACCACACTATAGTGTGCTTTAATCACTAATCTTGCTCTGTTTTGTATAATTTATTCTCGTTTAAACGTTTTCTATAGATTTAAGGTTGTATAAAAAAAGATTCTCATATGAGAATCTTTTTTATCTATTATTATTACAAATATAATACTATTTCAAATAATCTTTTGCGTGAGCAATAGCTTCTGCCATACCAGCTGGGTTCTTACCTCCTGCTGTAGCGAAGAATGCTTGTCCACCACCACCACCTTGGATGTGTTTACCTAACTCACGTACGATAGTACCAGCATTAAGACCTTTGCTTTCTACTATATCTTTAGATACATAACAAGTCAACATTGGCTTATCATTAGCTACACTACCGAACAGTACATATAGATTAGAGAACTCATTACCTAACTCATACGCTAAGTCTTTCGCTCCTGAAGCATCTAAATCCACTTCTACTGCTAAGAAAGCAATACCGTTCACTTCTTGGATTTGACCTTTTAAGTCTCCTTTTAAGTTCTTCGCTTTCTCTTTTAATAGTTGCTCTACTTGCTTTTTAAGCTTAGCATTCTCCTCTTGAAGAGCACCTACAGCTTTTAGAGTATCTTGTGGATTCTTTAATACCATCTTGATCTCTTTAAGAGTCAACTCTTGTTCAGCGTAGAACTGACGAGCAGCTTTATTCGTAATCGCCTCAATACGACGAATACCAGCAGCTACAGCACCTTCACTTACGATCTTGAACTGCCAGATATCACTAGTATTCCCTACGTGAGTACCTCCACACAGCTCCATACTCTCTCCGAACTTAATAGCACGTACCTCATCACCATATTTCTCACCGAATAATGCCATAGCACCCTCAGCGATAGCCTGAGCCATAGGGATACTTCTGCGCTCTACTAATGGCAAGTGATCGTGAATTCTATCATTCACAAATGCCTCTACTTGTGCTAACTCTTCTTCTGTCACTTTAGAGAAGTGAGAGAAGTCAAAGCGCAAGTGCGTAGGAGCTACTAACGAACCTTTTTGTTCTACGTGAGTACCTAAGATAGTACGCAATGCTTGGTGTAGTAAGTGAGTAGCAGAGTGGTTAGCCATAGATTGTTTACGAGCATCTACATCTACCTTCGCTACTAAAATTCCTTCTACATTAGCAGGAAGCTCTCTTACGATATGTAATATTAAGTTATTCTCTTTTTTCGTGTCGATTACTTGGATTGTATCATTAGCAGATACTAATACTCCAGTATCTCCTACCTGTCCTCCTCCTTCTGGATAGAATGGTGTAGCGTCTAATACGATTTGGAATAACTTACCATCTTTTTTACTATCAATCTTTCTATAACGAGTGATCTTCACTTCATTCTCTAACTGATCATATCCTACGAACTGCTCTACATTACCTGATACTAATACAGTCCAGTCATCTGTAGATACTTCTGAAGCTGCACGAGAACGTGTTTTTTGTTCTAACATTGCCGCGTCAAATCCAGCTTCGTCTAGTTCATACCCTTTCTCTCTTAGGATAAGAGCTGTCAAGTCAATAGGGAAACCAAAGGTATCGTATAGTTCAAAAGCCTTCACTCCTGATACTACTTTACCTTCTGTTTGTTTGATCACATTGTCTAATAAATGTAACCCTTGCTCTAACGTTCTTAAGAAAGAAGTTTCTTCTTCTTTAATCACGTTTTTCACTAATTCTTTTTGACTTGTGATTTCTGGGAAGAATGCTCCCATTTGTGCACTTAATACTTCTACTAATTCGTAGATGAATGGTTCTTTCTTATCTAAGAATGTGAATGCATAACGAATAGCACGACGTAAGATACGACGGATCACATACCCTGCACCATTGTTAGAAGGCAACTGTCCATCTGCAATAGCAAAGGCAACTGCTCTTACGTGGTCAACGATAACACGGATAGCGATATTAATCTTCTCTTCCTCATCATCTTTCGCTTTTATTGTGTACTTACCACCTGTAAGCTCAGATACTTTAGCGATAAGTGGAGAAAACACATCTGTGTCATAGTTAGACTGTACTCCTTGAAGCACCATACATAGACGCTCAAATCCCATACCTGTATCTACGTGCTGAGCAGGTAACTTCTCTAGAGAACCATCTGCTTTACGGTTAAACTCCATAAATACGTTATTCCAGATCTCTACTACCTGTGGGTGATCTCCATTCACTAATTCTCTACCCGCTATCTTTGCCTTCTCCTCAGCACTACGGATATCTACGTGAATCTCAGTACATGGTCCACAAGGTCCTTGATCTCCCATTTCCCAGAAGTTATCTTTCTTATTCCCCATCAGGATACGATCCTTATCGATTAGGGTACTCCAGATATCATAAGCTTCTTGGTCAAAAGGAACGTTCTCCTCTTCGCTACCTTCAAATACAGTAACGTATAAAATATCTTTAGGGATGTTATAAACTTCAGTCAATAATTCCCAAGCCCAATTGATAGCTTCTTTCTTAAAGTAATCTCCGAAACTCCAGTTCCCTAGCATCTCGAACATTGTGTGGTGGTATGTATCGATACCTACCTCTTCTAAGTCATTGTGCTTACCAGACACACGAAGACACTTCTGTGTATCAGTGATACGGTTACTTTTAGGCTTGGCGTTTCCTAAGAAATACTCTTTAAACTGGGCCATCCCAGAGTTATTAAACATTAAAGTTGGATCGTCTTTAAGAACGATCGGCGCAGAAGGTACAACCATGTGACCTCTTTCTTCAAAAAAGTTTAAAAACTTCTGACGAATTTCTTGTGATTTCATATCCTTTGGAAACTAATTTATTCTTTTATATTCTTATTATTAAGTTATTCGGTTAGTTGTTAAACATATTATAAATTAACGAATAACTAGCTTTTATTTTATTCTCTTTGGCACTTAAACTATCATTATAACGAAAACATTTTTTAAATTTGTTAGCTAACCAATGACAGCACTTTTTATAAGATACAAAAAAGATAGTGCAAAAATAGTGTTTTTTTAAAAATATGGCTAAGGTAAAATATTATTACGACCCTGAAAAATTAGCGTTCCTTAAAATACGCCCTAAAAAGTTTAGACAGATAGGTAATATACTCTTGTTTTTACTGACAGCAGCTATTTTTGGAGTGCTTGGATTAATCTTTTTAATTAATAGTGACATCCTACAAACTCCTAAAGAAAAGAAACAAGCTAGAGAAATAGCAGAATTCAAAACTAACTATACTCTTCTTAACAAGAAACTTGACCTGATCACAGAGGTACTAGACGAATTAGAGGTGCGAGATAACGATATTTATAGAGCTTACTTTAATACCGCGCCTATCCCTGATGAACAACGCAAGTCTGGTCTAGGAGGTATTAACAGATATAGATCATTCGTAGGGCTTAACAACGAAAAGCTATTGACAGAAACGAATGTGAAGATGGATCAACTACTGAAACAGGTAGCCATACAGTCCCAATCTTTAGATGACATCATCGCACTAGCCAAGAAGAAAGAAGAATTCTTATCTTCTATCCCAGCGATACAGCCAGTGAAGAATGAAGATCTAAAGAGAATGGCGTCCGGATACGGATATCGTAGTGACCCTTTTACTAAAATCAAGAAATTCCACGCTGGTATGGACTTCTCTGCAGAGGTAGGTACTCCGATATATGCTACTGGAGACGGTAAAGTAATCCGTGCTAACAATGAACTATCTGGGTATGGTAACCTAATCGAAATAGATCACGGATATGGATATCTAACTAGATATGCTCACTTAAGCAAGTACCAAGCTCGAGCTGGACAATCTGTTAAACGTGGAGATATCATAGGATATGTAGGTAGTACTGGGCGTAGCTCTGGTCCTCACTTACACTATGAGGTACACTACCAAGGGAATGTAGTCAATCCACTGAATTACTACTACGGAGAAATCTCTGCTAAAGAATTTGAACTTCTATCACAAGAAGCTAACCAAGAAAACCAATCACTTGACTAATGGAATTAAACTTACCTGATAAACGATACTATAGCATTGGCGAACTTGCCAAGGCATTTGATGTAAATGCTTCGTTATTGCGATTCTGGGAGAAAGAATTTGACATTATCAAACCTAGAAAGAACGCAAAAGGAAATCGAATGTTCACACCTCAGGATGTGCAAAATCTTCAACTCATCTATCACTTAGTGAAAGAAAGAGGATTCACACTAGACGGTGCTAAAGAACACATGAAGAAGAATGCAAAAGACATTATGGATAACTTCGAAATCATACAGAAACTAGAAGGAATCAAAACAGCGCTACTGAATATTAAAAATGAACTCTAAATAACAATAAAATCAAAATGAAAAAAGCTTTACCAATTATCATCGTACTTGTAGTATTAATCGGAGGATTCTTTATGTATTCAATGAGTGTACGCAACAAAGCATTAGCATTTGACCAAGAAGTTAATACCTCATGGGCAGATGTACAAGGGGCTTACCAACGTAGAAACGACCTTATCGGAAACTTAGTAAACACTGTAAAAGGGGCTGCAGATTTCGAAAAATCAACATTAGAAGCTGTAGTAAATGCGCGCGCAAAAGCTACTTCTATTAATATAGATCCATCTAATGTAACTCCTGAACAATTCCAAGAATTCCAACAAGCTCAATCTGGTGTATCTAGTGCTTTAGGAAGACTATTAGTAACTGTAGAGAAATACCCTGATCTAAAAACAAATCAAAACTTCTTAAAACTACAGGATGAACTAGCTAGTACAGAGAATCAGATCTTTACTCAACGCAGTCGTTTTAATCAGACTGTAAAAGCATACAACACTTATATTGGTGGAGAACCACAAACTTATTTTTTAGGAAAATACCAACCTAGAGCGCACTTCCAAGCAGAAGCTGGAGCAGAGAAAGCACCTGAAGTAAAATTCTAAAAAACTAGATAATGGATAGACTAAGAGAGTTTTTAACCAAAACGGATGAAGAAGAAATTGTTCTTGCTATTACTCAAGCAGAGAAGAATACTTCTGGAGAGATTAGGGTTCATATCGAAACGACTTCTAAGAAAGATCCTTTTGAAAGAGCTCAGGAGGTCTTCTTCGAATTAGGCATAGATAAAACAGCTGCTAGAAATGGTGTGCTGTTTTACATCTGTATTAGCTCTAAAGCATTCGTGATACTAGGGGATCAAGGAATAGACCATAAAGTTAAATCAGACAACTTCTGGGAAGGAACCAAAGAACTAGTCATTAATCACTTCAGACAAGGTCTGTTCAAAGAAGGATTAGTCTACGGTATCCTTAAAGCAGGAAGTCAACTAAAAGTACACTTCCCTTCTCTAGAAGAAAATAAGAACGAATTATCAAACGAAATTTCAAAAGCATAAATCAATGATCAAGCTATTACTAAAAGCATATCATTTTATAACCCTGATTATAATTCTATTATTATCACAGGTAACTTATGCACAATTAGACGTTCCAGAGAAACCTTCTTTCCAAACTTCTGTATACGACTATGCTACCATACTAGAAGCGAATCAAATGAAGCAATTAGAGCGCAAACTTATTGCTTATAGTGATTCTACTTCTACTCAGATAGTACTAATTACCATTCCTTCTCTAAAAGGAGAAAATATTGGTATACTAGGACCTAAATGGGGACAAGAATGGGGCATCGGACAGAAAGGAAAGGACAATGGTATCGTGATCCTAATGGCGGCAAAAGAACGTCAGATCGGTATCTACCCAGGTTACGGAGTAGAACACCTTATCACAGCTGGACAAGGAGGAGAGATTATCCGTAATATCATTATCCCAGAGTTTAAGCGCAATGATTATTACGCAGGATTAGACAAAGGGACAGATGCTATCTTCGAGCTATTGACTGGTACCTATAAGGCAGACAAGACCGTTAGAACAGATGGGGATAATAGTATCGGTGGTCTAGCCTGTTTAGGAATCATCATATTGATCATCGTACTGACTATTGTATTCGGTAAGAAAGATAACAATGGAAGAGGCGGAGGTAATCATCGCTCACGTGACTTTGGAAGTAGCCTACTAGACATCCTGGTATTAAGCAGTCTTGGCCGTGGTGGCGGAGGCGGTGGAAGCTTCGGTGGCGGTGGTGGCTTCGGAAGTGGAGGTGGTGGCGGAGGCTTCGGTGGAGGCTTTGGCGGCGGTGGATTCTCCGGAGGAGGATCTAGCGGTAGCTGGTAGACATACGTCATTCTAAATATATAAGCAGGTAATATAGTAAGTGCTAGTCGCTTCTACATTACCTGCTTTTTTTATGCACTCTCGCTTGCTTTCATTAAAACACAACTGCTTTACACCTCCGTACTGACTGCGTTATTTCACTAAATAAAACGGAGTCAGTACGGACTCATAACGGACTCACTACGGACTCAGTCCGCACAAATCAAAAAGGCAAGTCGAGTATAACTCCTATTCTAGCTATACTCTACTTGCCTTTATTATATTTTCTTGTATTTTATTTATGTACTGTTTTTAATAACTCATCACACGCATCGGTCTAGAGACTCCTCCTCTTCCTCTATTCCCTCCTTTTTTAGTTCCTGCGAACTCATTAAGCTTATAAGTCAGTGAGAACATCACATATCGCTTCAGTACTAAACTCTCAGAATCCACTATCTGCATTGGGTCTATCGTACGTGTACTACTTGTATTCTGATTTAATACATCATACACTTTCACCTTAGCACTGAATTTGTCTTTATAGAAATCATACGCTAGACTAATATTCCACATATAGAAATCCTTCTTAAACCCTTTAGCAATCTGTGAATTATAATTATAAGCAAAGTCGTTACCAAATGTAACCTTCTTCGGCCAATATGTTGTAGTCTGTATATTAAATCGATGCGTAAAATTAGAAGCCTTATCCACTGAAAAATTAGTATAACTCGTTGTATTATAATTATAGTTATACGATGGTTTTATAGACACCCATTCTCCGTAATCATAGGTTAGGTACACACGTGGCCCCATCGTATTCCCTCTAGCGGTATAGGTCTCTCCGTCTATATACCCATTATTAATGGTCTTATTATATCTAAACATAATACCGTATCTCAGCGCATGCTCACCCCATTTACTATTCTTAAACCAGTCAGCCGTAACTCCCCACTGATAGTTCCCCTGTATATTCTTATACGTAGAGATAGCCTTCTTATCCTCATCATAGATTACAGATCCTACTATACTATTATCAAATATTCCTGCATTAGCCGAAATACTATATCCAGCACGAGTCTGAAAGTCATACGAACGGTAGCTAAGATTAACGTTATGCTGACCAGTAGGTTTTAGATCAGGGTTACCGATCGTAGTCGTTAATGGGTTAGAGATATCTGTGATGTCAAGTAATTGACTTGCGCTTTGATAATTGACATTATATCGATAGATACCGAATAGACTCTTGTCCTTCGTCAGTCTATAATTAATCATTGCATTAATATTCGGGTCGATATAATGTTTATCTAGACTATACCATTTCGCATTATAAAGAGCTGTAGCCGTATTCTTAACGATCTGAGTCCTCGTCGAAATATTAATATTGTACTTATTCTTATTCAACGCAAAGTTTACATAAGGAGACACCTTATTCCCAATATCCGTATATCTATTTGTCTCTAGTACATTGACATCAGTATACCCCTGTTCTGTCTCATTATAGTTAAATACTTGGAGATCATTAATGCTCTGATTTCTACTCCAGTCCACCCCCACAGATACTCTTAATGAATCTGTGATAGGCTGTGTGAACTCTACAGATAGACCATAACTATCCGTAGTCGTATAATTCTTTCTATATTGTCTACGCCAATCGTCTTCTGTATCTGATTGAAAAAACTGCGTCAGAGATTCACTCAATGCATTATTCGTAGCACTCCTATTACTGTTATTAAAACCAATACTTAGATACTGTCCTTCTTTTTTAAACTTGCGTGTATATTGTGCAGACGAACCAAAACTATCAGAATTCCCTCTAGACGAAGAATGAGCATTACTGCTATTCAGTTTTTCTCCATGCTCATCATAAGAAACTTGATTGCTCTCACTAGTCGAATAGGTGTGATCTGTACTAAAATGAGGGCTAAAATAGAAAGCGTCTTTTTCTCCCATATAATCTACAGATACATTCCCTCTATGCCCTTCATTCCCTCCTAGTGAAGAAGAATTAGAATCTGTGCTAAACTGCCCTGAAGGCAAAAACTTAGTACTAGACGACTTATTAGCTTGTTCTGTCTCTGCAAAGTTATAATCGTAACTACCATTAACCTTGAGCTTATCAGATACATCCTCTACAAAGTTTAGTCCTAACATACGCGATTCTGTAAGCCCACCTCTAGAGCGCCCCGTACGCATATTATCAAACACCTTGTCCATAGAGAATCCAACAGCATTGATATTATTAGCAGATCCAATCAAACTAATCTTTCTACGCTTATTAAAGGTATTTAAGAACATTCCTGCTTCATAGTGCTCATCTGTTCCATATCCACCTGATACTCGCCCAAAGTGCCCTTTATTCTTATCCTCGTCTATCGTGATATTGATACTCGCATCATCTGTTCTACTGCGTTCACCTGTGAATTTCTCTTTCTTAGTCTTTTTTTCAGTGACCTGTACTTTCTTGATAATCTCAGCAGGTAAGTTCTCTAGTGCTACTGCACCATCTTCGTTAAAGAAAGGTTTGCCATTGACTAAGATTTCATTGACAGGCTTACCATTGACCGTGATCTTTTTATTCTCATCTAGCTGCACCCCTGGTAGATTCTTTAAAAGTTCTTCAAGATTAGCATCAGGTCTTACCTTAAACGAAGCGGCGTTAAACTCTAAGGTATCTTTCTTCATTCGAATAGGAGGAACATCAGCCACAATCAATACTTCGTCTAGCTGATTGCCATATTCTTTAAGGATAAATGTTTTAAGGTCTATATTCTCTTGTACCCCTTTTTCAAACTTCTTAGCATAATCTTGGTACCCTACCATAGAAAGTTTGAGCACTGAAGGATCAGATAGCTTACTGAAGGCAAGCTTAAAGTTACCTTTGACATCCGTCATGGTGTACTCCACTAGCGTAGAGTCTTTCTCTTTCGATAGATATACCGTCACCGCTTCTATCGGCTGTTTTAAACTATCTACTACTGTCCCAGTAATATTCACAGTGCTCTGTGAGTACATATTCACACAGGAGATTAATAGTAGTAACGTCAATAAGTTTCTCATAAAAAAAGCGGTCAATGTTATTACACAAAGACCGCTAGTATATATAGAATATATTACTTACTATTTCTGACGGAAATAAATATCGATAGGCACACCACTGAAGTTGTACATTTCTCTTAACTTATTCTCAATATATCGTTTGTAAGGGTCTTTGATATATTGTGGCAAGTTAGCAAAAAATACGAATTGAGGTGTAGCTGTAGGCAATTGCATACAGTATTTTATCTTGATATATTTTCCTTTAATTGCAGGAGGTGGCGTATTCTCTACGATAGGCAACATCGCTTCATTAAATTTAGAAGTCGAAATTCTTGCTTTTCTATTTTCATATACTTCCACAGCAGTCTCTAACGCTTTTAATAAACGTTGTTTAGTCACTGTAGATGTAAAGATAATAGGCACATCTGTAAATGGCGCGATTTCTTGACGGATTCTATCTTCAAACTGTTTAGTAGTCATAGTATCTTTCTCTACTAAATCCCATTTGTTTACAAGGATAACAACCCCTTTTCTATTCTTCTCTGCTAACCAAAATATATTCTGATCTTGTCCTTCGAACCCGCGTGTAGCATCTACCATAAGGATACATACATCACTGTGCTCGATAGCTCTCACAGATCTCATCACTGAGTAAAACTCTAAATCTTCTTTTACTTTTGATTTTCTACGGATACCCGCAGTATCTACTAAGTTAAAGTCAAAACCAAACTGTGTAAAACGCGTATCAATAGCATCACGTGTAGTACCAGCAATATCTGTAACGATATAACGATCTTCACCGATAAGTGCATTGATAAAACTAGATTTACCAGCATTAGGACGACCTACAACACAAAAACGTGGTAACTCTTCTTCTTCTGTCTCTCTTACTTCTTCTTCTGGCAATGCAGCTACTACAGCATCTAATAGATCTCCAGTACCACTTCCACTCATCCCTGCGATAGGGTATATCTCTCCTAAACCTAGGTTATAGAACTCGAATGTATCATCCATACGCTTCGAGCTGTCCACTTTATTAACAGCTACGAACACAGGTTTAGTCTCCTTGCGCAATAAACGAGCTACTTCAGCATCCATAGGTGTGATACCCTCTTCTACATCTACTACAAATATTACTACATCACACTCTTCAATAGCTAAAGATACTTGACGTCTAATCTCACCCTCAAAAACGTCGTCAGATCCTTTTATATATCCTCCGGTGTCAATCACTGAGAACTCTCTTCCATTCCACTCTGACTTGCCGTAGTTTCTATCACGTGTCACTCCACTAACCGAATCTACGATGGCATCTCTTCTTTGAATCAATCGATTAAAAAAAGTTGACTTCCCTACGTTTGGTCTACCAACTATGGCTACTATATTACTCATAAATATTTTAAATATGTCGCAAAGTTAGTATTTCAATGCGATATTTTAATGATTATTTTATTATTCCTTATTTCTTTTGATTATATCCAAAACGACGTAGTTGATAGTCGCTCGATCTCCAATCTTTATTCACCTTTACGAATAGTTCTAAGTGAACTTTCTTCATAAAGAATTGTTCCATTTCTTCTCTAGCTGTTATCCCTACTTTCTTTAAAGCAGCACCTTTATGTCCGATGATAATCCCCTTCTGACTATCGCGCTCTACCATAATAACAGCTTTAATACGAATGATATTCTCTTCTTCTTTAAACTCCTCTGTCTCTACCTCTACAGCATAAGGCACCTCCTTATCATAGTTAAGCAAAATCTTCTCACGTATAATCTCGTTCACGAAGAAACGTTCTGACTTATCTGTTAGGGCATCTTTAGGGAAATACGGTGGAGATACTGGCAATAGTTCTATGATGCGATCATATACAGCCTGCGTATTAAACTTCTCTAAAGCAGATATTGGAAATATCTCAGCATTAGGAACCTTCTCACTCCATAGGGTTACTTGTTCTTCTAGTTGTTCTTGATTAGATTTGTCTATCTTATTTAGAAGCAACATTACAGGTACTTTAGAGTTGTTAATTCTAGCGAAGAACGCTTCGTCTTTTAACTCTCTCTCCCCTATCTCTACCATATAAATCAATACGTCCGCATCCTCAAAAGCAGATTTAACGAAGTCCATCATTGATTCTTGTAATTCGTATGCAGGCTTAATAATACCAGGAGTATCTGAGAAAACGATCTGATAATCATCTCCATTTACGATTCCTAATATTCTATGTCTAGTAGTCTGTGCTTTAGAAGTGATGATAGACAATCTCTCTCCTACTAAAGCATTCATTAGTGTTGATTTACCTACATTTGGATTACCAATAATGTTAACGTAACCAGCTTTATGCGTCATATTATTTAATTTTTTCGGTAGCAAAGGTAGCTTATATCAATGACATAGGAAAAATTAAATATTATTTATAACAACACTTTATATATATTTAGCTTTTGAAATATAGATAAACAATTAGCCTATCTAAGGTTATATACTTAAAAATAGAAGAGAACAAATGATAGATGAGAACAAAAAACATTGGTCTAAAGTAGAATACCTACACGAAACAGTCAAGAATCCTAATATACATATCAAGGGAACAACAAGTTATTACAGCAATGCCTGGACGGACAGCTTTGAAGATAGTGTAGTACGTTACCTATATGGTGATGAATACAGTCTACAAGCCTGGGAACCACTATGGCATATAGATCAGTTATACATAGGATCTCATGTCTGTATAGCGGCGGAAGTCGTTATCTTAATGGGAGGGAATAATACGCATCGCACAGATTGGTTTAGTCTATACCCTTATCTAGATGTGATACAAGAAGCGTATCAGGCAAAAGGAGACACTACGATAGGTGATGGCGCATGGTTAGGTATGCGATCTATGATCATGCCAGGCATCACTATAGGTGAAGGAGCTATTATCGCTTCAGGTGCTGTCGTTATAAAGGATGTCGAACCGTATACTATCGTAGCTGGTAACCCTGCAAAGCCAATAAAACAGCGTTTCTCAGAAGAAATAATAAAAAAGTTATTGGATTTAAAAATTTATGATTGGTCAGAAGAAAAACTAAATCATCTCCTTAAACACCTATGTAACAATGACATTGAGGCTTTAGAATCAGCTCATTCTGAGTATACACAAGGCTTACAATCAAAATAAAAGTAAAAAAGAGCGAATTATTTTAGGAGCTCATTTGTGAGTTCCAAATATTCGTTCTATATTTGCACCACAATAACGCGGGATAGAGCAGTAGGCAGCTCGTCGGGCTCATAACCCGAAGGTCACAGGTTCGAGTCCTGTTCCCGCTACTAAGTAAAAGCCATTTCTAACGAAGTGGCTTTTTTTATATCCCTACTTTAGTTTAATTCAGATTTATATCAAGAACAAATAATACATTGTCAAAAATGAATAACCTAATCAAAACTTTATTAGAATTAGAAAAACTAAAATATGTTGAACGAAGTACATCTGTAAAAAATCGAAAAGAAAGTACTGCAGAACACTCTTGGAGTTGTTTAATGATTGCCGATGTATTAATAGAATATATAGATAAACCACTTAATAGACTAAAAGTCTTCGAATACTTACTATACCACGATATAGCAGAAGTCTATGCTGGAGATGCTAAGTTTAATAATCCTCAAGAATTACTTTTAAAAGAACAGAAAGAAAGGGATGCATTAAAAACTATTGAGTCTTTCTATCCTAATAAATCTAGATTAATCAACATATTAGACCAATATGAATCACGTTTAGATTTAGAATCGCAATTTGCTAAAGCAGTCGACTGCCTAGACTCTTGTATTAGAAATATCAACGATACCAATAAAACTAGTGCAGATGGTTTTACAGAAGAACTGATTCGCCATAAATATCTACCTTATGTATCTAAATTTACGATTACATTAAATCTATTTGAAACTTTTATGTCTATACTTAAGGAGCAAAATAAATTATAGTGTTTTATCTAATAGTTCTTATCTAAATATCAGTTTACTATAATACTCTGTTGGTACTTATACATATTTATGGCAACACTTAGCAATCCAAGCAAACCAATACCTAGTACAAGTAAACCAACTGCTATCTCTTCTAAAACACTAGAAACAGCAAAATAGTATCCTACTCCACCACCAATAAAAGAAAGCACAGCCATTAGCGTTATAATATATAAGGCTATTACACCTTTCTTCTTGTCCTGCCATATACGTTTAGAAAAATTATTCTGCGTCTTGGTCGAATCCTGCAATGCCGAAAAGCTGACCCCAATTCCTATAAACATCAATGCATTATTCATACACGATAAATAAGTATCCATATTACCGAAAGCTATTCTATCATAGATCGGTTTAAAGCTATAGAATAAAGCTATTAATAGAAAAGGGTACTGTAGGTAACTAATAATTTGAAATGTTTTCTCAATATTCTTCATATAATAGGGAAGTATTAATTCATAATAAGTCTCAGAAACAGAATAAGTACTATTATTACCCTGACTAACACAGTCAAAAATACTAAAATATTCACAAAATAAATGAATCACCTCTTTTTTAATTAACACTTACACACCTATCAAACAACTTTCTTAAAAAGAATATAACCTTCTAGTAATATTACTTCTATAAAATATATTATCAATAATAATTAAGTAAAAAAGACTCCTAGCAGTGAAAAACATTTAACATTAAAGCCAATAAACACTGTTTTACTCAATTGTCTGATTTTGTCAACCCGAATATTGGTTGTACATTTGTACCACAATAGCGCGGGATAGAGCAGTAGGCAGCTCGTCGGGCTCATAACCCGAAGGTCACAGGTTCGAGTCCTGTTCCCGCTACTAAGTAAAAGCCACTTCAATCACTTGAAGTGGTTTTTTCTTGAAATAATATAACTTTATTACGCCTATTTTATAAAAAAAGGGATTACTTAATGTAATCCCTTTTTTATTATCTATTGTAATTGTTCGTGGATTTCTTCCCACTCAATCATCAAATCATCAATCTTATTCTTTTTCTTCTCATAGTCACTAAAGAAATTAGAGTCAGCCATTAGTTTTTCATAGTCCACAGCTAGACGTTCATCATCCTTAGCTACCTTTTTTTCAAGTTCAGCTATTTCATTCTCAATCTTGCTCAATCTATTTTGAAGTGTCTTTTGCTTCTTTTGTTCTTCATAAGATAAAGCAGGTGCTTTTTTCTCCTCCACCACTACTGCTTTAGCTACTGGAGCAACAGTTACTTTCTCGATTTCACGCATATTCTGTGCATTGCGCTCTTCTAAGAAGTAATTGATATCACCTAAGTACTCTTTTATCTTTTGATCTTTAAACTCATAAACTAACTGCGTTAACCCTTGTAAAAAGTCACGGTCGTGAGATACTAACAGTAAAGTTCCCTTAAAGTTCTCTAGAGCTTTCTTCAATACATTCTTAGACTTAATATCTAAGTGGTTCGTCGGCTCATCCATCAGCAATACGTTGATAGGAAGAAGTAACATTTTACACAACGCAAGTCTGTTACGCTCTCCTCCAGAAAGTACTTTTACTTTCTTCTCGACATCATCTCCTCTAAACAAGAAAGACCCTAGCATATCACGTACTTTCACACGGTTACCATCAGTAGCTGCATCTAACATTGTGTCTAATACCGTTTTCTCACCATCTAAGTAGTCTGCCTGGTTCTGAGCGAAGTATCCTAACTGAACATTGTGTCCTAGTTTAATAGTACCCTCGTATTCAAACTCCTCCATTATAGCTTTAATCAACGTAGATTTACCTTGACCATTCTGTCCTACAAATGCTACTTTAACCCCGCGCTCTACTAATAAGTCGATATCTTTAAAGATCACTTTATCACCATAACGCTTCGTTACTTTATCAATTTCTAAAACTACTTTACCTGGATCTATACTCACAGGGAAAGAGATATTCATTACCGCATTATCATCCTCGTCTACTTCGATACGCTCTACTTTATCCAATTTCTTTATAAGAGATTGTGCCATAGAAGCCTTCGTCGCTTTATATCTAAACTTCTCGATAAGTTTCTCTGTCTCCTCTATCTTCTTCGCCTGATTCTTTTGAGAAGCTAACTGCATCTCACGAAGCTCTTCACGCAATACTAAATACTGTGAATAAGGCTTATTAAAGTCATATATCTTCCCTAGTGATATTTCTATCGTACGATTCGTTACGTTGTCTAAGAACATCTTATCGTGCGAAATAATCACTACTGCACCAGCATACGACTTTAAGAATTGTTCTAACCAAATGATACTCTCGATATCCAAGTGGTTCGTTGGCTCATCCAGAAGTAACAAATCGTTATCTTGTAATAACAATTTCGCTAGCTCGATACGCATACGCCATCCTCCAGAGAAAGTATCTGTCTGATTATTAAAATCCTCACGTTTAAAACCAAGTCCTAATAAGATACGTTCTGTGTTACCAACATAATTATATCCTCCGATAATCTCAAAGCGGTGCGTCAAATCACTTAACTTTTCGATTAACTCACTATAACTTTCAGACTCATAGTCTGTACGTTCATTTAATTCAATATTAACCTTTTCAAGATCTGCTTCTACCTTCTTGATTTCTACGAAAGCTTGATAAGCTTCGTCTAGTACAGTCCTACCAGGTATAAAATCAATATCCTGTCTTAAGAATCCGATACGGAGGTCTTTTTCAACAGCCATACTTCCAGTATCAGGCTCTAAATCTCCTGATAATAATTTCAACATAGTGGACTTACCAGCTCCATTCTTCCCAACTAACCCCACACGGTCACCTGCACCGATGCGGAATGTCACATTCTCAAATAAATACTCACCAGAAAAAGAAACTGATAGATTGTGTATATTTAACATACTTAGATTGTACTAAAATTTAAACTTCTTATATCTATGAATAGAGATATTCTCCTCTAGCTCCATAGCCTTTTCTATATTATTATATAATTTCTCTGCTAAGAAAGGGCCTAATAACACCCCTCTAGTTCCCAATCCATTCAACACATGGATTCTCGCAGACTCTCTACTTCTTCCTAACAATGGACGACGATCTTTTACAGTAGGACGCACACCAGCATTATGAGCTACTACTTCAAAGTCTAAGTCAACAACATCTCTCAATCCTTCTAATAACTCTCTTAACCCTTCTTCTGTAGTCGTATCTGTTTTATCTTCCCAATCATAAGTAGCACCTACTTTATATAGATCATTACCTACTGGGATTAAAAATACATTTGCCTTCAATATAATATCTATATTAAGATTTGGAATCTTCACCAAAAGCACCTCACCTTTAGTACCATCTAAAGGCAAATCTTTAAAGAATGGATTCTGTAACATCCCAAAACCTTCTGCAAAAACAATATGCTTAGCCACTATATCCTTATAGCTAACTTCATCCTCTGTATAACTTAAACAATCGTAATCAAAATCCTCTTGTCTATAACTATTGATTTCGTTCAAATAAGCTCTATAAGCCTTAATCAAGGTTTTAGTTTCGACATAACCTGTATAATTCACTTCACCAAAACCAAAAGGAGACTTCACTCCATTAATTTCATTACGAACTAACTTAGGCGATAAATACTTTTCTAAATTAGGTTTATCAGCTGCATGAAACCAATTATTCTGCTCCTCAACAGATAACAATCTTCTGTACAAAGGCATTTCAAAGATAAACTTCTCTCCTAACTTCTTTTCTAATGCTGCATAAAAAGGCAAAGCAATATCTAATTGTTCTCCTACTTTCCACACATCCGTGAAACGCTTTAATACAACAGGGTTATACATACCACCGGCCATTAGTGAAGATGAGCGCTTCTCATTGTCTATCACCACAAAGGTCTTTCCTTCACTAGCTAGTTTTTCTGTAAAACAGATTCCTGCCAAACCCGTACCTACTACAATATAATCTACCATACTTAAAGCCATTAAAAAAGCTCTTATCTATTCTAATAGATAAGAGCTTAATAAATTAGAAACTACAAAATTAGTAATTCCACATATCATCTTCAAGGTTTCGAATCAATTCTTTAATTCTTTCTGCCTCAAATAAACGTTTTAAATCATTACTCTTGATGTAATCATCAATTTTACGATTACCGTATTGGTTATCTGCTTTATAAATAGTAGCACTGAATCTTCTCGAGTTTAACAAATGGTCAAAATTGATTGGATTAAGTGGGTTCTTAGCATTGAATGCATAGTTTTGGAACAATGTATTACGAGCATCAGCAAAGAATATCCAGAATAACTCTACATAGTTCTCGTTAGCTGATCCTTTAGTATACAAGTCTGCTACTACTGGAGCAATACCTAATAATCTATATTTTAACTGTCCTTCATTTCTATCGAAATACCACATACCCATGATGTGATACTCTTTAACATCAGAAGGTCTTAACTCTACTTTCTGAATATATTCCTCAGGAATAGCTTCTCCAGCATTGTAATATTCGATACCAGCATCTGTAGTATCAACTCTCACGAAAGAGTCTTGAATATCTTTTAATGTACGTTGATTTTTAAAATCACTATTATCATACACTTCAGTAATCTCTCCAGATTTAATACCATCGATTAAAACTTGGAACAGAGGTTTTCTTCCTTCAGATGAATACTCATCAATAGGATATAGATACATCTCATTCGCTTTCTCAGCTAATGAAATATTCTCCCATACTTTAATACCGAATAAGATATCTTTCTCACGAACGTGTCCGTAAGGTATTGGTCCTTCTGCTTTGATTAGAATCTCCGAGATTGGCATAATACCAATATCAGCAGCAGATTTTGCATTCAATAGATTCGTCTGAGCGAATGATGCTATTGAAAACAGCGTAAACACTATATATAGTGAAAAATTCTTCAAGTTCATATTCTTCAAAATTTTCTTCTTATAAATTTAAGTGAAATTACATAATCTCAAACGTACATGGTGATGTTTTTTTCAATGCATAGTCTCCTGCACCTTCTAAACGCACTTTAATATCCGAAATTACTACCACGTCACCTAACTGAGCTCTACGAATAGCCGCTTTTGCTCTTTCATTCATTCTATTTCCAGGAACAACGATACTAGGTTGTCCAGGTATTTGCAATACAAAACTAGTAACTGTAAGATTTAAATCAAAGTCAAAGTCTTCTAATTTAGCACCGATAGTCACAATCTCTAAGTTAGACTTAGGTCCCTTAGCATTGAACTCCCCACGTACTGTTCCTCTTGGAGAAGGAATATCTTTAATACGGAAAACTTTTCTATCAGATACTTTTTGTCCATCAGGTAAAGTCCCTGTTACATTGATAACTACTTCTCTTCCTGATTGTGGTCTTAATGTATATTTACCACCTCCTTGACTTGTAAGTCCTGGAGCAGAAGCTTGTACTTTATCATTAGCGATACCAGCAAACGAAATAGTCATAGGGTTAGAAACACCACGATATACTACGTTCATCTTATCAGCAGATATATTAGCTGAGTTTGGTTTAGGTACTACTACATAACTACCTTTAATATCAATCTCTACTGGCTGGCCATCCTCTACGAAAGTAAACTTACCTCCGATTTGGTGCTCACCTACGTTACCAACAGTAAACCCTAAGTTAACTTGTCCATCAACTAATGATTTAGATAAATCAATGTTTTGACCATTAACAACTACTTTAGTAGGAACAGTTGATTTGTCATAACGACCTAAGACAACTTTACCTTTATAAGTTTCACCAGCAAAAAGAGTAGATTTATCAGCTACTACGATTGCTTGATAGTTCTTCATAGATGCAGCTTTACTAAGTGTATTACCCATTAAGCTGTTATAAATCTCTGCCTCAACTATTTTTGCATCGTTTTGCATTGTTGATAACTTAGTCAAAGAAGCAATAGCTGGGAAACCATAGAAGTTATAATTTAAATAAGCTCTATCTTTTCCTTGGCTATCTTTAACATCGTTTAGATTAAATTTACTATTTATATCTAATACGATAGGTTGGAACTTAGCATCTTTTTCTAAGATATCAAGAAGTGCTTTTTTGTACTTATTAATACCATCGATAAAAGCCTGTCCTTCTGCTGAATAATTATCACCTGTGAACCAAGCATCATTGATAATATCAGATTTATTCATACGCTCAGCAGGTAACTTACCATTCTCTGTGCGTTCTCCTTCAAATTCGCTAGTAATTAGAGTTTTATATTTACCCACGAAGTCATAGAACTCTTGCGTAATTTTCTCTACTTGCTTTGCTTTTTTTGCAGGGTCAGCGAATTGAGCTGGGTTTTCCTCAGCTTTCTTCTCTAAAGCCCCTAGCAAACCTTCATTATTTGCTTTTGCACCTTCATTAGCTGCCTCGAACTTCTCGTTCACTACACCAAAAGCTGATAAAACCTCTGTAGATACCTGAAGTGCCATCATCGCGATAAACACCAGATACATCAGGTTAATCATCTTTTGTCTTGGGGTCAGTTTTTGTTTAGCCATTACCTTATAATATTTTAAAAATTATAAACTAATTAGCATTTCTTCCACCACCCATAGCAGAAAGCATTCCACCATAAACGTTGTTTAATGACGCTAAATTGTTTGTTAATGCTTGCATTTGCTCTTTTAACTGAGCATTGTTTTCAGCTACTGCCTTATTGATTTCAGCATTCGCTGTTGCGCTTTCTAATTGTACTTTATAAGCTTTATTTAGAGACTCTAACTGTTGAGCAGCTAATGTCATTTCTTGCGCATATTTTTGTGTTGAAGCAACAGAATTCACAGAAGGCCCCATCTCTCTAGAAGCAGCCTCGAAGTTACGAATACTATTTCCTAAGCTATTCATTAACTCTCCATCAATTTTAGCATCCTTCAACATCTGATCTAATTTTTTAGAAAGCATCCCTTCTGTATCTTGAGGCTCTACAACAGCTTGTTTAGCCACTTTTACTTCTCTAGCTTTCCCATCTTTTAATTCTGGATATACCTTTGCCCAATCTAATTCCTCATCAACTGGCTCGAATGCAGAGATTGCAAAAATAAACGCCTCTACTAATAGACCTGCAGTTAACATATTGTTACCATTAAAAGGTCCAAATTCCATGTGCGTAATTTTAAATAATGCACCGATGATTACTACTGAAGCTCCCATTCCATAACAGAAGTTCATCACTTTTTTAGATATTGCCATAGCCTTTTTCTTCTTTTATTTTTTTGTTTGATTATTAACGAGCCATTTTTGCTTGGTTAACACGTGATAAAGAACCTGACACAGATTGTACTGTTCTAAATCCAATGTAACTTCTTGCTGAATCTGCGTACTCAGAATCACGAGTAGCAACTTGTAAGAAATATGCTGGGTCTCTCCAAGAACCACCTCTTACTACTTTTAGTGGGCTTTCGCTAGGTCTATTTCTAGGCTTTAAAGCTGACATGTGATCGTAACTAGAAGCATCATAAGTAGAGCTAGTCCACTCTGCTACGTTACCTGCCATATTGTATAAGTTATATCCATTAGGAGGGTAAGAACGAACATTAGCTGTATAAAGAGCTCCATCTGCTGCATAATCAAAACGAGTTGGTTTAAAGTTTGCCATAAAGCATCCTTTCTCATCCGTTGCATAAGGTCCACCCCAAGGATACATAGCTCCTTCTAGACCACCTCTAGCAGCGTACTCCCACTCACTTTCCATTGGCAAACGGAATTCATTGATCTCAAGAGTCATCTTATTATCTTTCAGATAAATGTTTTTATACATTGATCTCCATGCAGCGAATGCTTTAGCTTGGTGCCAGTTTACCCCTACTACAGGATAATCACCAAAAGCTTCGTGCCAGAAGTAATCGTTGTGCATTGGTTCGTTGTAAGAATATTGGAATTCTTTAATCCAACGTGTTGTGTCAGGATAGATTAATAGTGTCTCCGTTTTTAAGTGTCTATTTCTCTTTCCTCTATTTTCTGTTGATCTATCTCTAGTAGCTGCATCTACATCTACATAAGAATATTTAAACTTCAACTTAGAGTTATCGAAAGTAGTCATACCATTATACGTCTCACTAGCTGGGATATATAATGAATCCATTACTTCCACATAGTTAGCGTCTGGATACTTTCTAGTATCTTTCACTAAAGGAACTTTTTTATTTAAACGACGTCCAGAGTAGATATCATCACTCACCTGAAGGCTGTAATAGTTCTCATACATATATCGTTGGTATGGGGTCATTCTTTCTAAATCCTCTTCGGCATCTAAGAATGCATACGCACCGATACCACCTGATTCTTTAGCCACACCCATTTCATCAGCTGCAATAGCTAATTTAGTTCGAACAACTGAATCCTTTACCCATTCTACGAATTTACGGTATTGGTTATTCGAAATTTCAGTTTCATCCATATAAAATGAACCGATAGTAACTGTTTTTGTTGGTGCATCTTGGGCTCCTAAGAAATCCTCATTGGCTTGACCCATGGTAAAAGTACCTCCTGGAATAAGTGACATCCCTTGTGGTTTCTCACTGCTCCATCTTTTTCCAGCCTCACCATGCATCAATTCACCTCGATCTCCAGTTCCACAACTGGTCATCAAAGCTAAAACTGCTCCTAACGTAATGATCTTCTTCATATAATTTTAGGTTTTTATGTACTACTATAAAATACTTACAAGTAATTTTTTTTCTTTTTATTTCACAAAACAAAGCTAAAAATTAATTTAACTTAATTATTTATTTTTGTTAAATTAATTTTTATACTACACTTTTTTTTATTGTTCGCCACCATCTTTCAGGTATAACTTGGCTTATAGCCAGCTCATAATCCTCATAACTACAAGGCAACAACACTTTTCTTTCGGCATCCATCGTTTCTATAGAAGCCTCTATCCACCAGCGTTCAGAGATATCACTCTTATAGAATATCAAGTCGTCATATCCTTCTATCGGCACGATATACTTCATATAACTAGCCTTACTGACAAAAGGGTATTCATTCGATCTATAATTAACACCTTCCACAAAATACCAAAGGATTTGTGCTATTAATAACGTTTCATTTTTATTATTATTATAATTAAATATTCCAAAAGATGAAACTCTATCACTTAACCCACTATATCTAGCTAAGGCACATATCTCTCTTCCATCAAATCCATTCGGATTAAAGAACTCAAAATTACCAGAATCAGCAGACTTAACAGAAGTCATATCGATACTTACGATATCTGCATCTCTAAGTACTGGCTCAGCTAATTTTATATTACCAGATATTTCTCCTACTCTATACGCTTCAAAATATAAACTAGCGATTAAGTCTATTTCTTCTTGCGCATTGAAGTAAGTCTGATACCCGATATTAGAAAAATTAAACAGATTCGTAGGTTCTTCTAGTATAATACGCGTCAGATAACTATTCGCCACATCACCTTCTGTCTTAGAAAGATCTAACTTAGCATCTATAGACACCAGATTCACTGACTGCTCTAGCGCATCATATGCTCTGTACATCGCATAAGTCATATCCTGAGACCCTCCTACGAATACAGGGATTACCCCTTGTCTCACTAGATCAGCTACTAGAGTCTTTACTAAATAGTATGTATCCTCTAGTCTCTCACCAGCCATTATATCACCTAAGTCTATAATATTCACTCCCCAGTTACCAGGATATAACGAATACCAAGCCTTTCTTATTTTAGTGATATCTACTATACTCACTCCTTCACCATTACCTCGATTATCTCCTATTCCGATAATAGCGATATTATATCGACCTTCATTCTCAAAAGAACCACCAGAGAAGAACGTTACTTTCTTCCCTATACACTGACTCTGTAAACCATCTATATAAGTGATTAATTCGTTATTTATCGGTCTTAGCAGTTCGTAGATCATTCTTTATTATTTTTTAGTCGTCTTCTTAGTTGCTGTTTTCTTAGCAGTAGTAGTTGCTTTTTTAGCTGTCGTTTTCTTAGCAGCTGTCTTTTTAGCAGGGGTTTTTGCTTCGATCATTGCCTTTACCTCATCTAGAGATAACGCTGCTGCATCCACATCCTTACCTAGCTCTATCTTCGTTTTTCCTTTTAAGATTACAGAACGACCCCATCTTGCTTTCTCTACTCGGATACCTTCTTCTGCCCAATCGTGAATTACCTTATCCTTCTCTTTCTGAATCTTATCTTCGATTAACTCGTTGATATCCGCTTGAGATAGATTGTCGAAGTTATACTTCTTATTCACGTTGATAAAAATACCATTCCACTTTAAGTATGGTCCGAAGCGTCCCACACCTTTCTGTACAGGTAGTCCTTGGTATGTAGCGATAGGAGCATCTGCTTGCTCTTTCTCTTTGATTAATTCTAATGCTCTATCTAGCGTCACATCAGCAGGCTCTTCTCCTTTAGGCAGAGAGATAAATGACTTACCTACTCTCACATAAGGACCAAATCTACCATTGTTTACCTCTACTTCTTCTCCTTTATATTCTCCTAATACCTTTGGCAATAGGAATAATGCTAATGCTTCTTCTAATGTAATCGTACCGATATTCTGCTCAGCAGTAAGGCTAGCATATTGCTTCTCTTCATCCTCAGGATTACCGATCTGCGCCACAGGGCCAAACTTAGCTAAACGCACTAATACTGTACGTCCACTCTTAGGGTCAATACCTAATATACGCTCTCCAGACTCGCGCTCTGCGTTCTCTTCTACATCTTTCACTGTTGGGTGGAAGTGATCGTAGAACTCTCTCATCATCTTAGCCCAATCTTCATTACCAGCTGCGATCTCATCGAAGTCCTCTTCTACCTTAGCAGTGAAGTTATAATCTAAGATCGTCTTAAAGTTTTTCACTAAGAAGTCATTCACGATCATACCAATATCTGTAGGTACTAGCTTCCCTTTATCAGATCCCGTCTTCTCTGTCAGTACCTTCTCTTTCACCTCAGCACCTCTAAGCATCATCATCTTATAGTTGCGCTCTTTACCTTCAGTCTCCCCTTTTTCTACATACGTTCTAGCGATAATAGTAGAGATAGTAGGTGCATAAGTAGACGGACGTCCGATACCTAGCTCCTCTAATTTCTTCACTAATGACGCTTCTGTATATCTAGCAGCAGGCTTAGTAAAGCGTTGAGTAGCTACTAACGCATTTTGTTCTAATCCTTCTCCTATTCTCAATGCTGGTAAGATTCCTTCTACTTCTTCATCCTCATCATCATGCCCTTCTAAGTACACTTTTAAGAATCCTTCAAAAAGCAATACTTCACCCGTAGCCACAAATAGCTCTTTAAACTTATTTGCCTCTATACGCACATTCGTTCTCTCTAACTGAGCATCGCTCATCTGAGATGCCAAAGTACGCTTCCAAATCAGATCATATAGACGAGCCTGATCTCTATCTACAGGGGCACTGTGCAGAGCCATATTCGTCGGACGGATAGCCTCATGCGCCTCTTGAGCTCCTTTGCTCTTAGTCGTATAAGTACGTGGTTTAGAATATTCTGCTCCGTAAGACTTCGTGATTTCAGCTGCTGCTGCACTCATTGCCTCTTTAGATAAGTTCACACTATCCGTTCTCATATACGTGATCAGTCCACTCTCGTATAAACGCTGTGCTAACATCATCGTCTGACCTACTGAGTAGTGAAGCTTTCTAGCCGCTTCCTGTTGTAGTGTAGAAGTGGTGAATGGAGCTGCAGGTGATTTCTTAGCAGGTTTAGTCTCTAAATCTGCTACTCTATACGCTGCTCCAATATTAACTGCTAAAAAGTCTCTTGCTTCTTTCTCAGTCGCAAAGTTCTTAGGCAGTTTAGCTTTTAATGTTTTTCCTTCAGCAGTCTTAAACTCTGCTGATATATGATAAGATGACTCTACCTTAAAGTCATTAATCTCTCTTTCTCTCTCTACGATAAGACGTACAGCCACAGACTGTACACGTCCAGCAGATAATCCTCCTTTTACTTTTTTCCACAGTACAGGAGACAGTTCATACCCCACTAATCTATCTAGTACACGACGAGCCTGTTGTGCATTCACTAAATTATAGTCTATCTGACGTGGGTTATCTATCGCTTTTAAAATAGCATTTTTTGTAATCTCGTGGAATACAATACGCTTTGTGTTATTACTCTTTAAATTTAGTTCTTCCGCTAAGTGCCATGCAATAGCCTCTCCCTCGCGGTCCTCATCGGATGCTAACCAAACCATTTCAGCTTTCTTCGCAAGATCCTTTAACTTCTTAACTACCGCCTTCTTATCACTCGATACCTCATATTTAGGCTTAAAGTTATTCTCTACATCTACTCCTATTTCTTTAGAAGGCAGATCCGCTATATGTCCATAGCTAGACTCTACCTGATAATCCTGTCCTAAAAATTTTTCAATGGTTTTTGCCTTTGCAGGTGACTCAACAATCACTAAATTCTTTGCCATACTTCATTATTTTGTGAAGCAAAAATATATGATTTTTTTGAATATATCCGTGCCACTACTTATTAATGCTTCTTTTAACTAATATGCCAGCATATAAAAATTGTAATAATTACCTAGTTATTCGTAAAATAAACCAACATTCTAGCAATAAACCGATATATTGATTTTTTTTACAAACAAAATCAAGAAATTACACAATTTAATAACAATTCTCTAAATTTTTTAATTTTTACCTCTCTCAATGCTTTTATCCCCCTTTTATTTCGCACAATGCTTAAAGTTTTCTAAACCTTTAGAAGTAAAAAAGTCAATAGTGAATCTACTGTTTAACAACTAAACAAATTCCATTTTTTTAAAATCACTTTTTATTTATATGTTTTTGTTTAATGTTTATAGTTTTATATATGTGTCCCACTACTAGTCCAGGACTTGTCCCAAAAGTGGGACAAGTCCTGACCACCTATAGTGTCCCACTTTTGGGACAAGTAGTGGACCCTATCACTAGTTCATTTATTGGACTAGTGTATCGAACTATTTATCATATCGCGATCAGAAACTCCCTAGTGATCTATTTTATTTTGGTAGTAGATGGTTCGGGTAGAGATAGGGTACGCTTTTAGAAAACACCTCTCATCCCAAGTAAGCACTGACTATCTCCGAACAACTTCCGAACGAAAATAAACCAAAACAACACTAAATACTGAATATCAATAAAATAAAACCAAAACAAAAGTGCATACGAGGTCAAAAAGGGATTATAGAGCCATAAACGCCAAATCAGTTCATTAGTATCCATTCTGTAATAATCAACTCAACGACTTAGGATTACAACTCAAAGATTATGAGCAAAAAAGGTATTCTATAGCGTTAAATAAAATGGGGTACAAAAAAACTTTAAAACTAACACTGTCATCTTGTCAGTTAGACAAAAAAAAGTATCTTTGTCCCTTAAAGTAAAACATCCTTAAAGTATCTTATGGAAAAGGTAATTGACGAAAATAAACAAGGTACAAGCTTACATTTAGAACAAAAACAAGACAACAACAAGAAGCTATTTATCGAAAGCTACGGTTGTCAAATGAATTTCTCTGACAGTGAGATTGTAGCATCTATCCTATCTAACGAAGGGTATAATACAACAGACAACTTAGAAGAAGCGGACTTAGTGTTAGTAAACACTTGTTCGATCAGAGATAAAGCAGAACAAACTGTTCGCAAACGTTTAGACCAATACAACCAAATAAAAAGAAAGAACCCTGGTATGAAGGTAGGTGTTCTAGGGTGTATGGCTGAGCGTCTTAAAGCAAAGTTCTTAGAAGAAGAAAAAATCGTGGACATGGTAGTAGGTCCTGATGCTTATAAAGATCTTCCTAACTTACTTAAAGACGTAGAAGAAGGTAGAGATGCGATCAACGTGATCTTATCTAAAGATGAGACTTATGGTGATATCTCTCCAGTGCGTCTACAGAGTAATGGGGTGACAGCATTCGTATCTATCACTAGAGGATGTGATAATATGTGTACATTCTGCGTGGTACCATTCACTAGAGGTCGTGAGCGTAGCCGTGACCCACAGAGTATCATAGAAGAAATCACAGACTTACAAGAGAGAGGTTTTAAAGAAATCACGTTACTAGGTCAGAACGTAGATAGCTACCTATGGTATGGTGGAGGTCTTAAAAAAGACTTCGATAAAGCTAGCGATATGCAGAAAGCGACAGCTGTAGATTTCGCTCAGTTATTAGATCAGTGTGCTACTACATTCCCTAAGATGCGTTTCCGTTTCTCTACTTCTAACCCTCAAGATATGCATATCGAGGTGATAGAGTCTATCGCTAGACATGAGAACATCTGTAAGTATATCCACTTACCAGTACAGTCTGGAAGTACACGTATCTTACAGGAGATGAACCGTCAGCATACTAGAGAAGAATACATCGAACTAGTAGATAAGATCTATGCATTGATACCAGATATCTCGTTATCACAAGATATGATCACTGGATTCCCTACAGAGACTGAAGAGGATCACCAGGACACATTATCACTAATGGAACACGTGAGATATGACTTCGGGTTTATGTTCGCCTACTCTGAGAGACCAGGTACATTAGCTGCTCGTAAGTTAGAGGATGATGTGCCAGAAGAGGTTAAAAAACGTCGTCTTACAGAGATCATCGCTGTACAAAACAAAATCAGCCTTGAGCGTACAAAACGCTTCGTGGGTCAAACGGTAGAAGTACTTATCGAGAAAACATCTAAGCGTAATGAAGACGAGTGGTCTGGGCGTAACTCTCAGAACACTACCGTAGTATTCCCTAAGGAGCACTATAACGTAGGAGACTTCGTGATGGTAGAGATCGCTGACTGTACTTCTGCTACATTAATCGGTAAAGCGGTAGGATACTCTCCTATGCAAGGATAGTAAATAGCAATATTTAAAATATAAGAATGGAAAACCTTCAAGTCATAAAACAACGCTTCGAAATTATCGGTAACGATGTCAAACTAAACCGTGCATTGGAAAAAGCTATACAAGTAGCTCCTACTGATATCTCAGTCTTAGTCACTGGAGAGAGTGGTGTGGGTAAAGAAAGTATTCCTAAGATTATACACTCTATGTCTCATCGAAAGCACGGTAAGTTCATCGCGGTGAACTGTGGTGCTATCCCAGAAGGGACGATAGACAGTGAGTTATTCGGACACGAAAAAGGGGCTTTTACGGGTGCTATAAGCACTCGTGAAGGTTACTTCGAAGAGGCAGATGGCGGTACAATCTTCTTAGATGAAGTGGGAGAACTACCTCTGACTACTCAGGTAAGGCTATTGCGTGTGTTAGAGAATGGAGAGTTTATAAAAGTAGGTTCTTCTAAAGTCCAAAAAACAGATATACGCATCATCGCTGCGACTAATGTCAATATGATGGATGCTATTAATAAGGGCAAGTTTAGAGAAGACCTATACTACAGACTGAGTACAGTAGAGATCACCTTACCTCCTCTACGCGAGCGAGGTGAAGATATCCATCTACTGTTCAGAAAGTTTGCTTCTGACTTCTCACATAAATATAAGATGCCTCCGATAAAGCTAGAACCTGCTGCAGCTGCATACCTTATGCGCTATAGCTGGAATGGTAATATCCGTCAGTTAAGAAACGTGGCAGAACAGATATCGGTATTAGAGACCAATAGAGATATTTCTCTACCTGTACTTCAAGGGTATTTACCTAACCATGACAGACAGTTACCTTCTATCGTGAATGGGCCAAAGGCAGAGTCTGACTTCAGCAATGAACGAGAAATACTGTACAAAGTCCTATTCGACATGAAGAGTGACTTAACTGATCTAAAGAAGCTGACACTAGAGCTACTACAACACGATAAAGGGACAGTATCCGAAACCAACAAATCTCTTATCCAAAAGATCTATGGCACGAAGAAGACTGAGCTACCAGAACTGATGGCTCCACCGAGTACTAATCTAGATATCATCGCGATGGATACTCCGGTATCTCCTAGTGCTAATCTAGGTTTTCACGAGACAGTAGATGATGACGAAGATACTTCTAACTATCTAGAAGCAGAGACAGTAGATGATGAACCTCTAAACTTAGCAAATCAGGAGATAAAGCTGATCAAACTAGCACTAGAGAGACATAACGGCAAGAGAAAGGCTGCTGCTAAAGAATTAAACATCTCAGAGAGAACATTGTATAGAAAAATAAAACAATACGACTTATAGACATGAGAATCAAACAATTATTTGCTCTAATATTTATATCTTTATTTTTTACTAGCTGTAAATATTATAACTTTACGGGAACAGGTAAGATAGATGCTAGTTCATTTCAGGTCAACTCATTCCAGAACAATGCTCCTTTAGTAGAGCCTGGTATAGAGCGTACCTTCACAATGTCCTTACAAGATCTTATCCAAAACCAAACTAGTTTAAGTCTTACTAATGCTGATGCTGACTTAGTCTATGAGGGAGAAATCGTAGAATACCGTATCAGTCCGATGACTGCTACAGCTGATCAGAGAGCGGCTCAGAACAGACTATATGTGTCTGTGAATGTGCGTTTCTTCAACAAGAAGAAACCTGATGACGACTTCGAAAAGAGATTCTCATTCTACTATGACTATGATGCGAACGTACAGTTAGCAGGGGCTAGTCTTAACACAGCTATCGAGACTATCTATGAGCGTATCACACAGGATGTGTTCAATGAATCATTAGCTAAGTGGTAATTATATAAAAATAAATATCTTGACTCTAAACGAATTAGACATATTGCTTCGTCAACCTCAGCAAATCCAAGAGAGTGACAGTCCTCAGTTAAAGCAACTCATAGAGAAGTATCCGTACTTCCAGTCTGTGAGAAGTCTTTATTTGAAGAGCTTATATGTACAAGAAAGTACAGAATATAACTTAGAGTTAAAGAAGACTGCTGCACATACGCTAGACAGAGATATTCTTTTTGATTTCATCGTTTCTCCAGAGTTCGCTACGTATACTCCTATCGTGATAGACATGACAGAGCCTACAGCTGCTGAGGAGTCTAAAATACCAACAGAAGAAGAACCTCAACAAGAGGCTCCAGAACCTAAGCTAACCTCTACGGCTATTAAGAGCTTACTACAGTCTATCACCTTCCACGAGACAGACGATAAGGAAGAAATACAAGATCCTGTAGAAGAAACACCTACAGAAGTCGTTATAGAGCCTGTAGAGGTCATCACAGAGGATCCTATCGTCACTACGCTAGAAGAAAGAGAAACTGTACAGCAAGAAATAGAAAAGCTAGAAGAGAAATTAGAAATAGGAAAACCATTAAACTTCTCAGAAAACGAGAAATTGTCTTTCCAAGAGTGGTTACAATTATCTAAAATAAAGCCGATAGACAGAGAAAATGATTCTATTTTAACAGATTTAGAACAAAAATCAGATATCGAAAAACAAAAAAAAATAGAATTAATAGATAAATTTATAGAAACTAACCCCAAGATAGTTCCTACTAAGAAACCAACCGTAACCCCTGCAAACATTGACACTTCGGTACAAGAGAACAGTAGTTTAATGACAGAAACGTTGGCAAAAATATACTTAGAACAAAAGAAATATCAGAAAGCAATACAAGCTTATGAAATATTAATTTTGAAATATCCAGAAAAAAGTAGTTTCTTTGCAAACCAAATATTAGATATAAAAGCGTTACAACAACATAATAGTTAACACCATGAACACATTTACAATATTTTTAATCTTAATCGCAATTGTATGTTTTTTACTAATCGTAGTAATTATGGTACAGAATCCTAAAGGTGGAGGATTAGATTCTTCTTTCGGTGGGTCTACTGTAGCTGGAGGAGTTAAAAACACAAATGATTTCTTAGATAAAAGTACTTGGACATTAGGTGCAGCATTAATCATCTTAATTCTGTTATCATCTACTAGTTTCAGTGGTGGAGCTGCTGGAGATTCTAAATTATTAGATCCAAACGCAGTAGTACCTACTCAAAATCTGACACCAGAAGCGCCTGCTACGCAAGAGGCTCCTGTGACAACAGAAGAGACTACTCCAACTCAAGAGACTCAAAATCAAGCTGAATAATTTTAGCTTTAAACAATACACGAAATGCCGGCTGTCAAGCTGGCATTTTTTTTTGCCTATATTGTCACTTTTTAGCTTTGGCACACTTTATGCCTTTTGATTATCTATAATAATTAAAAATAATAATTCAATTTCATAAACTATAAAACTATGGCAGTAAATATTAAACCACTTGCAGACAGAGTTCTTATCGAACCATTACCAGCTGAAACTAAAACTGCTTCAGGATTATTCATCCCTGATACAGCAAAAGAAAAACCACAAAGAGGTACTGTAGTAGCTGTAGGAAATGGTACTAAAGATCATGAAATGACAGTAAAAGTAGGAGATACTGTACTATACGGTAAATACGCTGGTACTGAACTAAAATTAGAAGGTACAGACTATCTAATCATGAGAGAGGACGACATTTTAGCAATCGTTTAAAATTGAATCATTAACAACTAAATCCAAAAGAATAAAATGGCAAAAGATATTAAATTCGACATCGAAGCTCGCGAAGGTTTAAAACGCGGAGTAGACGCTTTAGCAAACGCAGTAAAAGTAACATTAGGACCAAAAGGAAGAAACGTAATCATCGGTAAATCATTTGGTGCGCCTACAGTAACTAAAGATGGTGTTTCTGTAGCTAAAGAAGTTGAGTTAGAGAACACATTAGAGAACATGGGTGCTCAGATGGTGAAAGAGGTTGCTTCTAAAACGAATGACTTAGCTGGTGACGGTACGACTACTGCTACTGTATTAGCTCAAGCTATCGTAAAAGAAGGACTTAAGAACGTAGCTGCTGGTGCAAACCCAATGGACTTAAAACGTGGTATAGATAAAGCTGTAGAAATCATCGTAGAAGACTTGAGAAAACAATCTCAAGAAGTAGGTGGTTCTATGGATAAAATCAAACAAGTAGCATCTATCTCTGCTAATAACGATGACTTCATCGGTGAGTTAATCGCTCAAGCATTCGAAAAAGTAGGTAAAGAAGGTGTTATCACTGTAGAAGAAGCTAAAGGAACTGAGACTTATGTAGATGTAGTAGAAGGAATGCAGTTTGACAGAGGGTACTTATCTCCATACTTCGTTACAAACTCTGAGAAAATGGAAGTAGAATTAGATACTCCATATATCTTATTATACGACAAGAAAGTATCTTCTCTTAAAGAACTTTTACCAGTATTAGAGCCAATCGCTCAATCAGGAAAACCTCTATTAATCATCGCTGAAGATGTGGATGGAGAGGCGTTATCTACATTAGTAGTAAACAAATTAAGAGGAGCGTTAAAAATCGCTGCTGTTAAAGCTCCTGGATTCGGAGATAGAAGAAAAGCTATGTTAGAAGATATCGCTATCTTAACAGGTGGTGTGGTTATCTCTGAAGAGCAAGGGTATACATTAGAGAATACTACTTTAGAAATGCTAGGTACTTGTAAGAGAGTTAGCATCGATAAAGATAATACGACTATCGTTAGTGGTGATGGTGAGGCTGAAATGATCAAAAACAGAATCAACCAAATCAAAGCTCAAATGGAAACTACTACTTCTGACTATGACAGAGAGAAGTTACAAGAGCGCTTAGCTAAGTTAGCTGGTGGTGTAGCTGTATTATACGTAGGTGCTCCATCTGAAGTAGAGATGAAAGAGAAGAAAGATCGCGTAGATGACGCTCTTCACGCTACTAGAGCTGCTGTAGAAGAAGGTATCGTAGCTGGTGGTGGTGTAGCTTTATTAAGAGCTAAAAATACTTTAGTTGACATTAAAGCTGAGAATGCTGACGAAGAAACAGGTATCGCTATCATTGCTAAAGCAGTAGAAGCTCCATTGAGAACTATTGTTGAGAATGCTGGATTAGAAGGTTCTGTAGTTGTTTCTAAAGTATTAGAAGGAAAAGAAAACTTCGGATACAATGCTAAAACGAACGAGTATGTAGATATGCTTAACGCTGGTGTAATCGATCCTAAGAAAGTAACTAGAGTAGCTTTAGAAAATGCTGCTTCTGTAGCTGGTATGATCTTAATCACTGAGTGTGCATTAGTAGACATTAAAGATGACAGCGCTGCTGCTATGCCTATGGGTGGTGGTATGCCAGGTATGATGTAATACCTTATCTTATTTCAATATTATATAAGAGGCTGTCCAAAAAGACAGCCTCTTATTTTTTACCTTACCAATAATAACAAAAAAAGGCTTAGTGTATTCAGTACACTAAGCCTTTTTTATATCTCTTAATTAAACTTCTTACTTAGAAGTAATTTCTTTTAAGTCTGCAATAGTTGCGATAGGATCAGCAGCACTGAACACAAAGTTACCTGCTACTAATGCATCTACTCCAGCATCTACTAAAGCTTTTGCATTTTTATTATTAACTCCTCCATCTATCTCTATCATTACCTTCGCTCCTTTAGCCTCTATCATTGCTTTTAGTTTACGCACTTTTTCATACGTGTTCTCAATAAAGCTCTGTCCTCCAAAACCAGGATTAACACTCATGATAAGTACTAGATCTAAGTCTTGAATAATGTCTTCTAATACACTTACAGGTGTATGTGGATTAAGTGCTACTCCAGCTTTCATACCTTCAGCTTTAATAGCTTGTACTGTACGGTGTAGGTGTGTACACGCTTCATAATGCACAGTCAAGATATCTGCTCCTAGCTCCTTAAACGTCTTAATATAACGATCAGGGTCTACTATCATTAAGTGAACGTCTAATGTCTTCTTAGCATGCTTATTAATAGCAGCTAATACTGGCATTCCAAAAGAAATATTTGGCACAAATACTCCATCCATAATGTCAATATGGAACCAATCTGCCTGACTGTTGTTCACCATTTCAATATCTCTCTGAAGATTAGCAAAGTCTGCTGCTAATACTGAAGGTGCTATAATCGTATTTTTCATATAATTGTGTTGTTTGTACAAAGATAAAAAAAATCCCAACAGCGAAGGCTCTTGGGACGTATATTGCTTATTGTTCAATAACTTCTGCTTCGAATAATTCTGAGAAATATTGGATAATCTTAGCTCTTACCTCATCTTCATCTACTTGCTCTACACCTAGTTCTACATTCAAAGAAGTAACTCCTTTACCACGAATACCACAAGGGATAATATTATCAAAGTAACCTAAGTCCGAGTTTACGTTTAAGGCAAAACCGTGCATCGTCACCCAACGAGAGGCTCTTACCCCCATCGCACATATCTTACGTGCAAAAGGTGTTCCTACTCCTAACCATACTCCTGTCTCTCCTTCACTTCTACCAGACTCTATTCCGTAATCTTTTAAAACTAAAATGATAGTCTCTTCTAATAAACGCAAATACTTATGTATATCTGTAAAGAAGTTCTCTAAGTCTAAGATAGGATATCCTACTACCTGACCAGGTCCGTGATAAGTAATGTCACCTCCTCTATTAATCTTATAGAATGTAGCACCTTTTGCCTTTAACTGTTCATCGTTTAAAAGCATATTGTGCACATCTCCACTTTTTCCTAATGTGTAAACATGTGGATGTTCTACGAATAGTAAATAGTTATCTGTATCATCTGTACGCTCTTCTCTTCTATTTCTAATTTTGACATCTAAAATAGATTGGAATATCTCTTCTTGGTAATCCCAAGTATCTTTATAATCTTTCTCGCCTAAATCAATAAGCTTTACTTGTTTATTCATTGTGTTGTTTGTTATTTATTGTATTTAGGATTATTTAGTATGACTAATGCCGCAATAACCCCTGGTACCCAACCTGCGATAGTCAACAGTGTCACTATCAAAATAGATCCACATCCCTTGTCTAAAACGGCTAAAGGTGGTAAAAAAATAGATAATAATACTCTTCCTAAACTCATAGCTAAATAATTTTGTCTGATACAAATTTCGGCATTTTTTAGTCAACTCCCTCGTTAATGAAGTTAAAATGATGAGACCTACCTCGTTTTATTACAAAGTATTGCAAATTAAGTCGTTTTATAGCGAATACTAATTGTCGCATTTTCAAAGATTAACTATATTTGCCTTTTAAATTAATTTACAGTTATTATGCAACTTTCAGAACAAGAAATCATCAGAAGAGAAAAGCTGAGCAAGTTACAAGAGCTTGGTGTGAATCCCTATCCTGCTAATCTATTTCCAGTAGACCATACATCGAAGGAGATAAAGAACGATTTTGAAGAAGGTAAGAAGGTTATCGTGGCTGGTAGATTAATGTCTTCAAGAATTCAAGGAAAAGCTTCTTTTGCAACTATTCAAGATAGCGAAGGAAAGATTCAGTTATATATCAATCGTGATGAGTTATGCCCAGGAGAGGACAAGACTCTTTACAATGAGATTTACAAAAAACTTATTGACTTAGGTGACTTCGTTGGTATCGAAGGAGAGTTATTCACTACACAAGTAGGAGAAAAAACAGTACGTGTACAAGGATTACAACTATTAAGTAAATCTTTACGACCACTTCCATTACCAAAAACGGATGCAGAAGGAAATACATTTGACGCTTTTACAGATCCAGAATTGCGTTACAGAATGCGTTATGTTGATTTAGTGGTAAATCCAATAAATAAAGATATCTTCATTAAACGTACGAAGTTATTCAACGCTATGCGTCAGTTCTTCAACGAAGCTGGTTATATGGAAGTAGAAACTCCTATATTACAGTCTATCCCTGGTGGAGCTTCTGCTCGTCCATTCATCACTCACCACAATGCATTAGACATTCCTCTATACTTGAGAATTGCTAATGAATTGTACTTAAAACGTTTAATCGTTGGTGGTTTTGATGGTGTGTATGAGTTCTCTAAAAACTTCCGTAACGAAGGTATGGACAGAACACATAACCCTGAGTTTACTGCTATGGAGATCTATGTAGCTTATAAAGACTATAACTGGATGATGGAGTTTACAGAGCGTTTATTAGAATTCTGTGCTATCGCTGTTAATGGAACTACTAAAGCTACTTTCGGAGAACACGAAATCGACTTTAAAGCTCCTTACAAACGTATCACGATGGCTGACTCTATTAAAGAGTTTACAGGATTTGATATCACTGGTAAATCAGAAGATGAGATTCGTCAAGCTGCTTTAGGCATGGGTATTCCAGTAGATGAAACAATGGGTAAAGGAAAACTTATCGACGAAATCTTTGGAGAGAAATGTGAAGGAAACTATATCCAACCAACATACATTACTGACTATCCAAAAGAAATGTCTCCATTGACAAAAGCTCATAGAGATAATCCAGAATTGACAGAGCGTTTTGAGCTAATGGTTTGTGGTAAAGAGATTGCGAATGCTTACTCTGAGCTTAATGACCCTATCGACCAAAGAGAGCGCTTCGAAGCACAAATGGCTTTAGCTGATCGTGGAGATGATGAAGCGATGTTTATCGACCAAGACTTCTTACGTGCCTTAGAGTATGGTATGCCTCCTACATCAGGATTAGGTATCGGTATGGACCGTTTAATCATGTTCTTAACCAATAATCCTTCTATCCAAGAGGTGTTATTCTTCCCTCAAATGAGACCAGAGAAAACAGCTCCTTCAATAGAGTTATCAGATGAAGAGAAAATCATTATTCAGATATTAGAAAACAATGACAATAAAGTGGAGTTGGGTTCTTTAAAAGAACAAGCTGCTTTAAGTGGTAAGAAATGGGATAAAGCAATGAAAGGACTTTCTTCTCACAATCTTACTAAAGTAGAAACTGAAGGTGATACAAAATATGTAGTGTACCAACACTAAGAAATAAAAAACGAGACTTAATAGTCTCGTTTTTTTATACCTATATTCAAGCGTCATCTACTCCTCCTGAAGGATATGCTCATGTGCTCTAACTAGGAACTACCTTTTATTCAAGAAAATGACTTGCGGTAATGATCTGGTGTAATCCCTTCTTGTTTTTTAAAGAATGTAACAAAGTAAGACGTACTATCAAAGCACAATTCCTGCGCAATCTCATTGACATTAAATGTGCTAAACTGCAACAATCTCTTTGCTTCTACCACAATGCGTTGACGAACTAATTGTCCTGCAGTTATCCCTCGCTCTTGTTTGCAAAGTTTATTGAGATAGTTAGGAGTCACACATAGCTTCTCGGCGTAAAAAGAAGGTGTTTTAGCCTCTTTAAAGTGAACTTCGACCAAATCCATAAAAGCGAGAATACGATCGTTATAACCAGCCTTATTATACTCTATCGAAAAATGCTGATCACCTTCATCAACACTCTGTAACTCACATAGCAATATATTTAAGTAAGAGCGTAAAACCTTCATTCGATATACTCTATCTGTACTGTACTCACCCAGCATCATATCCACCAATAACACAACCTTAGTACGCACACTCTCACTCACTATCTGCTGAGAGGCACTATCTAATTGAAAGAAATCAAAATAACGCAAGATATTCTCATGATAGCGTTGAGAAAAGAAAGAATCCTCAAAACCGATGAATACACCTGTACATTCAGTATTGAACTGCATCTGTACAACATCACCTGGTTTAATAAAGTAAACACTTGACTGATAATCGACATAATCAATCCCATTAATCTTAATAGAATAGTTTCCCCTATACACAAAGGCAATCATGTAAAAGTTAGCCCTAAAACTATCTTTTAATAAAGGATAAGCATTGCCTAAGACACTTATTGACTTAATAAAAAATGAAGACTGATCCTGTGTAAAATAACTGATTGGAAAGGATTTTATAATCTTAGTAGACATAAGAATCTTTAATTAATATTATACATAAGCTCACTGACCGCACTACTATAGATAGACGATCAAATAATCACATTATAAATACTAATTAAACGAGGGGAGGACGTAGATCCTGACGGCTAAATAAAGAGGAATACAAATTATTATATCTATCATAAACCTTATGTACTCCTTTTATATCAAAATTAGGAGTAGGTAGTTCAGATTTATAATCAACATACATCAAAACAAAAGCAATAGTATATACCTGCTTAACAGCATCTTTCTTTTGTTCTTCCTTAGCTATCTTAGCTAATTCTTGCATTAGATAACACTGTCCATTACAATGCATCTCAGGCTTGTCTTGATTCACACATAAAAAAGTAGCGATATAATCATAGTCTACCAGGTAGTCTACCAACGGCACTACTGGTCTAAATACTAATAAGGATATGATTATAAACAAAAACTTTCTCACAATACAAATATACGCTAACCTAAGGTATAAAAAAAAGCGTTACCTAAATAGTAACGCTTCTAATCTATATTATCCTAAGTATGTCTTAAGAATTTTACTTCTAGACGTATGTTTTAATCTACGAATAGCTTTCTCTTTAATCTGTCTAACACGCTCTCTAGTAAGATCGAATGTTTCTCCTATTTCTTCTAATGTCATAGGATGTTGATCACCTAAACCGAAGTATAAACGTACAACGTCAGCTTCTCTAGGAGTCAAAGTCTCTAATGCTCTCTCGATTTCAGTTCTAAGAGACTCATGAATAAGCTCTCTATCTGGATTAGGAGACTCACCTGAACGCAATACATCGTATAAGTTAGAATCTTCTCCTTCTACTAACGGAGCATCCATTGATAAATGACGACCAGAGTTTTTCATACTCTCTTTTACATCATTTACAGTCATATCAAGTTCTACAGCGATTTCTTCTGCTGAAGGTGGACGTTCATTAGATTGCTCTAATAAAGCATACATCTTATTAATTTTATTAATAGAACCGATCTTATTCAATGGTAAACGTACGATACGAGATTGTTCTGCTAAAGCTGATAAAATCGACTGACGAATCCACCATACTGCATAAGAAATGAATTTGAATCCTCGTGTCTCATCAAAACGCTGTGCAGCTTTGATCAGACCTAAGTTTCCTTCATTAATTAAATCGGGTAATGTCAATCCTTGGTTTTGATATTGCTTTGCCACCGATACTACGAAACGTAAGTTTGCTTTCGTTAATTTCTCTAGTGCTCTTTGATCTCCTGCTTTGATTCGTTGCGCTAACTCTACTTCCTCATCCGCAGTAATTAAATCTACTTTACCAATTTCTTGCAAGTACTTATCTAGAGAAGCGGTCTCACGATTCGTTACCTGCTTGGTAATTTTAAGTTGTCTCATATTATTTCTATCCTTATTTTTGCTATGATGTGCTCTTCACACATTAGTTATACGTACACTATTACTAAAAGGTTACAACATTTTTAAAAATATTTTTTAACCTCATATTACCTACACAAAAAAAGCGCCACAAAATCAAAATCCTGTAGCGCTAACTTTATTTTATAAAAAATATAACTCTTTTATCTTAGTAGTAATTCTCTTTACTTAATTCTAACTCATCTACCTCTACCTCATCCAGATACCTTTCTAAGCTATCATCTAACTCCTTCATCCATGGTGTATGATGCTCTTCTGCAGTGACACCTGTCATCACAGAAGTATATACTTTATCTCTATAATTTAGAATATTAGTTTCTTTATCATTTAACCAACTTTTAAACATCTCTGCCACTCTATCTAGATCAAATGTAGGATAATCTGTCATCTCTATCAATTCTTTGATATAA
Source organism: Myroides sp. C4067 (assembly GCF_038039665.1). Taxonomy (NCBI): domain Bacteria; kingdom Pseudomonadati; phylum Bacteroidota; class Flavobacteriia; order Flavobacteriales; family Flavobacteriaceae; genus Myroides; species Myroides sp. C4067. Next base: position 224,426 of record NZ_JBBPHJ010000001.1, read on the forward strand.
TCAGTCTGGAAGTCTACATGCTCCTCTCCTGTTACAGACGCTTTTTCTAGTTCTACCCACTTAGCGATATCCTTATCCCTAGTTTCTTTATTAGGTAAAGCGATACGTCCTAACATATAATCTCTAGCAAACCAAGCTTGCGTATCGAACATATTGAACGTATAATATTGATCTTGCATTCCTAAAAAGATTAGTCGCTCATTCTCATTGAACACAACTCCTTTGTACAGATTATCTGGATATAAATTATTCTTTGTCTTTAACCTTAAATTATCTGGCAAGAACGGGAACTTATGTTGGTACCCCGTACACAGAATTACTGCGTCATATTCCTTCTTAGAGCCATCTTTAAAGTGAGCCACATTATCCTCGAAATGGGTTACAATGGGTTTCTCCTCAATCCCCTTAGGCCATTTAGCCCCAATAGGATTGGTTCTATACGAAATAGTAACTGATCTACTACCGTGTTTAAAACATTGTACACCGATATCCTCAGCAGAATAACTACTTCCTATTAACAAAATATCTTTATCTATAAACTGATCTGCACCTCTAAAATCGTGCGCATGCATCACTGTTCCAGGAAAACTATCTATTCCCTTAAAATAAGGCATATTTGGCGTTGAGAAGTGTCCCGTTCCCACAACTAAGTAATCGAAGTACTCCTCAAAAGTTTCATTCTTTACTAAGTCATCGAATATAACTCTAAACTGCTTCTTATCTTCTAGGTAATCTACCCATCTAGCCACAGTATTAAACTTGATAAAATCTCTTGCATTACTCTGCTTAATACGCCCTTGTATATAATCGAATAAAACCTCTCTCGGTGGGTATGAAGATATAGGTTGTTTAAAGTGCTCCATAAATGTATAATCAGAGAACTCTAAACATTCTTTAGGCCCATTAGACCATAAGTATTTATACATACTCCCGTGTATTGGTTCACCATATTTTCCTACACCTGTACGCCAAGTATAGTTCCACATTCCTCCCCAATTATCTTGTTTTTCATAACATTTAATCTCTGGAATAGGGTTACCTTTTTTTTGTTCTGACTCGAACGCACGTAACATGGCTAATCCACTCGGACCAGCACCAATAATTCCAACTTTTAAATTTAACATAACTACATAACGAATTTGTCCTCACTATAAAGTGAAGAAATTAATAAAATGATTATCACTGATTGCTCAGCCGAGATAGAATACCACATGTTCGTATTCTATAATAGATACATCTAATAAGCGATGTACATTAGGCAGCATAATTATATGCTGAAAATAAGGTCAAGTATATCAAACTTGAATTTGGATAGGAGTTGAATACACGTGCTAGAAATATATAAGCACGCCACCCCCTATTAACGTTAATTGCTAATATAATACAAATTAATGACTTAACCAAAAAACACCATTATTAAACGCAAAAACACAACTGTCACAATGACAATAATCAGCAATTTACAATATAGATATGAAAATAAGAAGCGGAATATACTAACATATATCTAATATAGTCCCCCACAGACTAGCTATCTCATAAAAATGAATACAAAAAAAGGACACCTATTACTAGATGTCCTTTATATAATAAAAAGAATTACTCTTATTTATTTTCTTGTTTTGGAGCCGCGTCTTTTTTCTCTTCTCTAGGAGGACGTGGCATTAAAGCTTTACGAGATACTTTAGCTTTTTTAGTTTTAGGGTCTATACCTAAATACTTAACATCTAATTCATCTCCCATTTTAAGAACGTCAGATACATTCTCAATACGTTTCCAATCTAATTCAGATACGTGAAGTAAAGTTTCTTTACCTGGTACAAATTCTACTACTGCACCGAAGTCAAGCATCTTAACCACTTTAACATGGTAAGTCTCACCTTCTACTGGAGAGAAAGTAGTATTACTAATAGCAGCTAATGCTCTATCCATACCTGCTTGATCAGTACCTAATACTTCGATGATACCATAATCACCTTCTTCGTTAATAACGATAGTAGTACCAGTTTCTGCTTGAAGCGCTTGGATATTTTTACCACCTGGTCCGATAACTGCACCGATAAAATCTTTAGGAATTGTAACAGTAACAATCTTAGGAGCTTTAGGTTTAACAGTAGGATTAGGCACAGCGATAGTCTCTTGTAATAATCCTAAGATATGCATACGACCATCATGAGCTTGTTTTAACGCTTGCTCCATGATATCATAAGCTAATCCTTCGATCTTAATATCCATTTGACATGCAGTGATACCATCTTTAGTACCAGTAACTTTAAAGTCCATATCTCCTAAGTGATCCTCATCACCTAAGATATCAGACAATACAGCCCAACGTCCAGTTTTTGCATCAGAGATAAGTCCCATTGCAATACCTGAAACTGGTTTTTCAATTTGAATACCTGCATCCATTAATGCTAGAGTACCAGCACATACAGTAGCCATAGAAGAAGAACCGTTAGACTCTAATACCTCAGATACTAAACGAATAGTATAAGGACAATCTGCAGGGATCATGTTTTTCAAAGCACGTTGTGCTAAGTTACCATGACCTACCTCTCTACGAGAAGTACCTCTTAATGGTTTTGCCTCACCTGTAGAGAATGGAGGGAAGTTATAATGTAAGTAGAACTTCTCTTCACCTTGCTCACTTGGTAAGTCGATAATATTCGCATCTCTTGATGTACCAAGTGTTACAGTAGCTAACGCTTGCGTTTCACCACGTGTAAAGATAGAAGACCCATGCACTGAAGGTAAGTAATCTACTTCACTCCAGATAGGACGAATCTCAGTAGTCTTACGACCATCAAGACGAATGTTTTGATCTAAAATAAGGTTACGTACAGCCTCTTTTTGAGTTTTCTTAAAGTATGTACTGATTAGTTCAGCTTTCTCTTCTAAATCTTCTTCAGAGAATAAAGCTTTAACTTCTTCATACACCTCAGCGAATTTCTCTCCACGCTCAGATTTAGCACTAGCATGAGAAGCTATTTCATACAATTTAGCATATGCTGCATCATGTACGATTTTCTCCACCTCTTCATCAGTTGCTTCTGGTTCGTACTCACGGTAAGTAAGTCCTAATGCAGCACGCATCTTCTCTTGAGCTTCGATCTGAAGTTTAATCGCCTCATGAGCAAACTTAATTGCATCAATCATTTCTTGTTCTGAGATTTCTTTCATCTCACCCTCCACCATACATACAGAGTCTTTAGATGCACCGATCATCATATCAAGATCAGACGCGTCTAGTTGTTCTCTAGATGGATTGATGATGAACTGCCCATCAACGCGAGCAACTCTTACCTCAGAAATAGAATTATAGAATGGAATATCTGATACTGCTAATGCTGCAGAAGCAGCTAATCCAGCTAATGCATCAGGCATTACATTTTCGTCATGAGACATTAATTGAATCATAACTTGTGTTTCTGCGTGATAGTCATCTGGGAACAATGGACGTAAACAACGGTCTACTAAACGCATTGTTAACACCTCTTGATCACTCGGACGAGCTTCACGTTTAAAAAAGCCTCCTGGAAAACGTCCAGCAGCAGAAAATTTTTCTCTGTAATCTACAGTTAAAGGAAGGAAGTCTACACCAGGGTTAGCAGTTCTCGCTGATACAGCTGTAGCTAAAAGCATACAGTCTCCCATACGAACAACTACAGAACCATCTGCTTGTTTCGCTAATTTCCCAGTTTCGATCGAGATGCTACGGCCATCTCCTAAATCGATAATCTCTTTAGTTACCTTAGGAATCATAATAAATTAATACTTTAGGGTTTCTGTCTCTCCGAAGAGAGACATTAATAATTGTGTGTTGTGTTGTGTGTGTTGTTGTGTAGTTGTATGAAACCCAATGAAAAACCAGTCTTTTTCTGCAAAAAGGCTAAAAAGAAAAAGAGGCGCACAAAGGCACCTCTTCTCTATATTGATTATTTTCTAATACCCAATACTTTGATAATCTCACGATATCTGTTAATTTCTGTATTCTTTAAGTAGTCAAGAAGTCTTCTTCTTTTACCTACTAAAAGAACTAATGAACGCTCTGTATTATAATCTTTACGATTTTTTTTCAAGTGCTCAGTTAAATGCGTGATTCTGTATGTGAACAAAGCGATTTGTCCTTCAGCAGATCCAGTGTTAGCTGCAGCTCCACCGTGTTGTGCGAAGATCTCAGCTTTTTTCTCTTTTGATAAATACATGCCAATATTATTTTTAATGATTTTTATGCATGAAATATGGTGTATCCATATTTACGTTTGCAAAGGTAATTTTATTTTTCAAAATACAACTATAAATAATACACTTTTTTTTAGGTTCTTATTTACCCTCTAGTACATTGATTACCAATACCTCAATTAATAACAGTATAATCTAAACAAAACGCAAGTCTTCTTTATAATAGGAACTAAATAAACAATTTAGCTATTTCTACATTTAGTAATTCTAAAAATGATTGATCCTCAGCTGTAAATGCATTAATTGTATTAGAATCAATATCTATTTGTCCGATATTAACTCCATCAACAAATAACGGAACTACGATCTCAGACTTAACAGTAATACTACAAGCAATATAATTATCTTGAGCAGTCACATCTTCTACTAAAAAAGTCTCATTACTAACAGCCACCTGTCCACAAATCCCCTTACCAAAGGGAATCACTGTATGGTCTGTCTCAGGACCGCTGTACGGTCCTAAATGAAGCACTCTCTCTTCTGGCACTGCAAAGTAGAAACCAACCCAATCATAGTACGATATTTTCTCGTTTAAAAGAACACATACCTGTTTTAACTTCTCTGTTCTATCTAATACATTAGATTCTAATATTGCCTTAGCTGCCACTAAAAGCTCTTGATATAAATTATTCATCTTAAATATGGTTTTATAGAAAAACAAATATAACAATCACTTCATTCTATCAATAGAAGTATTTCAAAAAAACGTACACATAGGTATAAAAGCAAAAAAGCATTAGAACTCACCTCTAATGCTTTTTTCAAACAACAATATGTAATTTCGTAGCCAAACTCACAAACTACAAAATATAATAATCTTTTTTATAGCAATTCTTTTTATTCCTTATTCGTATTGCTTTATCAAATACTTAATCAAATCAGTACTAGTAAGCATTCCTACTAATATATCTCCATCCATAACAGGTAATGATCTAAATCCTCTTTCGATAATTATTTTGGCTGCATCCTTAATACTACAATCTGCTTGTATAGTCACAACGTCCTTAACCATTACTTGTTCTATAGAGAACATATTATATATAGTGGTATCAATAATATCATCATTATCTCCTACCGTCTCTGCTAAACTAATTCTTACTAAGTCAGTATAACTGAGAATCCCTACTAACTCTCCTCCAGATAACACAGGAAGATGTCTAATCTTGTTCTCTTTAAATAACTTTTCAGCATTTGTCAATGAATCTGTTAGATTTAACTTGACAAGTTTTGAAGCCATAATACTAGAAATTGGTACATTCTGTCTCATATCATAACTTATTTTGTTAGGACAAATGTAACCTAACACTATATCTAAAAATATGATATTTATCAGATTCCATCTTTTTTCATTTATTTTTTTAAAAAAGGCAATTTTATTTTCAGTCTAACACAACACCAATTGCGTCCTCCCTTAGCGTTTATCACTACTTATCACTTCACACAAAAGAAATCTACCCCTACAGAATAATCTCTACCCACTACAAAAAAAGAATATTACCTCTCTCTTCAGCAGTCTTTTTTATTACTAAAATAGGGGTGGTCGGCTTGTGGTCGGCATATGATAGGCATGTGCTCGGCTAAAAAGTACTATAAATAAGCCCATCACTACCCGATCACATCCCCATCAATATCCGATAATATAAAAGTAGGAGTATAATAAAGAGATAATAAGAGTATAAAACAGGCTTTTAAAAAAATCTATTCTTTAACTAGGAGATAGCTTGCTACATAAGTCATCATTATAGCAAACAGTAAAGTTTATAAAACAAAAAACGCTATTATCTAATCATAGATAATAGCGTATATATTTTGCGTCCGCGGGAGGGTTCGAACCCCCAACCCTCAGAGCCGAAATCTGATATTCTATCCAGTTGAACTACACGGACATTAAATCTACTATTTAGACAATAGAGATTTTACTGCAGATGAGATGGTCTTACCATCAGCTTTACCAGCTAATTCTTTAGTAGCGATTCCCATTACTTGTCCCATTGAAGACATACCACTGAAACCACCATTCGTAATTACCTCACCTATTATTTTTTGAACTTCTTCTTCTGATAATTGCTCTGGCAAGAATTGTTCTATGATTGCAGCTTGTGCTATTTCTGGCTCAGCTAAATCATTTCTCCCTTGCTCTGAAAAAATATTAGCACTGTCTTTTCTTTGTTTTACTAACTTCTGAAGAATCTTAATCTCCTCTTCTTCCGTTAAATCAGCTTGTGCTCCTGATTGAGTTTGAGCTAATAATAACTCTGACTTTACTGCTCTTAATGCTTCTAAAGCTACTGTATCCTTCGCTTTCATTGCACTTTTTATAGCGTCCATGATCTTTGATTGTAAACTCATATCAATTATTTTTATTTTTTGCAAATATATAAAAAAGCCCATGTAACTAACAAAATCATATAGTTATAAGTTCACTAAATTCTTTATATTATACAATAATCAACTTATTTATCCGAATAATGTACCTCTTTTCTGTTGGGAATCAGAATTAAAAGTTTTAAAAATTAACTTTTAAAAATATTCATAATCATAATAAAATTTGATATTTGTCAAAACTCGTCTGAACCCAATATAGAGACGGTCTACTAAAGCATCAAACCAAAACTAACAAACATAAGAAGCGATATAACGTAAACAAGCAATAAAACATTATAAACACCTATTACTACCTTACAAAATATGCTAACTTCTATCGAACTAAAATCTACCTATGGTATAGAGGTAGGTAGAGCTACTTACCTTACAGAAGACACTGTGCCGTTCGAACAACACAAAGAAGTCTACCAACTACTTTGGTTACAAAAAGGAAAAGTAACTGTCACCCTAACTACGAACAAAAAAGAAATTAAAGAAGGAGACTGTCTATTCTTAGGAAAGAACGAGCTATTTCGCTTAACGGCTTCTGAGAGTTACACCTTATACTATGTGCAGTTTACAGATAATTTTTACTGTAGAACAGAACTTGACAGTCACTTTCTAAGCAAGTGCTTCTTCTTTGATAATACGAATGCTATTAATTCGATCACGCTTAAGCCGGAGCATGAAGTTTTTGTACAGTGTTATTTCACCACCTTACTAAAGCTAAAGTCAAAAGAATATAGTGAAGTACATTATATGTTAGCTCATAATATTATAGAGCGAGTTCTTCTATATATTATGGCAGGACATATAGAGAAGTTTGTCAGCTTTAATAAAGAGAAACTTACTCCACTACAAATACAACATACTGTAAAATTTAATGAGTTGATCAAAAATAACATCAGGAAAGAAAGAAACGTTCATTTCTATGCAGAACAGATGAATATCTCTATCGCTAAGTTAACTGAAGTGTGCAAAGAAGTATTTGGAACTACGCCTAAAAAAATAATAGCGAGTGCAGTGGTCAACGAAATAAAGCTATTATTAAAGCATACTCCGATGACCATTAAGGAAGTTGCTTTTGAGCTAAACTTTGAAGACGTGAGTAACTTCATCCGTTTCTTTATAAAAGCAACAGGATTAAGCCCTAAAGAATATAGAGAACTATTATAATATCGTTTATCCCTTCTCCCCTTGTAATGACTATTTACAAGGGGATTTTTTATATCCTTCACAGTCAATTCTCTCTCCGACTAAATAGTCCTAACAAAAAGAGGTTTTAACACCATTTAAACCTAAAAACCTAAATAACAACAATCTACTAGGAATTAAAGTATCAATAACGAATAAAAAGACCTCTTAGGCAACATAAAACAAATTCACAATTCTTTAAAATCAAAGCTTTTATTAAGAATATTTTATCACATTATGTGATAAATGACAATTCTTTAAAGAGAAATGACACTATTTGAGAATCAAAGCTGCTATACTTTTGCCAAACAAAATAACAAATCAAGTATTCCCACAATTAAAAAGAAATAAGCAAATGAAAACAACATTTAAATTAGTATTAGTAGCAGTTTTAGCTTTCGCAAGTACTTCAACTTTCGCACAAGACAAAAAAAGTACAGGAAGCACAAACTTAAACGTTAACTTATCAGACGTTTATGAATTGACTGTTAAGAATCCTAATGTAAATATCCAAATGAACACTGTAGAACAGTTTCAAAAAGGTAGTACTTCAGGTGAATTACAAAACCACTTAGAAGTAACAGCTACTCAAAAATATGAAGTAAAAGTGATCGCTAGCAGTGATTTAACAAATGATGGAGTTAGCATCCCTGTAAACACAGTAGAAGTAAGAGTAAAAGGTAACAATAACTTAGCAGAAGGTGCTGCACCAGCTAACTTTAATGCTACTCATAACATCACTCCATTAGCTACTACAGAGAGCAGCTCTTTAATCACTACATCTGCAGGAAGTGCTAAGATGGGATATGCTATCGAATACGCTATACCAGCAAGCCAAACTTCTGCATACACAGACAAAAAAGCAGGTACATACAGCACTACAGTTACTTATAACTTATATGCTCTATAATAAGATATAGCCTTATACAATATAAATCTACTGTAGTGATATCATTCACTTCAGTAGATTTTTTTTTGGACTAAAAAGCGAATTAATACCCTCTGCTTCTATTCCAATTATTTGTTACCCAAAACAGCTAAAAACATTGACGATTATTGACTTTGTACGCTTTTTTTTACTAAATTTAGAATATCTAAAACAGATGATATGAGACAATTATTCTTTACCTTCTTTTTGATCTTAGTCAGTGTGGTAATGCATGCTCAGAATACTGCGCAAACTAACCTTATCGTGACTCTAAAACCAATACAGTCAATAAAGATTAATGATCAACAATCTAATATCAATCTGTCTTTCGAAACAGTAGAAGATTATACTAAAGGAAAGATCAGCGACCAAGCAGATCATATAGAAGTAATGAGCAGTGGTACTTATGAAGTAAGAGTGGCTGCTAGCTCTCCGCTGACTAGTAATAATGAACAAATAAGTTTAGAAAACATTAGTCTAAACCCTACATTAGGAACTATCGGTGACTTTAGAGAAAATATAACCATGATACCTGTATCACTATCTATGAAAGAACACAATATGATTAGTTCTAATCTAGGTGATGTGAAAAGAACATTCAATGTGTCTTATAAAATGGATGCATCCGAAGAATTATTAAATAAACCAGTAGGTACTTATAGTACTGTAATTACTTACACTATCTTATCATTGTAATATTACACGTGTTTAAAAAATCATTATTCATCACACTCCTCTTCTGTGTCACCAGCATCGCTATGGCTCAGATAGGATCTACAAGGGCTAGGATAGTACTAAACTTTAAGGAGCAACAATCCTTGGTTATCTCACATTCTACTGTAGATTTAAACTTAAATAGAGGAGAAGTATATACACAAGGGGCAGAAACAGGTATTCTGAAAAATCATGTGATCATAAAGTGTTCTACTCCATACGAATTGTCAGTACGCACCATAAATCCATATTTTCAATATGAGTCAACATTGTCATCACTGCCTGTGTCTATCATTCATATCAAGCCAAGTGTAGCCACATCTACCCTATTAAGCTTCCCGTTGAGATTAAGTACAATCAACTTATCTGATAAGCCTCAGATAATCTTACAATCTGAGAACAGAAGTAACAGTCAACAAATAGATGTCAATTACGCGATTCCGAAACAAAACATTGTAAGTATATTAAATAAAAAAGCAGGAACATATAAAACAGAGATTATATACACGCTACTGCCTCACTAAAATTAAAGCACCACATCATAATGAAAAAACTAATACTACTATTCCTTTTACTAAGCGCTCTTCCAATATTCGCACAAGCAGGACTGTCTATCTCTCCTGGTAAGATGTACTTTAGAAATGCTGCTGGAACTATAGCTACTCAAAAAGTTCGTATAGCCAATCCAAATGACAAAGCTGTCGAAGTAGGAGTCTCTATTGGAGATTGGAATTATGATGAGAGAGGTAGTAATAATGTAGTAGAAGCAAATACATTAGAAACTTCGGCTTCGCAATGGATTCAAGTATTACCTAATTCTTATTTTGTAATTGAACCAAACGAAGTCAAAGAAGTAGAGATTATACTTAATGTTCCTCTAGACCTGCCTGCTAATATACCTGTACATACAGCGATGGTGTTCTTCACTCAGTTAAATCCTGGGAATGCAGTGGATGAAAACGGTGCTGCTATCAAAGTGACAGTGCGTATGGGACTAAAAGTATATCATGCAAATCAAAATAATACAGAGTCTGTAGAAATAGTAGATATCAAACCTGCCAAGACTGCTGAGGGAGAAAAAGCGATAGAAGTTAACTTTCAGAACGATGGAAAACTATGGAGTGACGGAAAGATGACAGCGAGTATCTTCAATCAACAAACGGGAGAGAAAACAGCATTGAATACACTAGATTTTTACAGTCTACCTACTGACTTAAGAAAGCATATTATACCACTACCGAATCAACTAAAAACAGGCACTTACACCTTTATTATCCAACTAACTTATGGCAAGGATAATATCGTAAAAGTGGCAGAACTAGACTTCACGCTATGAACCTAAAGTTAAATATATACATCAGCCTATTTTTATTACTACTGAGCAATACGGTATTAGCACAGTATGACTTAAATATTTATGGAGGCGGACAGTCTGTATTAAATTCATATAATGATCTAAAAGTAGGGAAGACAGAAGATAAACAGATCTCTGTACAGTTTCGCAGATTCTACGGAACGCCTTCACCTACCAAATGGAAGTTAACGGTAAGACTACTCGATGATTACTATGCAGGAAACTATATGGTACCTGCTGAGATGTCAACATTAAGTACGAATAAACAAGGGGGTAATTTTAATCAACTTGCCTTCAGTGTCGTGGGAAGAGATTTACCTCTAAGCAAATATCAAGAAAATACGATCATAGAGAGTACAACACCTCTACCAGAAGGTAACTACTATACCTTAAACTTTGACTTGACTATTCGAGGAGGGGTACATTTACTGACTATTCCTAACAATACTTATATGAGTACATACGAGTTCTCCTTATATGATACTTCGTCAGGTAGAGACCAGTTACTTCTACGTAAAACATCTGGTACTGGTAATGCAAGATTCCAAATTAACTATGTAGGAAATCACGGAGATCAAATAGCAGAGTTGCGAAATGGTGCTAGTGAATTTGTCTTTAACTTTGATTCACCAGATGATATTGTAAAAGGGAAAACGATCACGATAAGCAATGCTCTTTACATCAAGAGTTATCAAGGTCATCAAGTACTCGTAAAGACAGCAGATAATATGATGTATAATAACACGATGTCGAATAGCTTACCTGTTTCTATACTAAAATTAAAGGCGACTTTAAATAACCTTGAAGGAGGTAGTCCTTCAGATGCTAGAGATGTAAAGATATTCGGTCCATTATCACTATCTGCTAATGAACAGCCTCTTGCCTCCTTCTCTAGATGGAGTCAATCGATGTCTTATAACCTTGAACTGAGCATTCCTCCTAATCAGAAGGAATTACAACAAGCCAGTGGTAGATACGAAACTTATTTATACTTTGTAATTGTCCCTAATTAATGCTTAAACAGCTTTATACATTACTGTTTATCTGTTTGTTTTTTCTTTCTAACGCACAACAAACACCTATACACCTAAAGTTTACGGATATAGAAACTCCTGCGGATGAATATGGTAATATCTCATCAGCCATAGAAGTATCTAATGTCAGTAATACACAATGGTCTGGGAATATAAAGATAGAAGGTAATTCTACTAACTTACGTATATCTAGTAACGCTAATAAAATCATTCAGATACATCCTGGACAGAGAGTCTATGTCCCTATCATAGCGAATATAGACCAGTCTGCTAGTAGTGAGATAGATTTGTTCATAAGAGCTAGTCTAAGCAACAATTTAAATCAAATCATACAAGTAGCTGAACAAAAGATTTTAATACAAAGAAACAGACGTATCTTACTTCAAAATCAGAACAATCATTTACAGTTCCAAAAAATAGGAGATACTATTCACTTAAAAGCTTTAATTCAAAATAGAGGTAATACATCAGAAAAGCTTCATTATATCATAACCTTTCCGAATCAGGTCAATAAACAACGTACTCATACTTCTCATATCACATTAGCTCCACAGCGAGATACACTTATTACTATCAACCAAATCATCTCGAAAGAAGCTGTTAAACTAGAGGATTTTGATATCACTGCTACACTACTATATGAAAATGGAGATTTTATATCACGTACTAACTATAGTGTCAGTTCTTTACAATCTAAACGACGATATAAAATAGATAATTCGAATACAGATCCTTATTACCAAAGAAACACAATAGAACTCAACCGTGTTAGTGGTAATAATGTAATGAACTCATTTCAGTTGATAGGTTCTACAGAAGTTCACTTAAGCGAAAAGACTAAAGTAGGATTAACTGGAGATCTAATCTATTGGGACAAGGAGAACAAATATAATCTACGTCACTTCCTAGCAGATATCAAGACCGAAAAAGTACAGGTACTAGCTGGTAATATTTACCAAACAGGGGAATTCTCATTACAAGGACGAGGGATACAAACTAATATTAATATAAAAGACTCCATTTCTATACAAGGTGGATACTTAGATAAAACCTATTTAATCACAGATGCAAGTGATCGCTCTATTGGCTATAATACATGGATTGGGTTTACTTCGCTTAAACACAAGTGGAGACAATCACAGCTGTACTATGATCTAAACCATCGCTATGATGAGAAAAAGACACTGTGGTATAATACATTTAGCCTATGGAATACTCCTACATTTAATTTAGAAATGATGGAAGGTATCTCTACTATAGATAGTAAAGAAAATAATCAATTAGGAGCCTTTATAGGGATAAATGCATATGCCCAATGGGACAAGTATCAATTCCAAACAAATAGCTTCTACAGTAGCCCTTATTATGCAGGTATTAGACAAGGTGCTTCTCAGGTGTCTAGTAGCATCAGAAGAAACTTTGATAAGCATAGTTTTGGCTTGACACAAAGTTTCGTCCACTATGCTCCTAAATACAGTTATACAGACTATAATAACTCAAAACAACAATCTAATACAATAGGACTGAACTATTCCTATAGAATGCAGACCAATATGCTTCTACTAAGTCCACGTTTTGTAAATGAACAACGCTTCAATTACAAAACTCAATTAATGGATGACTTAGATGCATTGAGATTAAGTACTTCATTCAATCACAATAGTTTCACTAGTGGCTTAGGATATAATGTATCACTTGACTTAGGAAACTATCTCTCTAAGGTAAGTTTAACAGATAAATTACACTACCGCTTAAATGCAGGTGTCAACTATAAAAGTGTTGATTTTGGAGTGAGCTATCAGTACAATTATAGCAATCTAAGTGAAGTCATCAACTCGAGTTACTTAGGCTTTATAGATACAAGTACTTATACTAATCTGATGATTATGGGAAACTATAGACAACGTTTTTTCAATAATCATGTAGGAGTGGTACTTAACGCTTATTATACGAAGACATCAACAACAGATGACTTATGGCAATTAAATAGTCGTTTAGAATATAAGTTGACAAAGGACTTTGATATCTATGTTAGTAGTTATAACAACTATGGAGGCTTTTCTAAGAACAATAAAACAAATTATGTACAAATAGGTGTAATCAAACAATTAATGCCTTATAAGCCTTATGAGAAAGCGTATACTCTAAAGGTAATCGTTTACTACCAAGATGAAGCGAATAATAACTATCCAGCATCTAATAGAATAGTCTATATCAACAACAAATCATTTATCACGAATAAAGAAGGAGCAATAGAATATAAAAAGTTACCTCTTGATAGCTATACCATACAAGTCAAAAATGATCAGGAATGGTTTGCTAATACAGATAAGATCATATTAAAATCAGATACCACACATAGCATTCACTTAAGACAGACAACTACGTTATCTGGTAGTATTAATTATGAATTCTCTGAGAACTCACATCTTATCAATAGAAATCTCTCTGGACAACGTATCGTAGCTCAAAGCCATACTGGAGAAAGCTACACTACCTATACGTCAGATAGTGGTAACTATATTCTATACATTCCTAAAGACGACTATATACTAACGTTATACCCAGAGAATAGTGCTTATGTAGATGTTCTAAAAAATGCTATCAAAGTAAGTACCCATATCAATCAACCGCAGATAAATAATTTCACTATTAAAATCAAGGATAAAGAAGTACAAACTAAAAAGTTTAACTCTATCCAGTTCTAGCATCAAAATATGACAAAAAATAAAAGGACTATCTTTCGATAGTCCTTTTAAATAATATACTTGTAATTAATCTACATTATCGTGTAAATATGAGTTGTTAGATCTTAACTGCCCATCGTTATTACTATCTAACCCGAAAGTAATACGTGACTTATTAGTTGTCTCGTCTGACTCGTGTAAGTCTACTCCACTTCTTTTATAAGCTGGCTCACGCTCTAACTCTGTTAACTGACTGTTCGTATTATTAAACTTGTAGTTAAACTCTTTCATCTTTTTTCTGCGTTCAGCAGCGCGACTCTTAAGTGTAAACTCCTCGATACTCATCTCGATAGGGTTTACTTCATCTAGTTCCTCTTCTACTACTGTATTAGATGCTTCTACTGCAGCTGGAGTTGGTTCCTCAGATTTAATAGAAAATCTAAATTCATCTTCTATTGCATCTTGATGTTTATTAATCGGTTTTGCTGATGCTAACTCACTTTCTTTATCTGTATAATCTTCTAAAGAGAACATGATAATTTCTTCTTTAGGAGCAGCCATATTTTGAACTGATTTAGCTTCATTACCATAAGCAATATTGCTTTTTGCTTCTACCACATCATCCTCTAAATGATACACAACAGGAGCATTTGCTTGTGGTTGTTGAGACACTTGTGTTTCTGGTCTTTTTGCTACATTTACAATAACAAACTCAGGATCAACAACATTTATATCTCTTATATCTTTTGTTTTTGCTAAATTTTGCTCTTCTGAAATACTAGTATTTTTTTTTACTTCCTCAGAAGGCGTTACGATTTCAAAAAAAACATCTAATCCATTAGCATCACTTACTTTCTCAGTAGCTTCTGCTGTCACTTGATTTACTTGAACGTCTTCCTCATTCATTGCCTCTACAGAGATACCTTCATCAAGATCTTCATCTTCAAAATCACCTAACTGATGTACAGTAATTTTTTCTGTTTCTTCTACTGCATCTTCTGAAGAAGAAATAATAGTAGTAACCTTAGATAATGGCTCATCTGGAGAAGAGTAGCCGAAAGACTCTACAGATGAAGCTTGCATTAAATTATGCTCTAACTTCTGATCACCTTCTAATACGTGAATAATCTTATTAGGCTCACCTGTTGTAACAATACTTTTTTGTTGTTCGATATTGAAACCTGTAGCAATAATTGTTACAGAAATAGCATCTCCTAAAGACTCATCTTCACCAACCCCCATAATGATGTTAGCATTATGCCCAGCTTCTGTCTGGATGTGGTCGTTGATTTCACCTATCTCATCAATTGTAATCTCATTTGCACCAGACACAATTAATAACAATACATTCTTAGCACCGCTAATCTTATTATCATTTAATAGAGGAGAATCTAATGCATCTACAATAGCATCTTTAGCTCTAGTTTCACCAGAAGCTGTAGCAGATCCCATTATAGCAGTACCACTATCAGATAATACAGTCTTAGCATCCTTTAAGTCAATATTCTGAGTATAGTGATGCGTAATAACTTCTGCGATACCACGAGCTGCAGTAGATAAGACTTCATCGGCTTTGGAGAAACCAGCTTTGAAACCTAAATTACCATATACCTCTCGTAACTTATTATTATTGATAACAACTAAAGAGTCAACTTGTTTACGTAGACGTTCAACCCCTTTTAAAGCTTGGTCTTGTCTTACCTTACCTTCGAATTGGAAAGGAATAGTAACAATACCTACTGTAAGGATATCACGTTCTTTAGATAACTGAGCGATAACTGGAGCAGCACCTGTACCAGTACCACCACCCATACCAGCAGTGATAAATACCATCTTAGTGTTGGTATCTAACATCTTCTCTATCTCTTCTATACTTTCTAAAGCAGACTGTTGGCCCACTTCTGGATTAGCTCCTGCTCCTAACCCTTCAGTAAGGTTAACCCCTAACTGAATTTTAGTTGGAACTGGACTATTTTCTAATGCTTGAGAGTCAGTATTACACACTATAAAATCTACACCTTTAATTCCTTGTTGGAACATGTGATTAATAGCATTACTTCCACCGCCTCCTACACCTATTACTTTGATAACGTTTGATTGGTTTTTCGGTAAATCAAACTTTATTCCTCCAAAATCTGTATTCTCCATATACGTAGCCTTTTTATTCTTGCTTTTCAATAAAATCTTTTATTTTTCTAAAAAAAGTACCAAAGAAATTTGATTCAAATTTTTCTGCCGTTGGCGATCTAAATTCAGTCTCTTTTGGTTCTTCAGAAACCTTAGGTCTTTCTTGACTTACTGTTTCTATTGGATCTTGTGACACAACTGGTTGTTGCACCACAGGCTCTGCGCGATTAACAACAGGCGCCTCCACTTCTGGAACTTTATTCTCAACAGCAATATCTGCTAATGAAACAGCTCCTTTTATATGATGTCTTTCACTTTCCATTACTAACCCTACCGCAGTAGCGTATAATGGACTAGATATCTCTAAATTAGAATCTCCTGCTAAGTGCTCATTAGGATATCCTATACGAGTATCTATACCAGTGATATATTCTACTAATTGCTTAATATGTTTTAATTCAGAACCACCTCCAGTTAAAACAATACCAGCAATCAGTTTCTTCTGTGGGCTTTCATATCCATAACTCTTAATTTCAGAAAATACCAATTGTATGATCTCTTCTACTCGAGCATGAATAATCTTAGACAAGTTCTTTAAAGATATTTCCTTTGGTTCTTTTCCTCTTAATCCTGGAATAGAAACAATCTCATTATCTTTATTTTCTCCTGGCCAAGCAGACCCAAACTTTACTTTTAGTATCTCAGCTTGACGTTCTATAATAGAACATCCTTCTTTAATATCTTCTGTAATAACATTTCCTCCGAAAGGCACTACAGCTGTATGACGAATAATACCGTCTTTAAAGATAGCTAAGTCCGTTGTACCACCACCGATATCGATAAGTGCTACCCCAGCTTCTTTTTCTTCTTGACTTAGAACTGCTTCAGCTGATGCTAAAGGCTCTAAAGTAATACCTGAAAGCTCTAATCCTGCATCTTTAATACATCTCCCTGCATTCTTTATTAATGCGGCTTGACCTACTACTACATGGAATACAGCTTCCAAACGACTTCCATACATTCCGATAGGTTCCTTAATACCAGGCTCTCCATCTATTTTGAACTCTTGTGGAAGTACGTGTATAATTTCTTCTCCTGGAAGCATACTCAACTTCTGAACTTGAGTAATTAATTGCTCAATGTCCTTGTCTCCTATTACTTCATCAGGATTATCTCTACTTATATAATCACTATGTTGAATACTACGTATATGCTGTCCAGCTATACCTACTACTACATTCTTAATCTTATACCCAGCTGCTGACTCAGCATCAGTCACAGCGTTTTGAATAGATTGAATGGTCTGCGTGATATTGTTAACAACACCTCGTTTAACACCTAGACTTTTAGCTTTACCTAATCCTAAAATTTCTAGTTTACCGTATTCGTTTTTCTTTCCAATCATTGCGACAATCTTCGTTGTCCCAATGTCTAAACCTACAGCTATATTTTCTTTTTCCATACTCTTTTTCTATTTCGTGCATACCACTTGTTGGGTAAACTTGAGGTTTATATACTTGTATTTCTCTTGTTCAACATTCTCTCTTATCAAATACTGTACAAAGGCTTTATAGTTTTGTAACTTTATTTCCATTTCATCAAACCCTCCAAACAAAATGTCAAAACGATTTGTACGACTAATCAGTCTTAAAGTCCCTTTGGGTTCTATAACGATTCCTGTGATATCTTCTCGTAAGAATTGATCTTTGTTGATCAATTCAAGTATATCCTTAATCTCTCTTTCATTACTTCTAGTCACCTTTCCCTGCACCATAGGAACTCTATCAGAAAAATTACTTGACAATGGCATCCTCTTCCCTAACTCATCAAGATAATAATTATTATCCCCTTCTATCACTCTTCCTATTGCTTTTTTTTGCCAAATATCTACGATTATTCTATTATCTATCGTCAAATAAACGTCTGCATTTCTGATTAATTCATTTTTTAGCACGTTTTTCTCTAGATTATTCAAATCTAAAACACTTCTATTAATCTCGGAAATTTTTGGAAATTTATTTTTAAGCAAATTGCGAATTTCACTACTGGTTACAAAGTGTTCTTCACTTTCCTTAAAAACCACATCGATATCCTTAACTTCACGGTCATTACTACGTTTATTAGTAAAAGAATATAAAAATAGTAACAGTCCACACAATAGCAATATGCGAACATCAGACCACTTTATTTTCTTAAACAACTTTTCCACGTACTAAAACTTCTATATTATTCTAATCCTTTCTTTATATCTTCTACCATTTCTCCTAAATCACCAGCTCCTATAGTCAAAACTAATTCAGCCTTAGAAGCCTTTAAATAAGGTAATAACTCCTCTTTTTGCAAGACCACTTTATCCACTGATGTCATTTGATCTAACAATGCTGCTGACGTCACTCCTTCTATAGGCAACTCTCTTGCTGGATAAATATCTAATAACACTACATGATCGAAGGTAGATAATGCTATAGCAAACTCGCTCATAAAGTCTCTTGTACGACTATACAAATGAGGTTGGAACACAGCTACTATCTTCTTATCACTATATAACTCATGTACCGCCTGACTTACTGCTTGTATTTCTGTCGGGTGATGAGCGTAATCATCTATATAAATAAGATCATCTCTTCTGATCTTATAAGAAAACCTTCTTCTAACACCTTTAAAGCTTCCTAAACCATCTACTAATACATTTGCATCTATTCCGTAATTATAAGCCATAGCGAAGGCTACTAATGCATTAGATAGGTTATGTCTACCTGGTAATCCAAAGCGAACACCTTCAATGCTCTCATTAGGAGTTATAATATCAAAAACATACCATCCATTATCAATAGATATGTTCTCTATTCTATAAATACAGTCCTCTCCAAAACCAACTTTAATACCATTTAAGTCTACTTGTTCAGTTTTAAAGAATTTAGTCTTATCCTCAACCTTATTTGCAAAGTCTTGGAATGCTACTAACATTTCTTCTGCAGTACCAAATATATCTAAGTGATCCGCCTCAGTAGAAGTAATACAAGCTGTATCAGGATACAATCTTAAAAAAGAACGATCAAACTCATCTGCCTCTACTACTGTTACTGTTTTACCACTTCCGATTAAGTTAGTCTGATAATTCTCTACTACTCCACCAACAAATGCTGTTACATCAACACCTGCTTGAAATAATAGATGCCCTAGAATACTTGTCGTCGTAGTCTTACCATGTGTTCCGGCTACTGCAAAACAATAAGTATCCTTAGTTATCAAACCTAATACTTCAGAACGCTTACGAATATCAAAACCATTATCGATAAAATAGTTCCACTCTGTATGTGTACTAGGTATCGCAGGAGTGACTACAACTAAAGTTGTTTCCTTATCCTTATACACATCCTTTACTAACTCTAAATTATCTTCGAAGTGGATATCAATCCCAGCTTCTTTTAATTCATCTGTTAATTGTGTTGCAGTACGATCATACCCTGCAACATTCTTTCCTATAAATTTAAAATAACGAGCTAAGGCACTCATACCTATGCCTCCTATTCCTATAAAAAATACGCTCTTTATCTTACTTAATTCCATACTTAAATATTCATTATAGCTTCTACTTGATCTACTATATCTTTTGTTGCATTAGGTAACGCTAACCTTCTAAAGTTAGTTCCTAACTTATTTTGCAACACTTTATCTTCTACTAACGCAGTAAATGTTGGCAAGAACTGCTCTGCTAGCTCTGCTTCTTTTAGCAATATTGCTCCTTCTTCGCTTACAATACTCATCGCATTTTTAGTCTGATGATCTTCAGCTACATTAGGAGAAGGAATAAATATAACAGGCTTACCTACCAATGCTAATTCAGAAATAGAAGAAGCTCCTGCTCTAGAAATCACATAGTCTGCTGCTGCATAGGCTAAGTTCATCTTCTCCACAAAAGCAGTTACTAATACCCCCTCTGCCTGATATTTCTTATACTCCTCATAGTACAACTTACCACATTGCCATATAACTTGTATATTCTTTCTCTTTATTTCTTCTAAATTCTCTTCAATCAATTGATTTATTCTCCTAGCTCCAAGACTTCCTCCTAAAACTAAAAGAATTTCTTTAGAACTATCTAATCCAAAAGAACGAATACCTTCCTCCTTCATAGAACTAACATCTAATAAATCATTTCTAACAGGGTTACCTGTCTTTATAATCTTTGACGCAGGAAAGAATCTTTCTAGATGATCATACGCCACACATACCTTATTTACCTTCTTTCCTAATAACTTATTCGTTATACCTGGAAAGGAATTCTGCTCTTGGATTAATGTCGGTATATTCTTACCAGCAGCAACTTTCACTACAGCTCCACTAGCAAAACCTCCAGTACCAATTACTACATCTGGTTTAAACTTTTTAATTATTTTACCAGACTTCCATAAACTACTAATCAGTTTAAACGGAAACGCAAGATTATCTACAGTCAACTTTCGTTGAATACCTGATATCCATAATCCTTCTATCTTATAACCTGCCTGCGGCACCTTCTGCATCTCCATTTTATTATCAGCTCCTACGAACAAGATTTCAGCATCTGCATACCTTGCCTTAATCTCATTGGCAATAGCTATCGCAGGATAGATATGTCCTCCTGTTCCTCCTCCACTTAATATGACTCTCGGTGCACGTTTCATTTATTATATTATTTCCTATATTCTATTTTACTAATTCTTGATTTTGCCTAAGCTCTTCTTGTTTACCTAGCTCTTCTTGCATACGCTCTTCCTCTATCATTCTTTCCATCTCTTGTTTCTGTATCTCCTGTTCTTTTTTGGTAACACTTAGAATCACTCCTAACGAAATACAAGTCATCCAGATCGATGTTCCTCCACTACTAATCAGAGGTAACGTTTGTCCTGTCGTAGGCAGTAACGACACAGCTACTCCCATATTGATCAAGGCTTGGAATATAAAATAAAACCCCAACCCAGTAACCAACAACTTCCCAAATAAAGTCGGAGCCTTATGTGCTGCAATCAAAAACCTAAAGAACAAATACAGATAAAGAAACAGTATCGATAGTCCACCCACCATACCATATTCTTCAACAATAATAGCATAAATAAAATCCGATGAAGACTGTGGTAAAAAGTTCTTCTGAACACTTTTCCCAGGCCCTTTTCCCACTAATCCACCAGATGCGATAGCTATCTTAGCGTTGTCAACTTGATAAAGATCCTTTCCTCCTTCATCTGCATTAGCGAATCTATCTATACGACTTATCCATGTATCAACACGATTAGGCATCGTTCCTTCAGGCAGAGCTTTTGCAGCCAATACAAACAAGGTTACAAACAACATTCCTGCTCCAAAAATAGCTGCTAGATATTTAAAAGGATACTTCCCCACAAATACCAATATACCAACCATCAAGAAGATCAAAGCTGCTGTAGAAAAGTTAGCTGGAAAGATTAATCCAACTACAACCATAACAGGCAACCATAACTCTAATACTGAAGGCCAAAACTCAACTTTCTTATCTTGAATACTGACCAGATACTGCGCTACATACCCTAGTACAACTACAGCTGCTATCGCAGATGGTTGTATCTGAATAACGCCTAAGTCTAACCACCT
The DNA here is from genome assembly GCF_038039665.1 of Myroides sp. C4067. Classification (NCBI taxonomy): domain Bacteria; kingdom Pseudomonadati; phylum Bacteroidota; class Flavobacteriia; order Flavobacteriales; family Flavobacteriaceae; genus Myroides; species Myroides sp. C4067. The sequence continues at coordinate 246,680 of NZ_JBBPHJ010000001.1, forward strand.
ACTCGCATTTGCTCCCCCTATGGTCTTACCTTGAATCAAAGTAAAGAACAGTAACACAATGGCTACTGGCATCATAAGAATGGACAATTGCCTAAAATATCTATACTCTAGTTTATGTGCTAAATACAATAACACAAAACCTATAGATAAGTGAGCAAAATGCTTAAACAAATAAGAGAATGTAGACTTCCCTGTACCTATCGTATAAACTAAGTTAGTACTCGCACTATATACAGGTACAAACGAAAATAAGGCCAGTAAAAATATTACTGTCCATATATGTTTATCCCCATATAAATTAGCAACTAACTTTTTCATTTTCTATTTATAGATTATTTACTTCAGCCTTAAACTGATGTCCTCTATCCTCGTAATTTTTAAACAAATCAAAACTTGCACAGGCTGGTGACAGTAATACTGTATCACCACTCTCAGCTAAGCGTTGTGCCATCTTCACAGCATCCTCCATACTCTGAACCTCGATCAATGTGTCCACTACCTGTTCATAAGCTGCTTTTATCTTACTATTATCAACACCTAGACAAATAATACTCTTTACTTTCTCGCGAACTAAAGGCATTAACTCATCATAATCATTTCCTTTATCTACTCCTCCAACAATCCATACTGTTGGTGTCTTCATACTTTCTAATGCAAAAAAGGTAGCGTTGATATTAGTTGCTTTAGAGTCATTTATATACTGAACATTCTCTACTTTCATTACCTTTTCTAAACGATGTTCAGCTCCTTGAAAATCGGATAAGCTCTCTCTAATACTCTGCTTTCTTATTCTTTTTAATTGCGCCACAGCCGTAGCTGCCATAGCATTCTTAACATTGTGCTTTCCTTCAACACCCAATTCGCTAATTGGTAATACCACTGTTTCCTTGTCCATAGCCACTACAATATTTTGCCCTTCTAAATAAGCTCCATATTCTAACTTTTTAGTAATAGAAAATGGTACTCTTTTAGCAGCAGTTTTATTATTAGTTAACCAACGTTGAATCTCCACATCATCATCATCATAGATTAAATAATCTTCTTTGGTTTGATTCAATGTAATTCTAAACTTAGCATTGATATAATTTTCATACTTATAATCATATCGATCTAAGTGATCTGGGCTAATATTAGTAATAACAGCGATATGAGGTCTAAACTTGCGTATGCCATCTAATTGAAAACTGCTCAATTCTAACACATAACACTTTTCAGGATTCACAGCTACCTGCTTAGCGTAGCTATCACCTATATTTCCTCCTATACCAACATTCAATCCTCCCTTACTCAATAGATGGTAAGTAAGCATCGTCGTTGTTGTTTTTCCATTACTACCTGTTATAGCGACAGATGGCTCTGTATTAAAAGTATAAGCAAACTCTATCTCCGAAATAACATCAATATCCGCTGCTAATGCTTTTTGAATAATAGCTACTTTATCTGGTATTCCAGGACTTTTAACTATTATATCTCCACTTAATATTTCTGTTTCTGTATGTTTTCCTTCTTCCCAGCGTACATTGAACTCGTTAAGAACAGTCTTGTACTTATCCTCAATCTGTCCAAAATCTGAAACGAATACATCATACCCTTTGGTCATAGCTAGTACAGCTGTACCTACTCCACTTTCTCCTGCTCCTAATACAACTACCTTCATACTATCTAATCTTTAAAGAAACAATACAGAATATCCCTAACAATATTCCGATAATCCAAAATCGAGTTACAATCTTACTCTCGTGATATCCTTTCTTCTGGAAATGGTGGTGAAGTGGAGACATTAAAAATATCCTTCTTCCTTCCCCATATCTCTTCTTCGTATATTTAAAGTAGCCTACCTGTAATACTACTGATAAGTTCTCTGCTAAAAATATTCCACATAATACTGGAATGATTAATTCTTTTCGTACAGCTATAGCTAATACTGCTATAATACCTCCGATAGTTAAACTACCAGTATCTCCCATAAATACCTGAGCAGGATAAGTATTATACCATAAGAACCCTATCAATGCACCCATAAAGGAGGCTATATAAATAGTCATCTCACCTGAATGGGGTATGTACATTACATTCAAATAGGCTGATAACACAACGTTCCCCGAAATAAACGCAAAAATTCCCAACACAAATGTTGAGATTGCTGACGTACCGGCGGCCAGACCATCGATACCATCTGTTAGGTTAGCTCCGTTAGAGACAGCTGTCACAATAAAGATCACAATAGGAATAAAGATCAACCAAGTATATTTCTCTGCTCCTTCTCCTAACCAACTGATTAAAATCGAATAATCAAATTCATTATCTTTTAGAAAAGGAATAGTCGTTGCTGTTGATTTCACATCATATCTACTAGCTACATCTTCTACTAACGCTCTATTTGCAGGCATTTCTCTAACCGTTACGGTAGGGCTAAAATAAAGCACTGCTCCTACGATTAATCCTAGTCCTACCTGTCCTATTACTTTAAATCGTCCTTTTAGTCCTTCCTTATCTTTTTTCTTCATCTTTAGATAGTCATCTAAGAATCCGATAGTCCCCATCCATACTGTCGTTAATAAAAGTAATAAAACGTATGTATTGTCAAGTTTTGCAAATAATAGAACTGGTATAAGGGTTGCTACAATAATGATTAGCCCTCCCATAGTTGGTGTACCTGCTTTTTCCTTCTGCCCTTCTAATCCAAGCTCACGCACAGTCTCACCAATCTGCATTTTTCGTAGATATTTGATAATTCTCTTACCGTAGATGATCGAAATCAGCAATGAGAATATCATAGCCATACCTGATCGGAAAGTGATGTATTGAAACATCCCCGCTCCAGGAATTTTGAAATAATCATCTAAGTACTCAAATAAATAATATAACATACCTTAAATCTCCCTTATTCTATTGTTCTAAAAATTCAGTTACAATCTCTAAATCATTAAAATGATTTCTTACCCCTTTAATCTCCTGATAAGTCTCATGTCCCTTACCAGCGATTAAAATAATATCCCCAGCTTCTGCCTGCTGACAAGCTAATTTGATAGCTTGCTTACGATCTACCACTATTATCGTCTTCATCGTATTCTGAGGCTCCACTCCTTTTTCCATTTCTTCTAAGATTACAACAGGGTCTTCGAATCGTGGGTTATCTGAAGTGAATATTACTTTATTACTCAGTTCTGAGGCTATCTGTGCCATCTCTGGTCTTTTTGTTTTATCTCTATTACCTCCACATCCTACTACTGTGATCAGCTTCTCATTATAAGTACGAATAGAGTTAATTGTTTCTACTACATTTTTTAATGCGTCAGGTGTGTGAGCGTAATCTACTATAGCAGTAACCTTCTTAGAAGATACTACGTATTGGAATCTTCCTGCTACACTAGTTAACTTACTTACTTCTAATAAAGCCTCATCTTCATTCACTCCTAATTGAATAGCTGCTGCATAAACAGCCAATAGATTAGAAGCATTGAAGAGTCCTATTAGTTGAACCCAAATCTCTCGCTGATTAATCTTCATCAGCATTCCTGAGAACTGACTTTCTAATACTTCTGCTTTATAATCAGCTACATTCTTAAGACCGTAAGTCTTGATAGTTGCATCTGTATTTTGGGTCATAATCAACCCATTTTTATCATCTACATTCGTTATTGCAAAAGAACCTTTAGGCAACTGATCGAAAAAGGCTTTCTTCGCATTTCTATATTCAGCAAATGTTTTGTGATAATCTAGATGATCGTGTGTTAGGTTAGTAAATATCCCTCCATCAAACTCTAGACTATGTGTACGCATCTGAACAATACCATGCGAACTAACTTCCATAAAACAGTATTCACATCCAGCCTCTACCATCTCATTTAAATAATGATTGATCGTAAGAGAATCTGGCGTAGTATGAGTAGCATTATAATCTATATCTCCTACTTTTATAACTACAGTAGACAATAAACCTGCCTCGTATCCTAAATTCTTAAACAATGTATATAGTAGAGTAGCAATAGTCGTTTTACCATTGGTACCTGTTACTCCTACTAATTTTAATTTAGAAGAAGGATTGTCATAAAAATTACTAGCAACGATGGCTAATGCCTTATTACTATCTTCTACTAAAATATAAGTTACTCCTTGTGCAATATCAACTGGTAGTTTCTCACAAATAACAGCACTAGCACCATCTTTGATTGCTTGTGTGATATAATCATGACCATCTACTACAGTACCAGGTATAGCTACAAATAGAGTCTCTTTTGAAACTTCACGTGAATCAAATGCAATCTTTGCTATAGAAAGTTCTAAATCACCTCCTGTAACAGATATCATTTTTGCTTTGTATAATAATTCGTTTAACTTTTTCACGATAGTTCTAATACTACTTTTTGATTTCTACTTATTTTTTGTCCAGCTATTACAGACTGTTTCTTTATTTTTCCTATTCCTTTTATTTCTACTTTTAAGCCTAGATTTTCTAAAAGAGGTACTGCATCCATAGCATACATTCCTCTCACATCAGGCATAACTTCAAGATTATCCATTACTATTTCATGATAATCTTGGTAACTCGTTCTCACATTAGATGGTACTTCATCTATATTGCTCAAACTTGTTGTTGTAGGCACATCCGTATATATCTTCTGTGCTATACGTTTAAATACTGGTCCAGACACATCCGCACCATAATAACTCTTCGTTCTATCTGGTTTATGTATAATTACTATACATGAATATTTCGGATTCTCTGTCGGGAAATAACCAGCAAAAGAAGAAGAATAATACATATCCTTTCCTTTTCCTTTTCCATAATTTACCTGAGCAGTTCCCGTTTTACCCGCCATTGAGAAATTAGGAGAACCTACTTTTCTACCTGTACCTTTTACAACTACATTAGTCAGTACTCCTTGTACCTGTTTAATAACCTCTGGAGAAGCAATCTGAGGGTTTAAAACCTCTGGTTCGAACTTCACCACTGTTTTATTAAACTCTTTTACTTCTGAGACAAACATTGGTTTCACCATTACTCCATTATTTGCTACTGCATTATACAATGTCAATGTATGTAAAGGTGTTATTGAAATACCATACCCAAAAGCCATCCAAGGCAGCGCTAATCCACTCCACCCTTTTTTACCAGGTTTCGGTATATAAGGTACACTAGCTCCTTTAATAGGTATATCTAATGCCTTATCCATACCTAGAGTAGATAGATAATTAGTAAACTCACTAGGCTTATCTTTAAATCCTTCATTCACTGCTTGTGTTATTACAGTGTTTGAAGACACCTCTATTCCTCTAGCTAACGATATCTTACCATATCCTCCCCATTTAGAATCACGAACTCTAGCATTATAGAATTTCACAACACCATCATTCGTATCGTATATCCTAGCAGTATCACTTTTACCTTTTTCTAAAAGAGCTAATAATGATGCTAGCTTAAACGTAGAACCAGGCTCGTGTTTCTCTCCTACAGCATAATTAATCGTTTCATAATAATTACCACTTTCAGATCGTCCTAAATTAGAAATAGCCTTAATAGCACCAGTTCCAACTTCCATTACCACCACACACCCATGATCTGCACTATAATACTCTAATTGTTTTAGTAGTGCATGGTGAGCGATATCTTGTATATAGACATCAATGGTAGATACGATATCTTGCCCATCGATAGGCTCTATCTCATTTTCATCATTAATAGGCTTCCATTGATCCTTTCCAAGACTTTGCATCTTTCTACGACCATCTACTCCACTTAAATAAGATGTAAATGCTCCTTCTATTCCCACTCGAGTGAAAGAATTATCCTCATTCTTTCTTTCATACCCGATTGTTCGTTGTGCAATCTTACCAATAGGATGTTGCCTAATTGTTTTTTGCAGAGATATAAGCCCTCCTTTATAAGGGCCTCTTTTTAAAAGAGGAAAGCTTTTAACTCTTACATATTGTGTATAACTAAGATCTTTAGCTATGAATACATATCTGTTTCCATTCTTTCTAGCCTTTCTAAGCAAATTCTCATAATAGCTAGAAGTTTTCTTAAACATCACTCCTAAAGAATCAGATAACGGCTTCACATTCTCATAAAAATCCTTCTCACTAGGTGCCAAACCATCAAAACGAATTTCAAAGACCGGTACAGAAGTCGCTAATAGACTTCCATCTGACGAATACACATTCCCTCTATTCGCAGGAATCTCTTCTATCTTTACTCTAGTTTTATCTTGAGCCTTAGCTCTTAGCTCCTTTCCTTCTATCCCTTGGATCTGTACTAATCGATAGACAATCCCTCCTGCAAAGAGCAAAACCAAAGCAGAGATAAGGTATATATTCACATAAATATTCTTATTATTTAGCGCCATAACTTATCCCAAAAACTTTCTTTTTCTACTTCTCTAGTTACTTTAATCTTCGTCGCTGGTGTCTCAGAAGGAAATATCCCATCCTCTTCTAAGTTCTTAGTGATGGTAGATTCCATCTTTAATTCCATTAACTCTGATCTTGTATCAACAAACTCTGCACGCAACATCTTCACTTCATGAGTTAGTTTTGCTATTTTAAATACTTTCGCCTCATACGACTGAGTATTACCAATTAACAATAAACTTAAAATGATTACATAAATAATAAATGCCCAAGTCTTAGCTGAATTCTCATTAACAAGAATCTTCGCTTTGATAATATCTCCTGGGCTACTTATTTTATTTTTCATTTTTTCTCGGCAATTCTCAATTTCGCAGAGCGAGCTCTATTATTTACTGCAATTTCTTCATCAGTAGGCAAGATTAACTTCCCTAACTGTTTCATCGGAACTTCAAATCTTCCAAAGAAGTCTTTTTCAGGTTCTCCTTCGAACATTCCGTTTTTCATAAATCGTTTCACTAAACGATCTTCTAATGAATGGTAAGAGATAATACTTAATCTTCCTTTCGGCTTCAAGACCTCTTGACTTTGTGTCAACATTTCTTTCAATACATCCATTTCCTGATTCACTTCTATTCGAATCGCTTGATATATCTGAGCCAAAATTCTAGCACTCTTATGTGCAGGTAAAAATCTAGCCAACACCTCTTTTAATTCATCTGTATTCTTGATTGGGGCATCTGTTCTAGCTTTGACAATTGTATTTGCAATTGCTCCGGCATTTTTTAATTCCCCATACATATAAAACATATTTCTAAGATCTGCTTCCTCATACTCATTCACCACGTTAAAAGCAGAGATATCTCCAGACTGATTCATTCTCATATCTAGCTCACCATCAAATCTTGTCGAGAATCCTCTCTCTGGCACGTCGAACTGATGTGATGACACTCCTAAATCTCCTAACACTCCATCTACCTCCTTCACTCCATGAAAACGCAAATAACGTTTCAGGTATCTAAAGTTTTGATTAATCAAAGTAAACCTTGGGTCATCTATCGCATTAGCTAATGCATCTTCATCTTGATCAAATGCAAACAACTTTCCTTCACTTCCTAGACGGTTAAGTATCTCTCTAGAGTGCCCTCCTCCTCCGAATGTCACATCTACATAGACACCATTCGGATCAGTAATTAATCCATCAATACTCTCTGTCAACAAAACAGGTCTGTGATAACCGTATTCTTCTTTACTCATCAAAACTTATATTACTCATTACATCCTGAGCCAACTCTCCGAAATCAAAATCATCTACCTCTAGCGTTGCCTCATACAATTTCTTATCCCAAATTTCCATTATATTCACTTTAGACGAAAAAACAAGATCCTTGCTTATTTGTGCAAAATCGATTAAGTCTTTCGCTATCAAAAGACGTCCTGCATCATCTATTTCAACATTCTTCACACCGGCCATAAAACGACGAATAAAAGCATCATTCTTTTTATCAAAAGGATTCAACTTTCCTATTTTGCTCATCATTTTATCCCATTCCGCCATCGGCCATAACTCTAAACAGCTCTCAAAAACAGAACGTTTTAATACAAAACCATCACCAATACCAGGCAACTGCTTCTTTAGAGAAGCAGGTACTAGCACCCTTCCTTTGGCGTCTATTTTGCATTCATATGTTCCGATTATTGCCATCTATGTACACCTATAAATATAATCTTAGCAAATGTAGTCAATTTTTTACCACAATTTACCACTTTTTCCCACTTTGTTGATAAGTTTTGAGTGTTAAACTAAATAATTCAAGTAAATAGGGTAATCAGCTGACTAATAGCCCTTAATTTTAAAATACAAATCACAATTCGAACCCTCGCATTTGACTATAAAAATGCTTTTATCAACATCCATAAATTAGCATTTACAACAAGGCCAGAAGCGCTGAAATGGACAAATTCACACTTTTACAATAAATTATTACTCCTTTTAGAATTTTTCTCATATTTAAAAACGTATATTTGTGGGAATTTAAAAATCGCATTTAGAAACTACATGGAGCGAACTTTAAAAGAAGATGGTAAATTCCGTTTTATAGAAATTGGCGAAGGTACACCAATTGTTATCTTACACGGATTAATGGGAGGTCTGAGCAATTTTGATGGTGTTACAAATTTTTTCCCAAATGAAGGTTACAAAGTAGTTCTTCCAGAACTTCCACTTTACACGAACAGCATTTTAAAAACGAATGTAAAGGCTTTCGCAAAATTTGTAAAAGATTTTATAGATAGAAGAGGTTATAAAAAAGTGATCTTGCTAGGGAATTCTCTAGGAGGACATATCGCTTTGTACTTTTCAAAAATGTATCCTGAATATCTTCAAGCGATGGTATTAACAGGAAGCTCTGGCTTATACGAAAGTGCTATGGGAGACAGCTACCCTAAACGTGGGGACTATGAATATATCAAGAAGAAAGCTGAAGATGTATTTTATCACCCAGAAATAGCTACTAAAGAAATCGTAGACGAAGTCTTTGCTACAGTTAATGATCGAATGAAAGTAATCAAGACTATTACTATCGCCAAAAGTGCGATACGACACAATATGTCTAAAGATTTACCTAAAATAAAAGTACCTACGTGTTTAATCTGGGGAAAGAATGATAAAGTAACCCCTCCTGAAGTAGCTGTAGAGTTCAATGAACTACTACCTGACTCTGACCTGTATTGGATCGACGAGTGTGGACATGCTGCTATGATGGAACACCCAGATCAATTCAACGAATTACTAAACGCGTGGTTTATCAAAAGAAATATCAAGTAAAATGAAAATAAATACAGCTGAATTTGTTGTTAGTAACTCTGACGCTAAGAAGTGTCCTAATGAACCTATCCCTGAATACGCATTCATCGGTAGATCTAATGTAGGTAAGTCTTCTCTGATCAATATGCTTACTAATCAAAAATACTTAGCCAAAACCTCTTCTAGACCAGGAAAGACACAACTAATCAACCACTTTAAAATTAATTCTAATTGGTATTTAGTAGACTTACCAGGTTATGGGTATGCAAAAGTATCTAAAAAGACTAAAGCTGTATTCCAGAAGTTCATCACAGATTACTTCGAGAATAGACAACAATTAGTAAGTGCCTTTGTATTAGTAGATATCAGACATGAGGCTCAGAAGATTGACTTAGAATTCATGCAGTATCTAGGAGAGACAGAAGTTCCTTTCTCTATCATCTTTACTAAAGCTGATAAAGTAGGTAAACAAAAAGTAGCTGGACTAATAGCCGACTACAGAAAGAAAATGTTAGCTGATAACTGGGAAGAAATGCCTCCGTGCTTTGTTACCTCATCAGAAGACAAGACAGGTAGAGACGAAGTCTTAAACTATATCGAAGAAATAAACGTTGAGATGTTTAAAAATCAAAACTTTATATAAAACAAAAAACTGCTTAATAGCAGTTTTTTTTTATTTTCATCTTTAGATATAATACTCATTTACAGTAATAATACCGGCTCTAATAGCATATCGCGTTGCATCATACACGTTGCTAACACCTAGTTTCTTAAATATATTCTTGCGATGTGTTATCACTGTATGAGCACTAATATTGCGGTCTGCAGCTATCTCCTTAGTCATTTTTCCTGATGCTATTTCTTTTAGTATCTCACGCTCAGCATTAGTAAGCACCTGTTCTACTTTCAGAATACTATCCTGATGCTCTTCTAACTTCTTCATTATCCAAGGTGCGAGATAGGTCTCCTTAGAAATAGTCTTATAGATACCTTCCTTGATATGTTCTAGTTTATCATTTTGAAAGACAATATTAAAAGCAGAAATGCGATTAGACAAAAACTGTTTTAACCATTGCTCATTTAACTCACTAAAAAACAACAACCATTGTGACTTCTCACTTTGCTCTCGCAGCAGTAGCAATAACTCCGTTTGCTTCTCTAGACATCTACTAAAAGGATCTACAATGATGATTGCACTAGGGTTCTTTAGAAGATAACTCTTTAAGCCCGTCAAATCATCAATCTCAACAATACTTACCTCTCCTGAGCAAACCTCTCTAATAAGCCCTTGTAAAGCGTAACGCGTGATTTCTTGACTCTCTACTATCCCTATATTTAACATCCTTATCTCCTTAAGTTAACTCTTCCACTCCTCTATTGCTAGAATAAAGTATCTTATTAATATTCTACTACAAAAATACATAACTTTTTCTAGTATTAACATAACGCTAAATAGTCAATACTCTGTATAAAAAAATGGAGCCTTCAAATATTTTGAAAACTCCATTTTTGCTAACTAATTAATTCATTTATTTTAAAGATGTGGATTCTCATTTATTTCAGAATCTGTAATACGGTATAAGTAATATTTACTATTCGGAACAAAATTACTTTTATCTGGAAAATTCAATACATTATGTCCATTTGCAAGTAAATTCACTGTTACATTACTTACTGTACCATCAGTATTTGTCACTTCATAAGTAAAAGGTACTGTCATTCCAGTTGGTATGGCCTTACGTTCTACTGCCTTCTGATTTCTAACAATATCAACAAGAGCAAAACCTTCTCCAAACAATTCCTTACGACGTTCTAAATAAATAGCCTCTAAAAGATCTTTTCCTCCTAGTCCGTTAACTACTTTTGCACCTCTAGCAGACTTTAATTGATTTAACTTTACAATAGCATCACCATCTCCCAAGTGAGCTTTCGCTTCAGCATTAATTAAATAAACCTCCGAAGTTCGCATTAATACAATGTCAGCTATTTGCCCCGCTTTAAACTTAAATTTAGCATAACGCATATAAGCTGCATCTTTTTCTTTAGGCTCCTTATTAGAAGGATTAGGAGCCCAGTAAATCATACTTTTTCGATAATCCCCTTCATCAAACAAGTCTCTAAAATAAGGATCCGCATTAAAGCTATAATAATAACTATCAGGAGAAGTGGTATCTAAATAATGAAATTGATAAGATGCATTACTCTGTTCTGGAGTTTGCAAGTGCCCCCAAATCCACTCTACATTACTAGCATCATTAAAACCACTCTTATAATCACTTTCACTCATTAATCTATCACTGTTTTCTAAAGCTAAATTTGAATACTTTTTAGCTTCTTCCCAATTACGCGCATATAAATGAACTCTTGACAACAAACCTAAGACCACTTGTTGGTCTATTTTAAATTTATCAGAACCTCTCTTATAAGTATTCAAATCAGGAATCATACCATATGAATCCTCCAAGTCCTTAATCGATTGATTATATAACTCCTTAACAGAAGCTAATGGTCTTGGTTCAGTATTAGCTGTAGTTGGGGTTAAATAAATAGGTGCAGTCTTAGCTTCTGGATCATAATCTATTGCAAATGCATAACTAGAAGCTAAATGTAAATACATAAATCCTCTCAAAGCCAATGCCTGACCTTTTATACGTCTTTTATCAGCTGGTGTTCCCTCTGACACATCTATCTTATCAATAATATTATTCATATTATCAATAACTTTATAAGTCATGATCCAGCTTAAACTATTCGTTCCTCCCTTACCATATATCGCAGAAAATCTATAATGACTTACAAAACCATAATTTCCATTAAGCACAGCATCATTCCCCATAGCATCACTAGCTCTTAAAAAAGATCCATAACCTGGATTAGCATAACTATTAAAAGTTTCCATTAAGTAAACCCAAGAACCAATCCAAACTTTTTCATTTCCAGCAGTTGTCTTAAACACTTTTGTATCCTCTAAAGCTGTTGTAGGAGAAGTATCTAAATCACATGATGCTAAAGTTCCTGACATTAACACAACTCCCAATATATATTTTATAAATCTACGTTTCATAATCTATTCGTTTTTTAAAGTTTTACATTTAATCCAAAAGAAACAACTTTCATAGCAGGATATCTGTAATAAGTAGTTCCGTCAAATGTTTGTTCAGGATCCATCCCTTGCTCTTTAGTCCATGTAAATAAATTCTCTGCTTGAAAAAATATACTAGCCGAACCTAAGTTGATTTTTCTCAACCACTCTTTAGGAAGATTGTATGTCAATGTCAAGTTCTTCAATTTTAAGAAAGAACGATCAACCAAGAATCGATCTGATTGACTAGTCCATGAGCTACCAGGGCTAGTAGTTAATCTTGCAATATCCGTATCCGTATTCTCTGGTGTCCATCTTCCCATCATGTCTGCACTCCATGTATTACCATTACCTGCTTGTCTATATAAACTAGTTTTATCCCCATTATAGATTTTTCCTCCTATAGTATAAGAAAAATTAGCAGATAACGTCCAGTCTTTATACGTTACTTCCGTTAAGAAACCTCCAGTAACATCAGGTAAAGAGTTTCCTTTATAAACCTTATCCTTACTTGTAAGCGAAGAATAATCTTCTGTTATAGTTTTACTTCCGTCTTCATTTTGCACATACCATTGTCCATTTCCATTTTCTGGATTTACTCCTGCCCATTCTACTAAATAAAAATCATACACAGAACCATATTGAATCCACTTTTTAGTCCCATTCCACATTTCTTGAGAAGGAAGAGAAGTAATTTTATTCTTATAAGTAGTCAAGTTAGCACCTAAATGAATCTTCCAATCTTCAGTCACCAATGGATATCCATCAACTGTAAATTCCCATCCATAATTCTTAACACCTCCAATATTAGTCTGTAAAGATGTAAAACCTAAAGAAGGCGCTAATTGTCTAGAAAACAATAAATCTTTTGATTTTCGCTCAAAGTATTCAATTGTACCATTTAATCTATTATTAAACAACCCAAAATCAAATCCAATATTCAAGTTTAAATTCGTTTCCCAAGATAATTCTGGTGTAGCTAAACGAGAACTAATAACTCCTGAATTACCATTGTAGTTTTTGATATCATACAATGCTTGGAAAGCATATAAATTACCAATATTATCATTTCCTTGTGCCCCATAACTTGCCTTTACTAATAAATTAGACAACCAAGTATCACGATATTTTGTCATAAAGTCTTCATCTACTAATCTCCACGATGCTCCTACAGACCAGAAATCTCCCCATCTATTATCTGGATGAAAACGAGAAGATCCATCACGACGATATGATGCTGACAAAAAATATTTCTTATCATAAGAATAGTTAGCACTACCAAAGAAACTCAACATTTTATATTCATCTGAGTTACCGTAAAAAGACACTAAACGAGAAGCTGCATCAGGCTCTTCAAAACCAACAGTAATAATTTGTTGACGTACTCCACCGAAATTAGAATAATCATTTTGAAAATACTCTTGTCCTGCCATTAATGATAGTGTATTTTTATCATCAATATCTAAATCATAATTAAGAACATTATTAAATGTAAGTGCCACTCTTCTTCCATTTGATTTTGACACAGATCCACCAGTCGAAGCACCTGGTCCTACCTCTGGATTAGTTACATTATGATTATTCACACTACTGTAATCAACATTTAAAGACGTTTTAAACTTTAAGTTATCTAAAATTTTAGCTTGCGCATAAGTTCTAAATGTCGCAACATCTCGTTTTACTTGCGCCTTATCTAAAGGCATAGTAGCTGCTAAATTATATTTAGCATATGAAGTAGTTCTATATAATCCGAAATCATATATTCTCTCTCCTGTTTCTGGATCTCTTAGATACTCTCCTGTATTAAGATCTCTTTCATATACTGGATAGAAAGATGGAAGTCCTCTTGCGAATCCTATTACATTAGAAATAGCGCTATCGTCTTGTTTAGGAGCATCTTGAATAGAGTGAGAAGCAGAAACATTCATACCCAATTCTAACCAATCTTTAGCATCCACAACCACATTAGATCGTAAATTAAATCTCTTAAAACCTGATTCTATTACATATCCTTGGTCATTTAAGAATCCACCTGAAACATAATATCTAGACTTCTCTCCACCACCACTAACACGTAAATTAATATCTGTAAATCTTGCATTCTGACTTAATGCATCATTCCAATCGTCATTCCACAAAGGCTTTAACCCTGCTAATAATTTACCATCTGTACCAACTGGATTTGGATTAGCTAAACCATAAGGATTTATTCCAATAGAATTCACCAATTGATTAGTAGCCTCTAAAGCAGCGTCTGCAGCATTCATTTTTCTACTATCCATATATCCATTACGCAATGCCTCCCACTGCAATTCCATGTACTGATTAGTACTTAACTGCTTATAATCACTACGGGCTCTTGAAGAAAAACCATGCTTAGCTGATATTTCAATTTGTGGAGCTTCACCTTTTCTTCCTTTCTTTGTTGTAATCATTACCACTCCATTAGCCGCACGAGACCCATATAAGGTTGCAGCAGTAGCATCTTTTAATACCGTAATTGACTCTATATCTGAAGCTGCAATAGCATTAAGCCCTCCTTCATAAGGCACTCCATCAACCACAAAAAGTGGGTTACTACTTGCGTTAATAGATCCTACACCTCGAATTCTGATTGTAGCTTCAGATCCTGGTTGCCCACTTGCAGAAAAAGACTGAAGACCAGCTACAGTACCCTCTAATGCCTTAGTAACATTACTTACTTGTGCATTTTCTATCGCTTTTGCCTGAACAACTCCTACAGAACCAGTATATGTCTTTTTATTAGCTGTACCATAAGGCACTGTTATTACTACTTCACTTAATTCACTTGACTCATCATCTAGTCTTACATTTAAAACACTCTGTCCCTTATAAGTAATATTTTGTGATTTGTATCCAATAAAAGAGAAGACTAAGACTTGTCCATCATTGACTTTAATGGAGTATTTTCCATCCAAATCTGTCATTGTACCTTCTTCACTTCCTTGAATCAAAACACTAACGCCTGGTAACGTTCCATTAGCATCTGTAACATTACCTGTTACTAGCTTTTCTTGTGCATGTAGGCTAAGGAACCCTACAAACACAAACAAGATTGTGTAAATTTTTTGCATAAAAGTTTTGTTAAATAAAAAGATTAGATCTTAATATGGTTTTTTGATTTGCCCGAAATATATAAATAAAAATGACATTACGTGACAAAAAACAAATAAATAATAAAAATATATTCATATCGAACTAAATCAATATGATAACTAAATGTTAAAAAAGGAAAAATCTAAATAAAGCAACACATGCACATCATAGAAGATGCGCTAGAAGAAAAGAAATCAGGAAATCTAAAAACACGAGTGTCAAGTTCTCGCTTTTGTTGAATTGATTGCATAATATTTAGGTTATATAATTTTTTCTTATCAGTGAAAAAAGCAAAGTAGGGAAACCCTTATATGTAATTATTTTCTTACAAAACAAACAATAATTATACACAACAGATTAAGGATATAGCACTCCCTACTTTTGTAATACAAAGGTATTTCAACACCTCATTCTGTGAAATACCATGTATATGGTATATTTTAATTCTCTCTCATAATACTCAGAGAAGAAAGACACCATAACCATCCAAAACGACAGAATAGTCAACCTTTTAATTAGAACCAAAAACTAGTAAATACAACGAGGGAGTACTCCTTTTTTCTCAACAAAAACGCGACTGGTCGCATAGTTATAGCATAGTGATGGGATACTGCTCGCATAGTTTTACCCATTTTTTATGCGATCACTATGCCATCAATACCCCATTACCTTATGACCAGATAAATTATAGACCAAAAAAAAGGGCTCCCATTACTGAGAGCCCTTATATAAGTGTACTTATAATCTTACTTTACATGTAAAACGAAGTAATTTTTCTTTCCTTTTTGTAGTAATACGAATTGATCATTAATCAAATCATTTGTAGTCACTACGTAGTCTTCAGCTACTTTCTCTTTGTTTACAGAGATAGAATTAGCTTGTAACGAACGACGAGCATCACCATTAGATGAAGCCAAATTTGAATTAGCTGCTAAGGCATCTACGATAGTTAACCCAGCTTCTATATCTGCTTTTGCTACTTCTGACTGTCCTACTCCATCAAATACCTCTAAAAAAGTCTTCTCGTCTAATTGTTTTAAATCTTCTGTAGAAGAGTTACCGAATAAGATATTAGACGCTTTGATAGCATTATCTAATTGCTCTTGACCGTGTACCATAATCGTTACTTCTTCTGCTAGGCGACGTTGTAGCACACGTAAATGTGGAGCCTCTGAATGCTCTTTTACTAATGCTTCAATATCTTCTCTAGAGATGAATGTAAAGATCTTAATATAACGCTCAGCATCAGCATCAGCCACGTTTAACCAGTATTGGTAGAATTTATATGGAGAAGTGTACTCTGCAGACAACCAAATATTCCCCCCTTCTGACTTACCGAATTTAGTTCCGTCAGCTTTAGTAATCAATGGACAAGTAAGCGCATATGCTTTCTCGCTAATTGTTCTACGAATTAACTCTGTACCAGTAGTGATGTTTCCCCATTGGTCAGATCCTCCCATTTGTAATGTAATATTATTCTCTTTGTATAAATGCAAAAAATCATATCCTTGCATTAACTGATAACAGAACTCTGTAAAAGACATTCCATCTTGGAACTCACCGTTTAGACGTTTCTTTACAGAATCTTTAGCCATCATATAGTTTACCGTGATATGCTTACCTACTGTACGGATAAACTCTAAGAAAGAGAAATCTTTCATCCAGTCATAGTTATTTACTAACACAGCAGCATTCTCAGCACCTGAATTAAAATCCAAGAAACGACTTAATTGTTCTTTAATCGCATTTTGATTATGACGTAAAGCTTCTTCGTCTAATAAGTTTCTTTCATTAGACTTTCCTGAAGGGTCACCTACCATACCAGTAGCACCTCCCACAAGAGCATAAGGTTTATGTCCAGCTAATTGAAAGTGTTTCAATAGCATTACTCCTACTAAATGTCCAATATGCAATGAATCCGCTGTTGGGTCAATTCCCACATACGCAGCACGCATTTGCTCCAACAAATGTTCTTCAGTGCCTGGCATTACGTCGTGGAGCATTCCTCTCCAAGTCACTTCTTCAATAAAATTCTTCATTTAAATAAATTTTACACAAAGATAGCTCAAAACCTTAGCTTATGGAATAAAAATTCTCAAACACTGCATTTTTATACGTTTTCTACATTTATCCTTTAAGAACTAATAATAGGGGCGTTAGAATTCAACTTTATTTCATAATTTTTCACTATGTAAAACATATAACTTACTTTTGTCTAAATATGATACTAGTAACAGGAGGTACAGGCTTAGTAGGAGCACATTTATTATTACATCTTCTTCAGTCAGAAGGTGCAGTTCGTGCTATTTATAGAAATGAGGATAGTATTAAAAAAACGAAAAACCTCTTCGTCTTAAACAATCAAGAAGCCCTATTCTTAAAAATAGAATGGGTCAAAGCAGATCTAATAGATGTACCTGCCTTAGAAAAAGCCTTTGTTGGAATTGATTACGTATATCATTGTGCAGCTTTAGTCTCTTTCGAGCCTAAAGATGAAAAAAAACTTCGCAAGACGAATATAGAAGGCACCGCTAATATCGTGAACCTATCTATCGCCTTTAACGTAAAAAAACTGTGCTATGTTAGTTCTATCGCCGCTCTAGGTGAGACGATAGCCAAAGATAAAATCATTACAGAAAAGACAGATTGGAACCCTGAGCTATACCATGGAGACTATGCTATCACTAAGTATGGAGCCGAAATGGAGGTATGGAGAGGAACTCAAGAAGGACTAGATGTAGTCATCGTCAATCCTGGTATTGTATTCGGACGTGGCTTCGGTTATGAAGGTAGTGGAGCTTTCTTCCAAAAAGTAAAGAAAGACTTCCCATTCTACACCACAGGTATTGCGGGAATCGTAGGAGTAAATGATGTAGTAAAAGCAATGCATCTCCTCATGATCAGTGATATTAAAAATGAGAGATTTGCATTAGTTTCTAATAATATTACTTACCAAGAGCTTATCAATCATATCGCAGACTTAATGGGTAAGAAACACCCTAGTATCCATGTATCGCGTACATCAAGTCTATTCGCATGGAAGTTAGACAACTTCGTCTCTCTGATAACGAGAAAAAAAAGAAGCTTTACACGATCAATCGCGCAAGCTTCTCATTCTTCTTATATTTATGATTGTTCAAAAATTAAAAACACTATTGAATTTGATTTTGAAGACTATCGATCTTTTCTCGGTCCAATTTCAAAGTATCATCAAGTTTAATATCTTCTTTCTTTAATTCGTCTTTAGGCTCTTCTTGAGATTTAGACAATAAAGAATCTGCTACAACCTTAGCCGCTTCTAGACGACTTAGAATATTGTTCTGCATACTGTGGTACACACCATCGCCTAACTCTACATAGTATCTATTATTCGATACAAAAGCAAGACTGTCTATATCGTATTTTTTAAAGACAGAGTTAACGTTAAGCCTTTTCAGAGTATCTTCTCTACTATACGCACTTACACTCTCAATAGAGTATAACAATGCCATATCATATAAGATATCTTCCATTTTTTGTTGCTCGATAAATGGAGACGGTTTTACCACATCATTCTTACATGACATAAGTATAAACACAGCTAATATTACTAAGTATTTATTCATCTATTCTTTGATTTTATCGTACGAATAATAATCGTTGTCCTTTGTGTTCTTCTTTTACCTTGTCGTTTTCATAAGCTAAGAAACCATTTACAAAAGTATGAGTAATTTTAGAACTAAATTTCTCTCCTTCGAATGGAGACCACCCACATTTATATAAAATATTGTCTTTATTTACTTCCCAGTCATGATTCACATCTACGATAGCGATGTCAGCATGGTATCCTTCTTTTACATATCCTCGTTTCTCTACTTGGAATAAAATAGCAGGATTATGTGCTGTTTTCTCTACGATCTTCTCTATACTGATCTTCCCTTGTTTAGAAGCTTCAAATAGCGAAACTAAAGCATGCTGCACAAGTGGTCCTCCAGAAGGAGCAGAAGAATACGCTTTACTCTTCTCTTCTAAAGTATGAGGTGCATGGTCAGTAGCGATAACATCTATTCTATCATCTAATAACGCCTTCCAAAGACCATCTCTATCAGCTTCTGTTTTTACAGCAGGATTCCACTTAATAAAGTTACCTTTTTTATCGTAATCTTTATCCGTGAACCATAGATGGTGAACACATACCTCTGCAGTAATCTTTTTATCTTTTAAAGGAATATCGTTTCTGAACAATTCTGTTTCCTTCGCTGTAGAAAGGTGGAATACGTGTAGTCTAGCTCCTGTTTTCTTGGCTAGTTCTATCGCTTTAGAAGAAGATAAATAACAAGCTTCTTCACTTCGGATAATTGGGTGATACTTCACAGGGATATCTTCTCCAAACTCTTCTTTATACTTCGCTAAGTTAGCCTTAATCGTTCCTTCATCCTCAGCATGTACAGCGATAAGCATAGAAGTACTCGAAAAGATCTTTTCTAATACATCCTGTCTATCTACTAACATATTACCTGTAGACGAACCTAAGAAAAGCTTAATACCAGCTACATTACGTGGGTTTGTTTTTAGCAATTCTTCTAAGTTATCATTTGTACCTCCCATCATAAATGAATAGTTAGCAAATGACTTAGTAGACGCTATTTCGTACTTCTGTTCTAACAATTCTTGAGTCACAGCATTAGGTACTGTATTCGGTTGCTCTATAAAAGAAGTAATCCCTCCAGCAATAGCTGCTCTAGACTCAGATTCTATATCACCTTTATGAGTCAAACCTGGTTCTCTAAAATGCACTTGATCATCGATCATTCCAGGAATAACATAATTCCCTTTTGCATCAACAACAGTTACATCATCAGAAACTTCGATATTAGGAGCTACTTTCGCAATAAAGCCATTCTCGATTAGAACATCCGCTTCTACAATAGTCCCTTCATTTACGACTTTTCCGTTTTTAATTAAATAGTGTGTCATTATAGTGTGTTTAGTAGTTTACGTATACGTAGATTAATAACGCCAAAAACAGCTTCTTTAATAATTCCTCCAGACATTTTAGATTCTCCTCTCGTCCTATCTGTAAAAATAATAGGCACTTCCGTAATCGAAAAGTTCTTTACATAAGTACGATACTTCATCTCTATCTGAAAAGCATACCCAACAAAGCGCACCTTATCAAAATCAAAACTCTCTAATACTTTGCGCGAAAAACAAACAAAGCCTGCTGTCGTATCTTTAATTTTCATCCCAGTTATCATTCTAACATAAATAGAAGCTCCATAAGACAACAAAACACGGTTTAACGGCCAGTTCACCACATTAACACCTGTAACATATCTAGAGCCAATCGCTAAGCCTTGATTCGCTTTACAAGCCTCTAAAAGTTTAGGAAGGTCATTCGGATTATGAGAGAAATCCGCGTCCATTTCAAATACATAGTCATAGTCACGCGCCAAAGCCCATCTAAAACCATGGACATAAGCAGTCCCTAGACCATTCTTACCTTCTCTCTTCTCTAAAAACAAAGATTCGGGATACTTACTTTGTAACTCTTCAACTACAGCTGCAGTACCATCAGGGGAATTATCATCAACAATCAGAACATGAAAATGCTGAGGCAATGCCATAACAGCATCGATAATCAATTCTATATTTTCAATTTCATTATACGTTGGTATAATGACAAGTCCTGACTCCATTTTTTAAAACGTTTGCCACAAAAATAACCTTTTTCTAGAAAGTTATCACTTAAATAAAATACAAAGTCAATCTAAAAGGTTTTTTTGCTAATTTTGCAGATATTATGGAGAATCTAATACTTATCGAGCGTGTACTCCCTAGTAAAGATTGGGCAACAGTCCTATTCTTTATCGGATTCTCTATTATTGCAGTTAACCGTACCATCTTCGGCGTACGTTTTTCTGAGTTTACAAAACTAGCAGCATCGAATAAGTACTTAAAGATTTATAAGGATAATACAAACTTAAGAAATAGTTTCA
The DNA here is from genome assembly GCF_038039665.1 of Myroides sp. C4067. Taxonomy (NCBI): domain Bacteria; kingdom Pseudomonadati; phylum Bacteroidota; class Flavobacteriia; order Flavobacteriales; family Flavobacteriaceae; genus Myroides; species Myroides sp. C4067. Next base: position 268,011 of record NZ_JBBPHJ010000001.1, read on the forward strand.
CCTTATCTTTTTTACTTGTACAGCTTATATCGATTACTTTCTTTATACAAATAACATTAAAAGCTTTCGAACTCATACCAGATTACAGTTTTGGTTCGTTCTTAATGCTTTTAAATTTTGTAACCACCTTTATCATCGGAAAGTACTTAATAGATAAGATTATATCAACAACATTTGGTATAGACGAATTTTCGGATGCGTTAAATCTACAAAAAGCTACCTATCGAAATTATATCGGAATGTTACTGTTAGCAGTAGACGTTCTTTTATTCTACAACAATATAACCAACAAACTTATAATCGGATTCATGTTGATTGCATTAATCGCAACAAATATCCTTTTATACGTTCTTTTTATAAAAAACAACCAAAAATCAATAATGAATAAGGTGTTCTATTTTATTTTGTATCTTTGCACCCTTGAAATAGCTCCTTATCTATTATTATATTTCTGGTTAAAAGATTACGGAGCATTATAAGAAAAAGTACAATTATGAAAGTGAAAACAATTTTGGTTTCTCAACCAGAGCCTAAAGTAGAAAACTCACCTTACTTCGAATTAGAGCAGAAATTCAAAGTAAAAATTGACTTTAGACCCTTCATCCACGTAGAAGGTGTACCAGCCAAAGAGGTAAGACACCAAAAGATTGATTTAAACAATTACACTGCTATTATTTTAACAAGTAAGAACTCTGTAGACCACTTTTTCCGCGTAGCAGAAGAAATGAGATATAAAGTTCCTGAAACGCTTAAGTATTTCTGTCAGTCAGAGGCGGTAGCATATTATTTACAAAAATATGTAGTATACCGTAAAAGAAAGATTTATGTAGGTCAGAAAGACTTTGCAGAATTAGCTCCTTTGATTAAGAAGTATAAAGATGAGACCTTCTTACTTCCTGCATCAGATCAATTAAATCACGATGTACCAACTACTTTAAATGATTTAAAAGTAAATTGGACTCCAGGTACATTCTATCGTACTGTTATGAGTGACTTATCAGATTTAGCAGATGTGAAATATGATGTTTTAGCTTTCTTTAGTCCTACAGGTATTAAATCTCTATTCAAAAATTTCCCTGACTTTAGTCAAGACAATACGAGAATAGCTGTATTTGGAACTACAACGCAAAAAGAAGCTTTAGACAATAACTTAAGAGTAGACATCATGGCTCCTGCACCAGGAACACCGTCTATGACTATGGCATTAGAAAAGTACATTCAACAAGTAAATAAATAATATCTATTTATATCATAAAAAACCACCTCTATATAGAGGTGGTTTTTTTATACAAGTTAAACAAGTATTCACTGTTTAATTAAGAGTACAAAAAAAGGAGATGATATAATCATCTCCTTTTTATATAGCTATATATTATATTATAATTGAGGTCCAGCAGCTACTAGCGCTTTACCTTCGTCATTATTAGAATATAACTTAAAGTTTTCTATGAATAATCCAGCTAATTCTTTTGCTTTCTCTTCCCATTCAGAAGCATTAGCATACGTATTACGAGGATCTAGAATAGTAGTATCTACACCTTCTAAAGCTGTTGGTACAGCGAAGTTATAGATAGGCACGATAGTAGTCTCAGCATTCTCGATAGAACCGTCTAAGATACGATCAATGATAGCTCTAGTATCTTTAATAGAGATACGTTTACCAGTACCATTCCATCCAGTGTTTACCATATAAGCAGTAGCATTGTGCTCTTCCATTTTCTTCACTAGCTCTTCACCGTATTGAGTTGGGTGTAGAGATAAGAAAGCTTTACCGAAACAAGCAGAGAATGTAGGCTCTGGTTTAGTTACTCCACGCTCAGTACCTGCTAACTTAGCAGTAAATCCTGATAAGAAGTAGTATTTAGTTTGCTCTGGAGTTAACTTAGAAACTGGAGGCATAACACCAAAAGCATCTGCAGTTAAGAAGATAACTTTAGTAGCATGTCCAGCTTTAGACACAGGCTTAACAATATTCTCGATATGTTCGATTGGGTAAGATACACGTGTATTTTGTGTTACAGAACCATCGTTAAAGTCAATAATACCATTAGCATCAACAGTAACGTTCTCTAATAAAGCATCACGACGGATAGCACCATAGATATCTGGCTCATTCTCTTTGCTCAAGCTGATTGTCTTAGCGTAGCAACCTCCTTCGAAGTTAAATACACCTTCGTCATCCCATCCATGCTCATCGTCTCCGATTAACTCACGTTTTGGGTCAGTTGATAAAGTTGTTTTACCTGTACCTGATAATCCGAAGAATACAGCTACATCACCATCTTTACCTTTGTTAGCAGAACAGTGCATAGCAGCCATTCCTTTAAGAGGTAAGTAGTAGTTCATCATTGCGAACATACCTTTTTTCATCTCACCACCGTACCAAGTACCACCGATAACTTGAATCTTCTCAGTCAAGTTGAACGCGATATAAACCTCAGAGTTTAATCCGTAATCTTTATAGTCTTTGAAAGTAGTTTTAGAACCGTTCATTACTACGAAGTCTGGCTCACCGAAGTTAGCTAACTCTTCTGCAGTAGGACGGATAAACATATTAGTTACGAAGTGCGCTTGCCACGCTACTTCCATAATAAATCTAACTTTTAAACGAGTATTCTCGTTAGCTCCACAAAACGCATCAACAACGAATAATCTTTTTCCAGATAACTGATTAACAGTATTCTCTTTTAAAGCATTCCAAGTTCTGTTATCGATTGGTTTGTTGTCATTTGGAGATTCTGGTGAATTCCACCATACTGTGTTTTCTGTAACTGAATCTTTAACGATGTACTTATCTTTAGGAGAACGTCCTGTAAACTCTCCAGTCATTACGTTAACTGCACCTAGCTCAGTTACAACTCCTTTATCATACCCTGTTAAGTTAGGGTTAGTTTCTTCATTATATAAAACGTCGTACGAAGGATTATAGATTACCTCTACAACATCTTTAATACCATATTTTTCCAGTGAAATTGATTCAGAAATATCCATTTTCATTATTTAGGTTGTGTATTAATTTGTTTGCAAACTTAGAAATAAATTTAAAATATAAATATACAAAAGAATTATTTAATCATGTTTTTACTTTTATACGCCTGAATTCCAGCGTATAGCCATGCAACAATGAACAATACTCCTCCTACAGGAGTAATTGGACCAACAACTCTTAAGTCTATGGTTATCATATCTTTAAAGGTAAGAAGGTATATAGAACCGCAGAAAAACAATATTCCAAACAAAACCAGATACATAACTATTTTTTTAGCCTTGTCTGAAAATATTCCGCATATACCTATAAAAAGTAAAAAAAGTGCGTGGTACATTTGATAACGAACGCCAATTTCAAAAGTAGCTACTTGAGCCTCTGTTACAACTTTCTTTAGACCATGAGCTCCAAAAGCTCCCAGCATAATACCAATTGCGCCGATTATAGCAGCTATAAATATAACTTTTCGTCCCATTTATTTTTCTTTCAAATATACAACTTATCAGACAAATAGCACATTAAAAATTTTGTAGAATTTAATCTATTTATTGAACTACTAATTTTTGTATCTTGAAAAACCAACTAGAATATTATGACAAAAGAAATTTTAATAGTAGGAGCAGGCAGATCCAGCTCTTCATTAATCAAGTATCTCTTGGACAAATCAGACTCAGAGAACTTACACCTTACTATAGGAGATTTATCTCTAGAATCCGCGAAGCAAAAAGCGATGAATCATCCTAACGCTACTGCTATCGCATTTGACCTATTCAATGAAACAGAAAGACAAACCTTAGTACAGAAAGCAGACATTGTAGTTTCTATGTTACCTGCCATACATCACCTAGAACTAGCTAAAGACTGTGTGAAGTATAAAAAACACATGGTTACGGCATCTTACATCAGCCCCGCTATGCAAGAACTCAATGAGGAAGTAACTAAGAGCAACCTCATCTTCATGAACGAAATAGGCTTAGATCCAGGTATAGACCACATGAGTGCGATGAAAATCATACACGATATCGAAAGAAAAGGAGGTAAAGTCATCTCTTTTGAATCTTTCTGTGGTGGACTAATCGCTCCAGAATCTGACAACAATCTATGGAATTACAAATTCACTTGGAACCCACGCAATGTAGTATTGGCAGGGCAAGGTGGTGCAGCTAAATTCTTACAAGAAGGCCAATATAAATACATCCCTTACAACAAAGTATTTAGACGTACTGAGTTTTTAGATGTAGAAGGATATGGAAAGTTCGAAGCTTACGCCAATAGAGATTCTCTAAAATACAAAGATGTCTATGGACTTCGTGATGCTAAAACCATCTTTAGAGGTACGATCAGAAGAGTGGGATACTCTAGGGCTTGGAATCTTTTTGTAGAATTAGGAATAACAGATGATAGCTATACTATAGATAATTCAGAAGAGATGACCTATAGAGAGTTTATCAACTCCTACTTGCCCTACCACCCTACAGATACTGTAGAGACCAAACTAAGATTAGCACTAGGTATTGACCAAGATGACATTATATGGGACAAGCTACTAGAGCTAGACTTATTCAACCCAACTAAAAAAATAGGATTAAAGAAAGCGACACCTGCACAAATCTTAGAAAAGATTTTAAGTGATTCTTGGTCATTAAGCCCAGAAGATAAAGACATGATCGTTATGTATCACAAGATAGGATACGAACTACATGGACAGAATCACCAGATAGACTCACGTATGGTCTGTATAGGAGATAATCAGATCTACACTGCTATGGCTAAGACAGTAGGTCTTCCTGTAGCGATCGCTACTCTAAAAATCTTAAAAGGAATCATCACTACACCAGGTGTACAGATGCCTATAGAAGAGGAAGTATATACTCCTATCCTAAAAGAATTAGAAGAGAATGGCATTCACTTTATAGAAGAAGAAGTTCCTTATTCAGGATATAACTAACTAAAAAAAGCTCCAGTATCGGAGCTTTTTTTCACTATCTTATTTCGGGATAGAACTAATCAATCCTTTTGTGTACACAGTCTTAGGGTGAGCATACAACTCATCTGCCTCGCCTATTTCCTCTATCTTACCTTTATTCATCACCATCACCTGATCAGACATATACTTCACTACAGACAAATCATGGGAGATAAATATATAAGTAAAATTATACTTATCCTTCAAATCGTTTAGTAGATTCAATACCTGAGCTTGTACAGATATGTCTAGTGCAGACACAGACTCATCACATATGATCAGTTTAGGTTGTACTGCTATCGTCCTAGCGATACCGATACGCTGTCTCTGTCCTCCAGAGAACTCATGTGGATAACGGTTAAATACAGATTCGTCTAGCCCCACTCGGTATAGTATTTCTATCACTCTCTCCTTTCTATCCGCATCACTACTTCCTATCTTGTGTACTTTCATAGGTTCTAGAATAGCTTCTCCTACAGTCAGACGAGGGTTTAAAGACGAATACGGATCTTGGAATATAATCTGTATATCTTTTCTAAACACCCTAAACGTCTTAGAAGAAAGCTTCGTGATGTCTTGCCCTTTATAGAATATCTGCCCTTTAGTGGCTCTATCGAGTTGTAGGATAACATTGCCTAATGTAGACTTACCACACCCACTCTCACCTACTAGGCCAAGTGTCTCACCTTCATACACATTAAAACTAATATCTTGTAGTGCGTGGAATACACCTTTTTTAAACAGTCCTCCATTAATGACATAATCCTTGAACACATTCCTAATCTCTAGCAAAGGAGCATTACTATATAACTTTTCTAATCTATCTTTTCTATCCTCAGTAGTCACCACATCTCTCACCACCTTATTATTCAGAAAGCCTCCTATCGTTGACAGTCTTTTTAATCGCTCTGTAAGAGAAGGTCTAGACGTTACTAAGGCTTTAGTATACATATCTTGTGGATTGTTAAACACTTCTGTTGACTTTCCTTGTTCTACGATATCCCCTTTATACATCACTAGAATACGGTCGCTGATAGACGACACTAGATTCAAGTCATGAGAGATAAATAAGATACTCATCTTATTATCGCGTTGTAGGTCTTTCAGTAGATTAATGATTTCGTTTTGCACAGTCACATCTAATGCTGTCGTAGGCTCATCAGCTATCAGTAGCTTAGGCTTGCACGCTACAGCCATAGCGATCATGACTCTTTGCTTTTGTCCACCAGAGATTTGGTGAGGGTATTTAGTATAAACTTGATTAGGATTAGGCAATTTAACTCTATCGAAAAGGCGTAACACCTCTTCTCTTAAAGCCTTCCCCCTGAGCGAAGTATGCTCTCGAAGTATCTCAGCCACCTGTTCGCCACAAGTAATAGAAGGGTTTAGAGCACTCATCGGCTCCTGAAATATCATTGATATCTGAGCTCCACGCAACAGTCGGAACTCACTATCTATATTATGCGTAATATCTTTTCCTTCAAACACGATATTACCCGAGCTAATACGAGATATTTCTCGAGGCAATAGCCCCATTAACGCAAGTGATGTAACTGACTTACCAGAACCCGACTCTCCTACTACACCAAGAATCTCGTTAGCATAGATATCAAAAGAGCTACTTTTGATAATAGTATTCCAAGATTTCTCTTTCAGAAAATCGATTTGTAAATCCTTTACAGATAATATAGGTATATTTTCTTTCATTTTTTATATTCAGTACGATCACTAGAATAACAAAAATATATAATAATTGTGATATAGTATAAGCTATCTAATAAACTAATTAAACATCTATACTATACCACAATTTTTACAGAATATACGGACATACTACGCTACTTTTACTTGGTCATATTCCTTGACTAACGTAACGATAGTAGGAGTTTTTTCTTTAAAATTTGCAAACATTGGGCAAGCTGATTTTACAGCATCTAGCCATTCTTTTAGCAACACTATAGATGCCTCAGAAGTAGGTTTTACGATTACATCTACTCTGTTGAAGTGGTCTAAGCTATCCTTTTCGAAGCCTTCCCCTTTTATCACACCAGACACTTCTATCTGGATAGATTTTAGATCTAACCCCAATGTATTACCGATTAATTTCCCCACTGCGTGGATACTACCTGCTAGCTTCGCTAATAATAACTCTGCAGAGTTCGCATTCACGTCTCTTACTAATTCTCTTCCATCTTTCACTGTGAAAGAGTAGTTGGCTGTTTTTACAGCGAATTGTTGTTCTCTTACTGAGAAGCCCAACACTTTTAAAACTTTACTTTCCATTCTTTTAATTATTTATAAAATTGACACTATACAAAAAGGTCCCTTTAGCTATCTGCCAAAAGGACCTTCTTATTTATTCTTAACTATAAAAATAGTACGATCAAAACAAGCTATCTCTCTTGGCTACGTATGTATACATCGAACGCTTAGGAAAACAAATTCCCTTATACGATGTTGACGTTAATAGATTATAGACTAAATTCATTACTTTATTTTTATATGTTTCTTTCTTAAAAAAAATAAGCCCCTGTGAGGTACAGAGGCTTATTAAATATCTTTATCATTATCCAAAAGACAGCTCTATACCATAAACGATGCATTCTTCTTAGAGAATACACATTTTGTTGAATAAACCATATTTGAATAAATTTTCTGCATTACTATTTCCTTATTTGAAGTCAAAATTAGAAAAAAATTATTTTAACAACAAGCACTAACCAATGTTTTTTAATATTTCTTTAACTTAAACAGAAAATATCTCGCTTTGACTTAATAGTTCCTCACGCTTAAACCTCAGCAAAACCTGTGCCACTGCTACCACATCTTTCTCACAATACACGATAATTCTGTCAATATCTTTATCTTCATAATACACCTTAGCCACCTCACTCCCGTCTATATCGTCTTTAGGAGAGGGTATACCTAATATTCTAGTCAAAAGCCTTAAAGATGTAAAGTGTTTATAATCTCCTATCTTCCACATTTCCATGGTATCTAGATGATTCACCTCCCACGGTTTTTTCCCAATAATACACAGTTTGTTGGGGATTTTTACCTCATTTATCAACATCCGCCTCACGACAAAGGGAATATCAAATTCCTTAATATTATGCCCACATAGAACGCGAGTAGGATCATTAAAATATTCGTCTATTAAATTAGAAAATTCTTGTAACAGACGGCGTTCCTCTCCTGCAAAGGATTTGACCCTAAACTGTCTATCTCCATTCTTATAGGTGAAATATCCCACTGAGATACATACCACCTTACCAAACTCTGCCCAAATCCCTGCACGTTCATAAAACTCCGCCGCAGTCTGCCCATCCCTTCTCTGATAAGCCGTTTTGATATCAAACAGATCTTGCATCTCCTCATCTAGATCATTAAAAGCAGGCACTTCAGGCACTGTCTCAATATCAAAAAAGAGTAGGCTATCTAGCATCACATTTCTAAGCATATCTTACTTCCTTTGGTTCAACATATTATAAGCCTCATCGATATAAGTGTACAGATCGTTACTATGAGGATCTTCCTCTGTCTGTAATCCCTTTAAGTGTCCTAGACGCACAATGATCACATTATCCTTAGGAGACACAATCACGAACTGTCCCAAATGACCTCGCATATAGAAGAAATCTTGTCCCTTGTGATTCACTAACCACCAACCATAGCCATACTCAGGCGCATCTTTAAAACGTGGGGTAACTGACTTTTTAATAAATGCGCTGTCTAATATCTGCTCACCATTCCACTGTCCTAGATCTTTATACAACTTACCAAACCTAGCAAAATCACGTGCATTACTCGTAAAACAACAGTATGACTTCTCTACCCCATCCCCTTCATGGTCTAGCTGCCATAACGCCGTATTCTCTGCTCCCATAGGCTTCCAGAAATGTTCTGATATATAATCCGTCATATACTTACCAGTTGCTTTCTCTAACACCATCGTCAATAGCTCTGTATCTCCACTTTTATAAATAAACTTTTGCCCAGGCTTATCCTTTATCTCTAAGCCTAGCATTACATTTCTCAGATCTTTATCAAAATAAGCTCTCGTCACCACTGAGAACGGACTGTAATATGCCTCATCCCAATCTAATCCTGATGCCATAGAAGATAGATCTCCTACCGTTACTTCATCTTTATACTTCCCTTTTAACTCTGGTAAAAACTCTATTACCTTCTGATCTAAGCTCTTGATCTCCCCCCTCTGTAATGCCTTACCTAAGGCAGCAGATACGATACTCTTAGCCATCGAGAAAGAGTTGGTATAAGAGTCCTTTCCATATCCGTCATAATAAGCCTCATAGAAGATACTATCATTCTTGATGACTAAATAAGCTATAGACTCCAGTTCTTTATGCGTATTCTCTAAGTTGTCACTCGCTTTTATCGTATTATAATCCTTCGTGAATGCCCACGGCTGCCCTACATCATTCTTAATCTCCCTAGTCGGAAAATATTTATAATCATCTAAGAATGCTGTCTTATATCCATTAAAGTATATGGTACGCACCGCCGTAAAGAGGTAATCCACTTTAAATATATACATCAGTGCCACAACTAGCGCTATCAAAATCACTAGCCACTTCAGAACTTTCTTTAATACCTTCATAATAGTTTAAATAATTGGTTCCTATAAATTTAGAAAAATAAATCACTTCTCTAGGAGTTATTTTTAATAACACCTTTTTATATGATTACATCACGATGACTCTATTTGGAGTATTTGGCTATTAATTACCTTTTTGACCTATTATGAAGTTCTACATAGAGGATAATCTCCTCTATATCAACACTTCTTATTTATTAATGTAATTTCTGTTCGGATAGTGTTCGGAAATACCAAGTAAATACTAGGGTTAAGAGGTGTTTTTGCGAACTGTACTAATTCTCTACCCGAACCATCTATACAGTAGAACTACAGTATATATCGCTATTTACAGCCTAAGCAAACTCTAAATAGACTAATAATCATAAAATTATAGGAGTATTTGGTCAACGTTCAATCTAGGATTATATTTGTGCCTTTAATTATTACTTGAATTTCGATTATGCATTTTATATCACCAGAGTTAGAGGATTATGCGGCAAGACACTCAGAAAATGAGCCTGAGTTATTAGCCAAACTAGATAAAGAAACGTACCAAAAAGTACTACAGCCTAGAATGCTGAGTGGTCACTTCCAAGGTCGTTTTTTGAGTATGATCTCTAAGCTAGTTAACCCTCAGCACATATTAGAGGTAGGTACATTCACTGGATATGCTACACTATCGCTAGCAGAAGGACTGAGAGCTGATGGTACTATCGATACGATAGATGTAAATGAAGAGTTAGTAGACTTTCAACGAAAATACTTCGATATGTCTGACTATGGGCATCAGATTACCCAGCACTTAGGTAGTGCGTTAGACATCATCCCTACTTTAGATAAGAAATTCGACTTAGTGTTCTTAGATGCAGATAAAAAGAATTACACAAACTACTTTCACCTCATCATCGAGAAGATGAATAAGGGAGGAATCATCCTATCTGACAATGTTCTATGGTCAGGTAAGGTAGTAGAAGATATCAAATGGAATGATAGAGCTACCCTAGAGATCGATCAGTATAACAAATTACTGAAAGATGATCCTCGTGTAGAGACGATACTATTACCGATAAGAGATGGACTTACAGTATCAAGAGTACGATAACAAAAAAGGCTTAGAATCTAGATTCTAAGCCTTTTTTTAATGTTAGTTAGACTAACTTATATTTCTTTTCTACCCATTTAAATCCTTGGTAGAATAATGTTCCTGAGATAATTCCTGCACACATTCCTACGAAAATGTCTGTAGGGAAATGCAATGACAAGTAGATTCTACTATATGCAAATACGAGTGGGAATATAAATACTAAAAACGCGTACTTATAATATCTTCTCAATATTAAGAATAAGAACAGCATCGTCGCAGTAGAGTTAGAAGCATGACCTGAGAAGAAACTCAGTGAGCTACTGCACTTCACTACTCTAAGCATCGCTTTAATATCTTCTGTACTACACGGTCTAGGGCGACCTACTGTACTTTTGACTAGATTAGTAGATTGATCTGTAAAGGCGATAAGCCCTGCTATGAACAGTAGGATAATACCCAGTGTCTTTAGTGATACTTTCTTATATACTAGATACAGTAATAAGAGGTAAAACGGAAGCCAGTTAAACTGCTTCGTGATAAATAACCAAAATGGGTCAAATGTAGGAGTACCTAAGTTGTTTAAGAACAACATTAGTTCCTTATCCCATTGCACAATTGTTTCTAACATTAAAGTTGTCTTTTTATTGGCCCTGTAATATTCTCAATGTCCTCTTTCTGCTTCTCTACTTCATTCTGAATATCCTTCATAGGATTAATATCTATATCAAAAGTCTCTGTTATATCTTTTTTAATACCAGACTCTTCTGCGCTTTTATTGATTTCGTGTTTGATATCGTTTGTTGCATTCTTTAACTGAGCCATAAACTTACCAAAGGTACGTGCCATCTCTGGAACCTTATCAGAACCAAACAACATTAAAATTATAATAATGATGAAAAATATTTCACCCCCTCCGATTCCAAACATAAATATTCGTTTTTCTATTTATAAGGTTACAAATCTACGAAGTTTATTAAATTCTCACATAGATTTTATCTAAAACCATTTGTTAAACTATTCTATCTTAGTCTGCTTCACTTCTAGATCTAACTTCTCATGGATCAGTTCGATAAACTCTAAGGCAAGTTCTCCAGCCCTACTAGCGACTTTCTTTTCATCTACTATATTCGTGTTCAGAATAGAAGCCATTAGTTCATCTGTAGCCACATAATAGGCAAACCCGTAAACATAATCTTTAGGAATGCTGTAATCTTTAGTCAGCTTCTCTGGGCTAATATACATTAAGAACTTATCTTTTCGTCCTTCTTGTCTTTCATAAGCTAATGCTTTCTTCAGCATCTTAGTACGTCCTGAGATCATATTCACTATCGCATCTACAGAGATCAGTCCGCTTCCTGTAGTAGCGGTATATAACTTACGCTCAGCTGGTGTACGTATCTTAGTCCCTTTAGGGATTAGCCCTAGAGATTCTGAAGTGATCTTCGTGATCACTATTTCGTCTAATTCATAATAGAGTGAGTTAGGCTCTAGTGGTATTAAAATAATATCTCTCTTTAAATCTATATCATCTAACTGATGTCTATATCCTAGAAAAACAGGTCCTGAAAACATAATCGTATCATTCTCCTGTGCCTTCAGTTTAAAATATCCTCCAGGAGCAGTCATCGTAGACTCCCCTGTATTAATATTCGCTACATATACCCCATCTAATCTCTTCGTTCTAGATACAATCTTACCATCTATCATCTTTCTTTCTTGCGCGAAAACAACAGAAAAGTTCAATATTAATAGAAAGGCTACAAATATTCTCATCATTCCTTAATTATAATTGTAAAAATATTCCATTCTATAGGATACACAAATTTTACCCTCGCAAACTTATGTTAAATAAAAAAATGTGCTTATAAACACTATAACTGATCCTGTTTAAATAATGACCTATAACTAGATAAATCACTTATTTAATCGCTCTGCCCCGGTACTTGTTGTTCTAATTCTTTAAAAGGTCTGTCCTTAATCACTTCTAAGAAGTCGACTGCTACAGGAGCAATCACTGTCTCTAGGTAAGTCATATCTACAGGTGTTACCTCTAGTGCTTCTTTTACCTTCTCATCGTTCACTGCATAAAGAGCAAAACTCTCTACGTAGTCATAAGGTATCTTATATTTATCAACCAATAGCTCATCACTTACGTAGTCTAAAAATTTATCTGCTCTAAACCCGGCACGCTCATAGACCAGCGCTTTCTTAAGCATCTTCGTTCTACCATTGAGCATATTGATTAAAGGTGCGATAAGACCAGAAGTAGCATAAGCTAGCTGTCGCTCCATAGGGCTAGGTCCTTTAGACTTATATGTATATTTAGGATATGGAGACTTACTCTTTTTCGTAACAACTATTTCGTCCAATACCTCTCCTGTAGTATTTCTTTCTAAAGAAAACAGAACAAGGTCTCTGTTTAAATCTACTTCAGTAATCATATACACATGTAATAGGTATGATAAACTAACGAATCTCAAAATATCATTCGCTTCCCCCTGCAGACTGAAGTATCCCTTATCATCTGAAAATACAGAAGTTCCTTTAGAAGCATTAAGAACCAACACTTCATCTCTATCGCCATCTCTAAAAAGAATTTTTCCATTTAATGTCTTTAATCCTTCTTGAGCTAATACAAGTTCTCCCAAAAGAAGAGTTACTATAATGGCAATGTATTTTACATTCTTCATATACTAGTTTATAAAGTGTTCACTTCTAAGCAAGCAAAGCATTGATAAACTCTGCTAACATTCCTAAAACTCAAAATAAGTATTCAATAAAACTTCCATCTAACCACCTCCCATCTATCTCTATTACCTCAATGCCACCCCGATCTATTTAAATCTCTAATAACTCAGAGGTGATCAAAAGAAAAGAAGTTACACCTCCTCTATTCTTCTAGAACAAGCAAATACTACAAGACTAGGAAGAAGTATAAGTAAGCTATAATAGATTATTTTGTCTTCGTTTTGACCATTTCTAGAAAATCTAATACAACTGGAGCTATCATTCTTTCTAAGAATTTAGTATCAATTATCGTAGCATTCACGATATCTCTTATCTCTTCTCTAGACACAGCATAGTATGCAAAGCTCTCTACATAATCAGGAGGTATCTTATAATACTCTACTAACCTTTCTTCGTCTATCGTGTTTAACAACTTACTTACTCTGAAGTCCTCCCTCTCATATGCGAGATTCTTCTTAAGCATGGCAGTCCTACCAGATAATAAATTCACCAGCGGATCTAATATTCCTGTAGTAGCTGTTCTGAGCTTTCGTTCTGCAGGAGTATATCTCTTCGTATATTTATTTGTAAATCCTTGTCCTCCTGCATCTACTTTAGTGATTAGAATCTCGTTTAATCTCGTACTTAAATCAGGCAAGGGTTCTAAGGGAAATAAGAGCACGCCTCCCTTCATATCTGCTTCTGCTATGATATAAGTATATTCCATATGGTATACACTACTAAATCGTATAGTATCTTGTGGTTCTCCATATATATCAAAATAACCTTTCTTATCCGCTAATGTCGTTTTGTTTCTATTGATATTAGTGACCACCGTCCCATCTAAATCACCTCCACGAGTGACTAGCTTACCACTTATCATCCCTCCCTGTTCTTGAGCCAAACAGTGACCTATCCCAGTTAACAAGATTAATAAAGTCAATAACTTCTGAATTATATTCATTATAATACCTCTATTTATTAGAAGACAATATGCTGTCTTTACAGCCTTATTTATGTTATACTAAATATGACCTAGTACACATATTATATTTCTTCTTCCTTCTTATTCTTAATCATCTCTAGAAATTCAAATACCACTGGTGTAAGCTCTCTTTCTAATTCATTGACATTAACCATTCCTACATTGAGTAACTCTTTTATTTCTGTTTTTTCTACTGCATAATACGCAAAACCCTCCACATAATCTAAAGGTATTTGATAGTAATCAACTAATCGTTCGTTAGTAACCACTTCTATCAGCTTATCTACTCTGTGGTCTGTCTTCTCATAAGCAAGGTTCTTCTTAAGCATACTCATTCTCCCTGACAGCATATTTACAAAGGGATCTATTGGTATCATTCCTCCACCTGTTTTAGCAGTTCTAAGCTTGCGTTCTGCAGGAGTATATCTTCTTGTATACTTATCTGTAAAGCCTAGTGCATCACTATCTATCTTCGTGATGACAATCTCGTCAAGTCTATTGATGCTGTATAACGGTTCTAATGGAAATAGTACAGGACTGCGCTTGATATCAAATTCGTTAACTACATACTGATACTCTGTATGATTAGGACCGATAAATCTTATCGTATCATTAATATGACTGCGAATAGAGAAATACCCCTTATCATCAGATAATACAGAAATATCCTTTGAAGAATTTAGAATCACTATTCCTTCAAAGTTTCCGTCTCTAGTCACTATTTTTCCATTAAGAACGGATGGGGAGTCCTGAGCAAAACAAATACTGCTTATCAAAAGCAGGATTATACTCAAGGCGTTTTGAGCATGGTTCATGATAGTGTTTTTTAGTTAGGTGAACATTTGCAGGTGAAAAGGCAAATGTTCTATTTAAACGACTTATTTTTACAAAAATTATTTATCCACATGAAAAATCTAATTATTGCGAGTACTTCTACCATATATAATGGGACTTATCTAGAGTACTTATTACCTACATTAAAAGAACATTTTAAGAACATATCTACTTTATTATTTATCCCTTATGCACGTCCAGGAGGCATCACGCATGATCAATATACAGAAAAAGTAAGAACCGCTTTTACTACTATCAATATTGATGTCAAAGGAATACACGAGTACACTAACCCTGTAGAAGCTGTACAACAAGCAGAGGGAATCTTCACAGGAGGAGGAAACACCTTCTTATTAGTACAACAACTATATAAAAACAATGTACTGAATGCGGTAATAGATGTTGTAAACAACGGAACGCCATATCTAGGATGTAGTGCAGGAAGTAATATCTGTGGGCTTACAATGGAAACGACTAATGATATGCCTATCGTATACCCACCTTCATTCAAGACATTTGGTTTCGTACCCTTTAACCTAAACCCTCATTACCTAGACCCTATCGAAGGTTCGACTCACATGGGAGAAACTAGAGAAACACGTATCAATGAGTTCCACGCTTTTAATACACAACCTGTAGTAGGGCTTAGAGAAGGTAGTTGGTTAGAAGTAAAAGGTGACCGAATCACTCTAAAAGGTGAATTAGACGCTAGAATATTTGAGCAAAATAAAGAAGCTTATGAAGTAAAAACTAATACAGACTTAAGCCATCTTAACTAAACAAAAAAAGCCCTAACAAATGTTAGGGCTTTTTTTATAGAGCGGAAGACGAGGCTCGAACTCGCGACAACCAGCTTGGAAGGCTGGAGCTC